>NZ_JBFUAB010000020.1:0-157465 GCF_056406535.1 Roseateles sp. P1_C1_2
CTGAGCGGCTGGGCGTCGACCGGCGCGGCGGCGACGGTGGTCGGCGGCGGCAGCGTGGCGACCGGGGTCGCCGGCGCGGAGCGCAGCACCATGTCGGGTCGCGCGGCTGGCACCGGGGCCTGGGCCACCACCGGGCGCGGTTCGACGGCCGGGCGGCTCGTCGTCACAGGCAGGCCAACGCTCGGCGTCGCAGGCTCGATGGGCGCCGGCGCGGCAGCGACCGTGGTCGTCGCGCTGTCCGGGGCTTGCGAAGCTGCAGGCGTCTCGACCGCCGGCGTGGCCGCGGCCACTTCGGTCTGCGGCTCGGCACTGCCCACCACCATGGCAGGCGGCGTGACGGGTGCGCTGCTCGGCCGGTTCATGGCCCAGATGGCCACGGCCGCGATGATGGCGGCGCCGGCACCGGCGGGGATCATCCAGCTCATCTGGCGATCCCGCTGGATGGCAGCCGCCGAGGCGACGCTCGGCTGGGGCCGGGCGAAAACGGGGTCGACGCGCGGCGTGTCGGTCGCTGCCGTTGCCTGCAGCGGCGCGTGGATGGAAATCTTGGCGCCCGCCCCTGTCGGCTTGAATCGCGCCGGACCCACGGCGGGCCTGGCTTGGCCGGTCTTCAGGGCATCGGGCAGATGCTCGGGCTTGGTCTCTTCCAGGTGGCTGGCCCAACCCTCGGCGTGCATCGATTTCGGGAATTTCATATCTGCCTCCAGATCGTCGTGGTCGACGTTTGCGGTGGAGACAACTTTGAGGTGACCCGACGGCGCGCCCTGCCGGTGCAGGCACCTTCGCCTTGTAGGACAAAGGGCCCGGGATGTATGCGCTTGTGAGCGTTGTGAGCAGAGGGGCTAGAAACCCCGCACCGGCAACCTCTCGTCACGCTGCAACCAGTTGCGCGGCGAGTAGCGGCTGGCGGCGTCCGTCACGTGCAAGGTGTAGGCGTGGCGCGACTGGGCGGAGCGGTTGGCCGCGGAGTAATGCGGCAGCAGGCCGTGGAAGACGACGAGGGAACCGGCCTCGACTTCCAGCGGGATGGCCTGCTTCGAGTCCGCCGCCGGCCAGGGCGTGGCGTCGATCTGCTCCATCCAGGCCTTGCGACCCTCGCGCACAAAGCGCTCGCGCAGCACGCCACGCTGGCCCTTGTGGCCGCCGGGCTCGGTCCACAGACAGCCGTTCTGCAGCGTCGCGTCTTCCAGCGCGAACCAGAAGGTCGTCACCGTGACGGGGTCGCTCTCGAAGAAGCTGGCGTCCTGGTGCCAGCGCACCTCGCCGCCGATGCCGGGCTGCTTGAAGATGAACATCGACTGCCAGACCTGCGGCCTGGCCAGGCCCAACTCGGCCGCCACGCCGCGCAACGCCTCGCCTTTGGAGAAGGCGCTGAAGACCGGGTCGAGGTCGTGCATGGCATGGCCGATCTTGTTGATGGCCAGCTCCTTGGGCACGCGCAGCCGGCCCTGCGCGTCGAAGGCCTCCTCTTCGAAGAAGCAGCGCATCTGGTCGCCGCTGTCGAGGAAGTAGTCGTCGACATGGCGCTGCTGCTCCTCGGTCGTGAAGACGGGGCGCTGCTCGCCCGGGTCGAAGGCGTCGACGAGGTCCAGCGCGCGCTGGCGCAGCGCGGCGATGTCGGCGGCGTTCTTGAAGCCAGGGATGACGAGATAGCCCTGTTCGGCGTAGGTGGCGGCGAGGTTGGCGTCAACAGTCATGAGGAAGCGTCCGAAGTTGTGCGGATTGTGTGGCCGGCGCAGGCCCCCCACAGTCCGCCCATCTCAATTCCCGGGAGACTCCCAATGAAAGCGCTCAAGGTCCTGCTGATCGCGGTGGTCGCGCTGTGCCTGCTGCTGGGCGTGGGCGGCCTGCTGCTGTCGCCCAAATACACGCTCTCGCGCACGGTGAAGATCAACGCCGCGCCGGACAAGATCTACGCCCTCATCGCCGACCCGCGCGGCTGGAAGCAGTGGAGCGCCTGGAACCAGCGCGACCCGGCCATGGCCATCGAATACAGCGGCCCGGCCTCGGGCGCCGGCGCCGTCTGGGCCTGGAAGAGCAAGAGCCAGGGCGACGGCCGCATGACCTTCACGACGGCCGAGGCGCCCAAGCGCCTGGGCTACGAGCTCTACTTCCCCGACTTCAACACCACCTCGACCGGCGACTTCCGCCTCGACACCAACGGCGGCGCCACCCAGGTGACCTGGTCCATGGACGGCGACATGGGCAGCAATCCGATGTACCGCTGGATGGGCCTGTTCATGGACAAGATGGTCGGGCCGGACTTCGACGCGGGGCTGGCAAACCTGAAGGCGCTGGCCGAGAAACCCTGAAGAGGCCCGCAGCACCGAGCAGGATGGCCGCCGCACCCAGCCATTGCAGCGACGCCAGTTCATGCCCCAGGGCCAGCCAGTCGACGAGGATGGCCACCACCGGGTAGAGGAAGGACAGCCCGCCCTGCAGGGCCGTCGGCAGGCGCTGCACGCCGGCATACATCAGCGCATACATCAGGCCGGTGTGCACGACACCCAGCACGACCAGCGGCATCCAGCCCCGCGCCGTCTGTGGCAGCTGGCCGAAGTCGGCAAACGGCGCCAGCATCAGCAGGCCCACCGCCACCTGGATCAGCGCGATCAACGGTGCCGGCATGCCGCTCAGGCGCTTGGCAACCACGGCGGCCACGGCCCACAGCGCCGCCGCACCCAGGGCCATCGCCACGCCCAGCCCGAAGTCGCCGCCGACATAACCGGCGTTGGGCTTGGCCTGCACGATCAGCACCATGCCCGCAAAGGCCAGGGCCACCCAGGCCAGCCGCGCCGCGCTCAGCCGCTCGCCGAAGAACACCACGCCCAGGCCCATCAACAGGAAGGGCTGCAGGTTGTAGACCGCCGTGGCCACGGCCACCGAGGCCCGGCCATAGGCGCCGAACAGCAGCACCCAGTTCAGCACGATGGCCACGCCGCCCAGCACGGCCAGCCCCAATTCCCGCGCGCTCGGCCGGCGCCACAGGCCCAGCACCGTGCAGAGCAGCGCCAGCGTCAGCAGGCCGAAGCCGCAACGCCAGAACACCACGTCCAGTGGCGCCAGGCCGGACAACAGCACGAAATAGCCGATGGAGCCCAGCAGGCTCATCGCGCTGCCCATCTCGAGGGCGCCACGGGTGGTGGGGGACATGACGTTGGATTGCAATGACGAAGGACGCCATTGTTTCAAGGTCAACCCGATCGATACATGCATTCGAGACGGCGGATTGATGACTTGGCAGAATCGACAACGGCATTTATTTATCACCACCGAATAATGATCAACGACACCGACCGCCTGCTGCTGGCCGCCCTGGCCGCCGACGCCCGCGCGCCGCTGAAGGACCTGGCCGAGGCGATTGGCCTGTCACCGCCCGCCACCTCGGAGCGGCTGACGCGGCTCAAGGAGCGCGGCGTGATCCGCGCCTTCACCATCGACATCGACCCGCTGGCCCTGGGCTTCACGCTGCAGGCCATCGTGCGCGTGCGGCCCATGCCCGGTGCACTGGCCCAGGTGCAGCAGCGCATCGAGGACATGCCCGAGGCCTTGGAGTGCGACAAGGTGACCGGCGACGACTGCTTCGTGCTGCGCCTGGCCCTGCGCTCCATCGAGCATCTCGACCAGGCCCTGGACCGCCTGGCCGACTGCGCCCAGACCAGTTCCAGCATCGTTAAGGCCCAGCCCCTGCGCCGCCGCGTGCCGACGCTGAAACTGGCCGGCTGACGCCAGCCCGATCCTCAATTGGCAGCCACCTCCCCCCTGAAAGCGGTGGAAGCTGGCGCTGCCCCGATTGACCCTGAGCCGGCAGCGGCGCAACGTCCGATGGCTCGTTCCTGCCTCCCGGAAAGGATTGCCATGACGTCCCTCCTCCTCCGCGCACGCCTCTGGCTCGCTGCGCTGCTGTTCGCCCCCACGCTGCTGCTGGCCGCGCCCTATGAGGTGATCGGCTCCATCGGTACCAACCAGACCGGCGGCCCCTTCATCACCAATCTCGGCAATGGCACGTCGCGCTGGGTCACGCCGCTCGACTGGACCAACAACAACGCCTTCGCGACCGGGCCGCTGTTCTTCATCGTGACCTCGCAATGGGTCAACGGCTCGCCGGTCAATGCCAACGCCATGCAATGGGACAACGCCGCCGGCCTGTTCCGCCAGGGCAATCTGACGGCCGAGGCCGACAACGAGGACCGCTTCATCAAGCTCAGCGACACCGACATCAGCTTCGCAGCGCTCAACCCGGTGTTCGGTGTCGGCGCCGGTGACAGCCTCGCGGCCTTCGCCCTCGGCTCGTTTGCGCCCGGCCAGACCCTCAGCGCCGCCATCAACTTCGTGCTGACCGACTCCATCAGCCAGATGTGGTTCAACGGCGTCTTCGTCCAGCAGCGGCTGCCCCTGCCGGGCAGCCTGCCGCTGGTGCTGGCCGGTTTCCTCGCGCTGTCGATGGCGCGCCGCGCCAGGCGCTGAAACCCGTCAGCTCGGCTCCCAGGCCAGCGCCAGCGCCAGGGCGGCCTCGGTGACGGCCCGTCCCAGCGGCGTGGCCGGGTCGGGGCGGCGCAGTCGCGGCTGGCTGCCGCTCAGGTCCAGGCTGCCGACGACGGTGCCCTGATAAAGCATCTCGTAGCCCGTGGCGGCCGTCTGCGGCTGCACATTGCCATCGAGCAGATGGACCGAGCGCAGCCCCACCGTCAGCTCGCCGCGGCGGTAGGCGCCTTCGCGGCTGAGCTTGCCGCGGCGCATCTGGCCCTCGCCGATCTGCAGCATGGCGGCCGGGGCGCTGCCCCAGCGGCAGCTCAGCACCCAGGGCTTGCTGTCGGTCAGGCGGCCGTTGGCGCTGGCCTCGGGCGTCCAGGCCTCGCAGACGGCCGCGCTGTCGCCCGCCGGGCCCTGCCAGCTGAAGTTCAGCGGCGCACGCAGATTGCCCGGCAGGGGTTCGAACAAGGCCAGCCGGTCGGCGCCCCGCTCGTAGCGCACGCGCTGGCCGCTCAGCGAGAAGTCGCCCTTGCGCGCCCAGCCCGGCTTGCCAAAGCTCTCCACCGCCACGCCTGCCACCGACGCCGCCTGGGCCATGTGGGCGTCGCGCCCTTCCCGCCCACGCGTCTCACGCCCCTCCCGCACCGTGGCGCAACCGGCAAGCAGCAGGGCCAGCAGGGTCGGGACGGCAACGATCAAGAGGCGATGGCGCATGGGCGAGGACCAGGGTCGTGGCGAATGCCCCGACTCTAGGGCCGCGCCCGCTGGACAGCTGTTACCCGGCGTTGCTTCCGTTAAACGCCACACCGGCTGTCGGCCCTCGCTGCGGCTGGTCACCACGCCGCAACCGCCCGTCGCAGCGGCGTCGTGACCCGGCGCCGGCACCGGCAAGCTGCGCCGCTGCTTCGTCACACTCCACCACCATGCAAGCATCGACCGCTGCCCCACCGCGCCTGACCCTCGCCGCCCTGGCCTTGCTGGCCGAGACTGTTCACCTCAGCTGGGAGGCCCTGCACGGCGGCATCGTCACCCACCATCTGCTGCAGCGCCCCGACCTGCCCGGCCTGTCCAACGCCTGGGGCCTGCTGTTGCTGCCCGCCCTCGCCGCCTGGGCGGCCGGCCGCCTGCCCCGTGCCGGCGCCACTCGACGCGAATGGGGGCCCGTCGTCATCGGCTTCGCCCTGCCCTTGCTGCTGGGTGCCTCGCTGGCCCTGAGCTTCGCGCTGCATCTGCAGGAGCTGACCGCGATCATCTTCATGGGCCTGCTGCCGCTGCTGGCCCTGCTGCTTCCCGCCCATCGAGCCGAGAGCCTGTTCGGCTTCGTGCTCGGCATGAGCTGGACCTTCGGCGCCGTGCTGCCCACCGTGATCGGCGGCGTCATCGCCGGCCTGTCGTGGCTGGTGCGCGGTGTCGCCCGCCGCGCCTGGCATGCAGCGAGGCCCGCATGAGCAACAACGTCAGCGCGCGCGAACTGCGCATCTCCGGGCTGTGCTATCTCGCCATCATTGCGCTGGGCCTGTACAGCGAAGCCTGGGTACGCGGCAGCCTCGTCGTGGCCGGCGACGCCGCCGCGACGGCCCAGCGCATCGCGGCCAACCCGCTGCTGTGGCGCAGCGGTCTGGTCGCCGACCTGCTGATGCAGGTGCTGGACCTGCCCATCATCGTCATGATGTGGCGGCTGCTGAAGCCGGTGAACGAACCGCTGGCGCTGACGGCCACCGGCCTCAACCTCGTGCAGACCTGCGTGCTGGTGGCCAACCGCGTGCAGGCGCTGGCCGCGCTGGAGGTGCTGACCAGCCCTTCCATGGCCGCGGCCTTTCTGCCGGGCCAGCGCGATGCCCTTTCTCTGTTTGCCGTGAACCTGCACAGCCAGGGCTTTGGCATCGGCCTGATCTTCTTCGGCTTTGCCTGCGTGCTGCGTGGCTGGCTGATCGCCCGCAGCGGCGTGCTGCCGCGCGTGCTCGGTGTGCTGATCGGCGTGGCCGGCGTCTGCTATCTGGTCAACAGCTTCGCGCTGCTGCTGTCGCCTGCCTTTGCCAAGTTGCTGTTTCCGGCCATCCTGCTGCCGGCCCTCGTGGGCGAGCTGGCGTTCGCGCTTTGGCTGGCGCTGAAGGGGCAACCGCGTTTGGCATAGTTGCGCCGCATGTCCAATTCCGTCATCGTTGCCCTCGACTTCGAATCCGCCGCCGAGGCACGCGACATGGTGCGGCGGCTCGGCCCCGCGGCCGATCACTACAAGATCGGCCTGCAGTTGCTGACCGAGGCGGGGCCCGAGCTCGCCCGCGAGCTTGCGGCGGCCGGCAAGCAGGTTTTTCTCGACCTCAAGCTGCATGAGATTCCCAACTCGGTCGCCGGCGCCGTGAAGGCCGCCGGCCGCATGGGCGCCACGCTGGTGACGGTCCATGCCTCGGCCGGCTCGGCCGCGCTGCGGGCGGCGGTGGCCGCGGCCCAGCCCTATCCGCAGTTGCGTGTGCTGGCCCTGACGGTCATCACCAGCCTGTCGGACACCGATCTGCCGGAGCTCGGCCTCGCGCCTTCGGTGCAGGACCAGGTGCTGCGCCTGGCCCGGCTGGCGGCGCAAGCCGGCTGCCACGGCGTCGTCGCGTCGGCCCGCGAGGCGGCCTGGCTGCGCGAGGCCTTGCCCGTGGGCATGCTCATCGTCTGCCCCGGCATCCAGATGCCCGCATCCACGGCCAACGACCAGGTGCGCACCGCGACGCCGGACGCCGCGGCACGCGCGGGAGCCACCCATGTCGTCATCGGCCGCGGCATCACGGCCGCAGCCGATCCCGTCCAAGCCCTGCGCCTGGCGCAGCACGCATTCGCGGCCGTCTGATTGCGGGCAAACACCCGCTTGTCATCGCCAGCGCCGTCCCCAAGTCGCGCCCATCTCCAAGACCGAGGCCTTTCATGAACGAGCCCCAAGTCCCGACCCTCTACGACTGGCTGGGCGGCCTGCCCGCCCTGCTGCGGCTGACCGAGCGCTTCTACCAGCGCGTCAAGGACGACGCCCTGCTGGCACCCGTCTTCGCCCACATGAACGGCGAGCACCCGGCCCATGTGGCCGCCTTCCTGGCCGAGGTGCTGGGCGGCCCGGCCCATTACTCTGCCGAGCATGGCGGCCACCCGCACATGGTGCGCCAGCACCTGGACCGCCACCTCAGCCAGGCCCAGCGCCGCGCCTGGGTCGCGCTGCTGCTGGACACTGCCGACGAGCTCGGCATGCCCGATGACCCGGAGTTCCGCTCCGCGCTGGTGGGCTATCTCGAATGGGGCTCGCGCCTGGCCGTCCTCAACTCCCAGCCCGGCGTGACGGTGGATGTCGATGCGCCCATGCCCAAGTGGGGCTGGGGCGAAGTCAAGGGGCCTTGGCAGGGCTGAGGCGTGCTGAAATCGCGCGACTTCAAGGAGAACCCATGAAACGCGTGACCGGCATCGGCGGCATCTTCTTCAAATCACCCGACCCCAAGGCCCTGGCCGAGTGGTACGCCAAGCACCTCGGCTTTCCCGTCGAGGCCTGGGGCGGCGTCACCTTCCCCTGGGCCACGCCCGACAACCCGGGTGGCGCGGGCGGCACCAACTGGTGCCCCTTCAAGGCCGACACCGGCTATTTCGCGCCGAGCACGGCCGCCTTCATGCTGAATCTGCGCGTCGCCGACCTGCACGGCCTGCTCGCGGTCCTGCGCGAAGAAGGCTGCAATGTCGTCGGCGAACCGCAGGACTCGGAGTACGGCAAGTTCGGCTGGGTCATGGACCCGGATGGCAACAAGCTCGAGCTGTGGGAGCCGCCGGCCGGGCAGTAGTCCAACGGGAAGATTGATGACCCGCGGCTGGCGCCTGGGTGCACTGCTGCTCGGCCTGGTGGTCACGCCGGCCTGGGCGGGCGGCTCACTGGGCACGGATGACCTCGCGCCGCTGCTGCGCCAGCGGCCCAAGGAGATGGCCGCCATCCGAGCCGAATACGAACTGTCGGACGCCGCCTTTGCCTGGGTGCGCCTGGGACCGCATTTCCCGCACCTCGCCGGCGAACGTGTCGGGCCCTACCAGGTCAAGGTGCATCGCCGCGCGGCGCAGGAGTCGCACGAGCGCATCTTGTGGATCTGCACCAAGGCGCGCTACCTGGACAGCCGCGGCCGCGAGTTGCCCGAACGGGCGATCTTCGATGCCGTGCGCGTCAAGGAAACGATCACCGCCATCCGCGTGCAGGACGCCAACGCGCCCCAGTCCTGCCCGCATTGAAGTGGCCGACCGCTACTGGTTGATCGGCGGCGCCGAAGGCGCCGGCTCCGACGCCGCCTCCTCAACCCGCGGTAGCGGAGGTGGCAGGCCGATGCGCGTGATCGCCAGGTCGCCGGCGAACTCGGAATAGAACCAGTTGCCGTCTTGCTGCACCAAGCCCTCGGCCGGCGGCGCCAGCTGGGTGTTGGGCTGGCCCTTCAAGGCCACCGCCATCGTCGCGGCCCAGACCGGCAGGGCCAGGCCGCCGCCGCTCTCGCGTTCGCCCAGGGACTTGGGCTGCGGATAGCCTATCCACACCGCCCCGGCCCGCGTGGCCTGGAAGCCGCAGAACCAGGCGTCGATGGCATCGTTGGTCGTGCCCGTCTTGCCGTAGAGGTCCCAGCGGCCGAGCAATGAGCTCGCCCGCGCGCCGGTGCCTTCGCGCGCAACGGCGGCCAGCAGCTGCGAGGTCATGAAGGCATTGCGCGCGCTGACGGCCGTCTTGAAGCGCGGCGCCTCGGCCTTCCACAGCACCGCGCCCTGCGCGTCCTGCACGCGATCGATCAGCCAGGCTACCGGCATCTGGCCGGCGTTGGCAAACGCCGCATAGCCTTGCGCCATCTGCAGCGGCGTGACGGAGCCGGTGCCCAGCGCGATGGTCAGGTTCAAAGGCTGCTTGTCCTCGTCGACGCCGAAGCGCGCGGCCCAGGCACGGGCGCGCTGCGGACCCAGCGCCTGCACCAGGTGGATGGTGACCATGTTCTTGGAGCGGGCCAGGCCCTGACGCAGCGTCAACGCCTCCTCGTACTGGCCGTCGTAGTTGCGCGGCGACCAGTCGCCCACTTCCACCTGCTGGTCGCTGACCAGCGTGCCGGCCCAGGCGCCCTGCTCGATGACCGCGGAGTAGATGAAGGGCTTGAAGGCCGAACCTGGCTGGCGCCAGGCCTGGGTGGCGGAGTTGAACTGGTTGCGCGCGAAGTCGAAACCGCCCACCAGCGCGCGGATCGCGCCGGTGCCCGGGTCCAGCGTGACGACGGCACCTTCAGCCTGCGGCGTCTGGCTGAGCTGCCACTGCTTGCCGGACTCCAGCACCCGCAGCACGGCGCCACGCTTGACGTTGGCCAGGGAGCGCAGCGCCTGGCCTTTCAGCGTGATCTTCTCGCCGTCGGCCATCACCAGCTCGGCCGCGCCCTTGTCGACCTTGAGCAGGATGGCGGTGCGCAGTTCGCCTAGATCGGGGTGGGCGTCGAAGCCGGCCTCCAGTGCCTCGTCGAGCTCGTCACCTTTGTCGTCAGGCAGCTCCAGCGTCGCCTCGGGGCCGCGGAAGGGCTGGCGGCGTTCCAGCTCGAACAGCGCATGGCGCAGCGCCTCCTGGGCCGCCGACTGCTCGGCATAGCGCAGCGTCGTGTAGACGGTCAGGCCGCGCGTGTAGGCCTCCTCGCCGTAGCGCGTGACCATCTCGGCGCGCACCTGTTCGGCGGCATGGTCGGCCACGCCGGAGAGGCGCTTGGGCCGGCGCACGTCCAGCGGCTTCTCGCGCGCCGCCTGGGCCTGCTCGGCGGTGATCTGGCCCACCGCGACGAGGCGGCCCAGCACGACGGCCTGGCGGCGCTTGGCACGCTCCGGGTAGAGGGCGGGGTTGAGGCGATTCGGGTCCTTGGGCAAGCCGACGAGCACGGCGATCTCGCCGGTGCTGAGCTTGTCCAGCGACTTGCCGAAATAGCGCTCCGCCGCGGCGCCAAAGCCATAGGCCTTGTTGCCCAGCGAGATCTGGTTCATGTAGATCTCGAGGATCTGATCCTTGGTCAGGTTCCTCTCGATCTTGATGGCCAGCAGCCCCTCCTGGGCCTTGCGCGCAAAGGTCTGGCGGTTGCTCAGGAAGATGTTGCGAGCCAGCTGCTGGGTGATGGTGGAAGCGCCCTGCAGCCGCGTCGGGTGCAGGATGTTGTGCAGCATGGCCCGGCCGATGCCGCTGTAGTCGATGCCGGAGTGCACATAGAAGTCGCTGTCCTCGACGGCYAGCAGCGCGTCCTGCAAGGGCTTGGGGATGTCCTTCAGCGCCACGAAGCGGCGCCGCTCGGCGCCGAACTCGCCGAGCAGCTGGCCTTCCTCGCTGAGCACGCGCAGGGGCTGGTGGGGCTGGTAGTCGGTCAGCGCATCCAGCGCCGGCAACTGGGCCCAGATCAGGGCCGCGACGATGGCGCCCACCAGCAGCAGGGCCAGCGGCGCGCCGACCAGGGCGGCAAGCCAGGGGCGTTGGAGCAGGTACTTCAGCATGGCGCGCATGGTAGGCGCAGCGCGCCTACCCACTGTGTAGGTGGCGAGCTGTTATTTGGTCGCCGCGGCGATGGCCTTCTGCAGGTCCTCGCGCTGCTCGCAGCCGCTCGGGCAGACCTTCTCCAGCACGGCCAGGCGTTCGCGCGCCTTGGGCAGGTCGCCCTTCATCACATAGAGCTCGCCGAGGTATTCGTTGGCGCCGCGGTGGTTCGGGTCGATGCGCAGGGCCTGCAGGTATTCGGCCTCGGACTCGGTCAGCTGCGGCGTGGCCTGCTTGCGCAGCGTGTAGCCCATCAGGTTGTGCCAGTCGGCATTGCCGGCCTGGGGCTGGGCGCGCAAGGCGGCGAGGGCGCCGACCCAGTCCTTGCCCGCGATGAGGCGGCGCGGCGTGGCCAGCGGGTCGGCTGCGGCGGGCTTGATCTCCGGCGGTGGGCTCATGTCGGCGGCCCAGGCGGAAGGGGTCAGCAGCAGGGCGGTCAGGACGAAGCGGCGCATCGGGCGTCTCCGGGCAAGGCAAGGCCGCCAGCTTAGCGCCCTCCGCCGCGCCGCCGGGCTGGCCGCGCGTCTGCACTGACCCGCCTGACGGAAGTCATGGGGGGTTCGCGCCGTCGGCCGGCACGCGCGCTTCGTCGGCTGATTCCCGAGCTTGGTCCGGCGGCTGCTGACCCGGGCCGCGGCGATCTCTAACTTTGCGTCATTGCCCACCCCCGAGGAGTTCCCATGAAAGCCATCCTGCCCCTGCTGCTGCTCGCCGCCGTCACCGCTGCGCCGGCCTGGGCCGCGCCCGCCAATCCGGCAACCTGCCCCGAGGCCGGCGAGCAGTTGGCCGAATACCTGGCCAGCGCCAAGCAGCGCATCGGCCACGACGGCGAGGTGCACGTCGAGTTCGAGGTGGATGCCGAAGGCCGCGCGCAGGTGATCGCGCTGGACGGCTCGCGCCTGTATCGCAGCCCGGTGCGCATCGCGATGACCACGCTGGAATGCCAGCGCGGTACGCCGCAGCGCTACGTCATGAACATCCGCTTTGCCGACGCCGCACCCCGGGCCGTCGCGGCCGCCGCGTCTTCCAGCCTGGCCCAGGCCAAGCCCGGTGACACTCCGCGTTGATGGCCCCTGCTTCTGCCCCTGATCGCGTCGCCCTGCTGCGCTGGCGCGCCGTGCTCGCCGCTGCCGCGCTGAGCGCTGCGCTGGCCATGGCCCTGCTGCTGCCAACTGCCGTGCGCTGCGCGCTGTGGCGCGAGCACGGCTGCGGCGGCGGCGTGGGGCTGAAGGGCGGCCTGGGCCTGGCCGTGCTGCTGTGGGGGCTGTGGCTGGCGGCCGCGTTGACCCAGCCCCTGCTGCCGCGCGCCGGCCGGGCACGGCGCTGGGGGCTGGCCGTGCAGATCGGCGGGCTGACGCTGCTGTTCGCGACGCTGAACGGTTTCCTCCACACCGTCGGCGCGCCGGATGGCCGCCTCAACGCCTACACGCTGCAGATCCTCATCACCTTTGCCGCCTGCGTCTGCCTGGGCCTGGAATACCGCCAGCGCGGCTCGCGCGGCCAGGCCGATGCCGAACGCCTGCAACGCGACGAACAGACCCTGGCCCGCCAGCTCGACGAAGCCCGGGCCACCCTCTTGCAGGCCCAGGTCGAACCGCATTTCCTGTTCAACACCCTCGCCCATCTGCGCCGCCTGGCACGCACCGATGCCCAGGCCGCTCACGCCATGCTGGCCGACCTGCGCCGCTACCTGGCCGCCGCCCTGCCCGAGCTGCGCCAGGCAGAGGCACCGCTGGCGCGCGAGCTGGAACTGGTGGCCGCCTTCCTGGCCCTGCACCAGCGCCGTATCGGGCCGGACCGCCTGGTGCTGCGCTACGAGATCGCGCCGGGGCTGGACGACGTCATCGTGCCCTCCACCTGCCTGCTGACGCTGGCCGAGAACGCCATCAAGCACGGCATCGCCCCGCAAGTGGGCGGCGGCGAGATCTGCGTGCGCGCCGGGCCCGATCCCGACGAACCGGGCATGCTGCGGCTGGAAGTGGCCGACACCGGCGCCGGCATGAGCAGCAGCAGTGGCAGCGGCACGGGCCTGGCCACCTTGCGCGCGCGGCTGGCCGCCGCCCATGGTGCCGAGGCCAGGCTGAGCTTGCACCTCAACCAACCGCGCGGCCTCATCGCCCGCGTGCAACTGCCCTTGCCATGATGAGCAAGTCGCTGCTGCGCCCCAGCGACGCCGGCTGGATGCTGCTCGTCGGCGCCGCCACGCTGGTGGCCAATGGCACGCCGCTGGACAACGGCATGTCGGGCAACGACGCGCTGAGCGCGCTGGCCTACAACGTCATCCAGTTCGGCATCCCCGCCGTGCTGCTGCTGCGCCTGGCCGACGCCCTCGTCGATGCGGGCCGCCTGCCGGCCTGGCCGGCCTATATGGGCGTCGTCGGGCTGACCGTCTTCGGCGGCGTCTGGCTCATCGCGCCGCGGCTGTATCCGCTGCTGGGCAAGGCCGACTGGTGGACCTGGGAAAACGATTTCGCACTGGCCAGCACGACGCTGATCTGGCATGGCCTGGGCGTGGCCGTCTATGTGCAGCTGCGCTTCTCGCAGCGTGCCCAGGCCCGGCTGGCGTCGCTGCAGGATGCGGCGGCCCGGCGCGAACGCCAGCTCGCCGCCACGCAGCTGCTGGCCCTGCAGGCGCGCGTCGACCCGGCCCTGCTGTCGGAGCGCCTGGCCGCCATCGACGAGGAACTGCTGAGCCAACCCTTGCGTGCCCAGGCTCGGCTCGCCGCCCTGATCGAGCTGCTGCGCGCGCTGCAGCCCCACGTCGAAGCGGAGGTGTCGACGCTGGCCCGCGAGATCGTCGCCCTGCGCGCCTATGCGCGGCTGGTGGCCACCGATGCCCAGCACACCGAGAGGCTGCACCTGGCCGGCCTGGCCGAGCCCCCAGACTGGCCGCTGGCACCCATGGTGCTGCTGCCGCTGGTGCGCCCGCTGCTGGACGAAGGCACGACGCTGTGGAGCCTGTCCCTGCATGCCGGTGCCGGCATGGCCGAGCTGCGTCTGCAGGCGCTGGGGCCGGACGCCGAACGCACGCGGCACGCGGCCGAAGCGGTGCCGGTGGCCGAGCTGGCCCAGCGGCTGCGCGCCGTGCATGGCGACGGCGCCGCATTGGAATTGATTGAAGAAGAATTGCCGCTGTTCCGACTGCGCTGGCCCAGCCCGACATGAAGAAGCCCCCACGCTCGCTCCGCTCACTGCCCCCCGAGGGGGCGCGTCAGTGCCTTCGGGCGGCCGGGCGCCACTGACATGACCCGCATCCTGATTGCCGAAGACGAGGCCCTGCTCGCCGCCGAGATCCGCGAGGAGCTGCTGCGGCAGTGGCCCGAGGCCCAGGTCGTCGGCATGGCGCGCGATGGCCACGAGGCGCTGCGCCTGGTCGAGCAGCTGGCGCCCGAGGCCTGCTTCCTGGATGTGCAGATGCCGGGGCTGTCCGGCCTGGAAGTGGCCCAGCTGATCGGCCGCCGCGCCCATGTCGTCTTCATCACGGCCCACGAGCGCTATGCGGTGCAGGCCTTCGACGAAGGCGCCGTCGGCTACCTGCTCAAGCCCCTGGACCCGGTGCGCATGGCCAAGACCCTGCTGCGGCTCAAGGAGAGGCTGACGCTGCCACCTGCCGACCTCGGCGGCCTGGCTGCCCGCACCGCGACGGTGGCCGCCGTGGAGCCGCTGCGCTGGATCACCGTGCAGCGCGGCCGCGAGCTGCAGCTCATCACGGTGGAGGACGTCGCCTATTTCCGCGCCGACCACAAATACGTCGCCGTCGTCACGGCCGACAGCGAGGCGCTGATCTCGGTGCCGCTGAAGGACCTCGTCGCTCGCCTGGACGGCGAGCACTTCTGGCAGGTGCACCGCTCCACCATCGTCAACGCGCGGGCCATCAAGTCGGTGAGCCGATCGCTGAGCGGCAAGCTCAGCATCGCGCTGAAGGACAGGCCGGAGACGCTGGAGGTCAGCCCGGCCTACGCCCATCGTTTCAAGCAACTCTAAGTTTGAAAAGCTCGGCGGCGTTGCCCCAGGCGATGCGCTGAGCGACCTCGATCGGCAACTGGCCCAGCCACGCGCGGTAGTCGGCGAACAGTGCCTCGTAGTGCTGCAGGCGCTGGACGACCCACGTGTCGGAACCGATCAGGAAGCGGCTCGGGTGTTGGACGAACAAGGCGCGCCAGTCGTCGCTGAGACGGCCGTCGAAGGTGATTCCAGGCCGGTAGGACAGCTCGCCGCGCAAGCCCGGATGCTTGGCCAGCAGCTCCCTCACGCGCGGCAGCGGTTCGCCGGAGATGCCGGAATGCGCCCAGATCAGCGATGCGCCCGGCGCATGGCCGAGCAGCTTGTCGACGGCGACGTCGTCCACATGGGCCAGCACCGTCAGGCCACGCTCGCGGGCCAGCTTCATCAACGCGACGGCCGTCGGGCCATCGGCATTGGCACTGTCGTAGAGGTGAAATTCGCCCAGGCCGCGGAAAGGCCCGGCCGGGCTGCCGCGCTTGAGCAGCTCGAGCACCATCAAGCGGATGCTGTCGTCGGCGAACCAGCCGGTGTAGTCGGCGCGGTTGCGGTAGAGGCGGATGAAGGGCACCCATTGCGGCCCGGCCTCGGCCACCAGGCGCAGCGTGCCGTCGTTGGGCCGGCTGTTGACCAGCGCGCCGCGGACGCCGGCGCGGCTCATGCGCGCGAGCACATCAGCCGGTGGATGGGGCGCCTGGGCGTCGTCGTTGTAGTGCAGGTGTGCGTCGAAGAGCGGGCCGGCGTAGTCCGCTGCCCGCGCCGTGATCGGCAGGCCGGCCAGCAGCAGCGCGCGGCGCCTCAAACCGCTCTTTCGGCGGCGGCGATCAGCCGACTGATCCGCGACACCGACAGACCGAGCTGGCCAGCCAGGTCCGTCATCGCCACGCCGCCCTCGGCATGCGCCAGCCACAGCGCCTGTTCGCGGATGCCGCCGGCGCGCTTCAACCACTCGCCGAAGCCCGTGCGTGCGACGCGGCGCGGCGCGATGGCCGCCGCCCGCATGCGGGCGGCGAAGGCGGCATCGCCCAGGAAGATCTGCTCACGCAGCCGCCCTGGCCAGAGCTGCAGGCCGGGGTCGGACGCGACCAGGCGGGCATAGCGCTCGCCGGCCAGGCGGTGCTGGGCCGGCGTCGTGGCGGGCCGGCCCAGCAGATGGCTGTGCAGGCCATCCACATCCAGCCATTCGGGCGCGTCCTCCATGCCCGCCAGGGCGCGAAAGCTGGAGCCCGTCCAGCCTGCCGCGCCGCGGGCCAGCCCCATGCGGACCGGGTTGAGGTCGATGTAGCGGCAGGCATCCAGCAGATAGCGCTCGCGGTCGACGAGCACGGCATGGAAGCGCCCCTGGAACAGCGGCCCGCGAAAACCATGGCGCAGCTGGCTGTGCTGGGTGTAGACGCCGTTGACATGCCGCATCAGCTGCGACAGATTGGCGCGGCGGGTGAACAGCAGCAGGTGGTAGTGGTCGGGCAGCAGGGCGTAGGCCAGGGCCTGGGCGTCGAAGCGGTGCAGGGCCTGGGCCAGCAGCGAACGCATCTCGGCACGGTCGGTGTCATCGACGAAAGCCTGCTGCCCGCTCTCGAACGGGCAGTGGGCGCCGACCAGATAAACGGCGCCGGCAATCTCGAGTCGAGCGGGCCTTGCCATGCGCCACCTTAAGTCTCGCCGCCCGGAATGGCAAGATGGCGGTTTGCCGCACCCCTCATTCGTCCGGCACGCCCCATGAAAACGCACCAAATCGAAATCCAGAAGTTCAAGGCCGCGTCCGCCAACCAGCACGGCCAGATCCTGTTCAAGGTGGACGCCACGGTCGCCCCCAAGACGCCCATCGAGGGCATCGAACCCAGCACCATCATCCTGATGACGGAGCAGAACGCCCGGGTGCTGATGGCCTTGCTGAAGGCCCAGCTCACCGATCTGGACAGCAAGAAACCCAAGAGCCGCCACGGCCGCCACGGTTGAACCCGCGAGCCATAGGACGACCCCATGCAGTATCCCCACTACAACCCTGCCTCCGACAACCGCCCGCTGAGCGACGAGGAACTCGACGATCTGGACGAGTTGCTCTCTGTCCTGCCCAGCGACGGCGCGATGAACATCGAGGCGCTGGACGGCTATTTGACCGGCCTGCTGCTGTCGCCGCAGAAGCTGGCCGAGCTGCCCGGTGAAACCTGGATTCCGGTCGTCTGGGGCGGCGACCAGGAGCCCGACCCCAAACCTTTCGCCAGCGGCAAGCAGCGCAAGAAGGTCGTCATGGCGGTGCTGCGCCATGTGCAATCCATCGCCATGGCCTGGGCGCACGCCCCCAAGGCCTGGGAGCCGATCTTCAGTTTTGCGGACGGCGAGGACGAAAACACCGAATACGCCGACGCCGAGGACTGGGCCACGGGCTTCCTGATGGCCGTCGACCTGGCGCCCGAGGCCTGGGGGCCGTTGTTCGACAGCGCCGAAACAGCCGACCTGCTGGCGCCCATCGCGGCCCTGGGCGGCGAGGAAGGCGGGCTGTCCGAGGGGTCGGCCGCCGAGCGCGACGCAGCCAGCCGGAAGATTCCTGACGCCATGCTGGCGTTGTGGTCCCTCGAACAGAAAGCGTAACCATCCCCCCTAACGCGGGTGGTTGCAGGTGGTCGCAGGCGTCGGTTTAGGTTAAGTTCAGGCCATGTTCCAGACCCTGCTCGCCGCCACCGGCCTTGCCGTCTGTATCGCGCTGGCGGTGCACATGGCCCTGCCCTACCGGCTGCAGGCGCGGGTGGATGCCGGCGTGGCTGCGCTGGTGTCCTGGGTGCAGTTGCAGATGGCCCGGCTCACCGGCTGGCGCCGCCGCCAGCGCCAGACCCGGGCGGCAGCGCTGGAAGCCGAGCGCGTCATCCGCCGCGCCCGCGAGTCGGCCCTGCATGACGCCCGCGACAGCCGCACGGATGGCGAGTGGGACGGCAACGTCTACCGGCCCAAGAGCTTCGAAAAGCCCAAGAAGCCCCACTAGTCGTTTGACTGCTGCAGCCGCCACATTTCGGCGTAGCGGCCCCCTTGCGCCAGCAACTGATCGTGCCGGCCGCGCTCGATGATGCGGCCCTGCTCCAGCACGAGGATCTCGTGCGCATCGACGACGGTGGACAGGCGGTGGGCGATGACCAGCACGGTCTTGTTCTGGCCCACAGCCTCCAGCTCCGCCTGGATGGCGCGCTCGTTGGTCGAGTCCAGCGCCGACGTGGCTTCATCAAAGATGAGGAAGGGCGGGTTCTTCAGCAGCGTGCGCGCAATGGCCACGCGCTGCTTCTCGCCGCCGGACAGCTTCAGGCCGCGCTCGCCGACCATGGTGCCGTAGCCCAGCGGCGTGGCCGCGATGAAGGCGTGGATATGGGCCGCGCGCGCCGCGCCCTCGACCTCGTCCTGACTGGCCCCGGGTCGGCCATAGGCGATGTTGTAGGCCACCGTGTCGTTGAAGAGCACGGTGTCCTGGGGCACGATGCCGATGGCCTTGCGCAGGCTGGACTGCGTCACGGACCGGATGTCCTGGCCGTCGATGCGGATAGAACCCGAATCGATGTCGTAGAAGCGGTAGAGCAGCCGCGCCAGCGTGCTCTTGCCCGAGCCGCTGGGGCCGACGACGGCGACCTTCTTGCCGGCCGGGATCTCGAAGCTGACGCCGTGCAGGATGGGCCGCACCGGGTCGTAGGCAAAGCGGACGTCCTCGAAGACGACACTGCCGCCGCGCACGGCCAGTTCGGTCGCGCCGGGCGTGTCGGCCACCTCGCGGTCACGGTCCAGCAGGCGGAACAGCTTCTCGATGTCGGTCAGGGCCTGCTTGATCTCGCGGTAGATCACGCCGAGGAAGTTCAGCGGGATGTAGAGCTGGATCATGAAGGCGTTGACCATGACGAGGTCGCCCAGGCTCATGCGCCCATCCACGACGCCCTGCGTGGCGCGCCACAGCATCAGCACGAGCGCCGCGGCGATGATGAGCTGCTGGCCGGTGTTCAGCATGGACAGCGTGCGCTGCGACTTGAGCTGGGCCAGGCGCAGCTTCTCCAGGCTCTCGTCGTAGCGGCGGGACTCGAAATCCTCGTTGTTGAAGTACTTGACCGTCTCGTAGTTCAGCAGCGAGTCGATGGCCTTGCTGTGGGCGACCGAATCCAGTTCGTTGAGCACCTTGCGGAACTTGGTGCGCCACTCGGTCACGACGACGGTGAAGCCGATGTAGACGACCAGGGCCGCGATGGTGATGCCGGCGAACCAGACGTCGAACTTGACGCCCAGCAGCGTCAGCACCAGGACCACCTCGATCAGCGTCGGCACGATGCTGTACAGCGAATAGCTGATCAGCGAATGCACGGCCCGCGTGCCGCGCTCGATATCGCGCGTCATGCCACCGGTCTGGCGCTCCAGGTGAAAGCGCAGGGAGAGGTCGTGCAGATGCCGGAACACCTGCAGCGAGATGCTGCGCGCCGTGCCTTCGGTGGCCTTGGCGAAGATCAGCTCGCGCAGTTCGGTGAACAGCGAGGTCGACAGCCGCAGCGCACCATAGGCCAGCAGCACGCCCAGGGGCACGACGAGCAGGGTCTGAGGCGCGCCAGGCTTGAGGTCCAGTGCATCGATGAGGTGCTTGAGCAGCAGGGGCACGCCCACATTGCTGACCTTGGCGCCCACCATGAAGGCCAGCGCCAGGCCGACGCGCCAGCGGTAGCGCCACAGATAGGGCAGCAAGCGGCCGACCGTGCCCCAGTCGCCCGACGTGGCGGGAGCTGAGGTGCCCGTGGCTGGCACGGAGGATGCTGATGTGAGGGATCTCAAGCGCAGGACCGAGAATGTTCGTCGATGAATTGTTGCAAGTGAACGCGATGACCCAGGATTCAAGCCCCGCAAAACCCCAGACCCATGCCCGTGAGCTGGTGCTGCGCGTGATGCCCATGCCCGCCGACTCGAATGCCAACGGCGACATCTTCGGCGGCTGGATCATGGCCCAGGTGGACATTGCCGGCTCCATCATGCCCGCTCGCATCTCGCGCGGGCGCGTGGCCACCGTCGCGGTGAACGAATTCATCTTCAAGCAGCCGGTGTCCATCGGGGACCTGCTGAGCTTCTACGCGACGGTGACGCGCGTCGGTCGCACGTCCATCAGCGTGCACGTGGAGGTGATGGCCGAGCGTGACCCGGAGAACCTGCACGTGGTCAAGGTGACCGAGGCCAACCTGACCTATGTCTCCATCGATCGCGAAGGCAAGCCCAGGCCGATCACGACCTGACTGGTCGGGCCTGCCCAGGCGTCAAGGGGTGACGATCAGATCGACCGCATCGTAGGACAGCGCCGGGCTCAGATAGGCCGTGCCGGAGGTGCCGCTGACGACGTTGATCGTCACCGTGTTGCTGCCGGCAACCAGCGCGGTCGAAGGAATGTCGAAGCTGTACAGCCGGTTCACGCCGCGGTAGGTGCCCACCGTCAGGTTGCGCGAGCCCTTGGGCGGCGCGGTCGGGATGGCCGACGTCCAGCTGTTGTTGACGGTGATCTGCGGGCGGGCGCCGTTGAAGTCGGCCGTCGTGCCGAGGCGCAGCGTCAGGTTCTGCACCTGGGTGCTGGTCAGCGTGAACTGGATGACGCGCGCGTTATTGACGTCCTTCCACTGGTAAGCCGGGAAGCCGCTGACCGCGCTCGACGTGCCAACCACGAAGGTGGCCGGCAACCAACTGCTCATGCGCACGTCCGTCGGATGCATGGTCGTCAGCCTGGCACCGTTCAGGAACTCGGCCGGTGAACCGTCCCAATTGCCGATGCGCCACAGCGCTGTCGTGCTGGATGGGTCGGCGTTGATCGTCAGCGTGTTCAGCGTCGTCGTGTTGCCGGCCGTGACGGTCACGCTGCCGGTGTAGACCGCCAGCTCGTTCTTGTAGACCGTCAGCGTGTAGGTCCCGGGCCGCATGCCGGTGCTCTTGAAGAAGCCGTTGTTGGCCAGGTTGGCCGTGGCCCAGTACTGTGCATTGGCGCTGGAGAAGCCCACCGTGTAGGCGTAGTTGGCATCGGTGCCCGACAGGCCGACGCCGGCCACGGTGCCCCGGCCGGATGCGGCGACGTAGCCGTCCAGCCCCATCACCGCGAACCAGCTCGTGTCGGGCGCAGTGGGCGCGCTGCCGCCGGTGAACATCAACGTGTAGCTGTTGAGCACGCCCATGCGGAAAGCCTCGGTCTGCCCCTCACCGTAGTTGACGATATAGGTCAGCTCGTTGTTGGTGGACGTGATCTGGTTGAGCAGGCTGCGATAGAAGGGCCCGCCGGAGTTGCCTTCGTTGTTGTCCCGGTAGAACCACAGCCCCACGGTGCTGCCACTGTTCAGGCCGCCGAAATACTGCCAGTCCTTCAAGCGCATGTTGGAGTAGTGCTTGGAGCGCGTCTGCCCCGCACTGGCGGTGCTGCTGGAGAAGCCGAACACGTCGCTTGCTTCGACCGTCGCGTCGGTGCCGCGCAGGTCCTGAGGCCAACTGCCATTGCTGGCCAGGCCGCCGGGCAGGCCGGCCGGCCCGCCCTTGGAGAGCGCTGCGATGGGCACGCGCAGGATGAAGCGCACCAGATTCAGCGTGTCGGGCTCCTCGGTGAAATAGGTGCCCATGTAGATGCGCGGCTCGCCGCTCTTGGCCATGTAGTAGTGCTTGAGCACACCACCGTTGGCGCTGTAGACCGTCACCGTGAGCTTCACATAGGCCCCGCCGCTGACCACGCCGCCGTCCGCAGTGGAGGCCGACGTGGCCACGCCGGTGCTGCTGACCATCTGGGCCTGCACGTCGACGGCCGAGACATTGCTGTAGAGGTAGTCGAAGCCGGAGTTCAGCTGCGAGCCGCGGCTGGCATCGGCGTACTGCACGCCGTTGTAGAGGATGCTGGACAGGTCACCCTTGGACTGGGTGCTGACGCCGTTGTCATAGGCCATCACCTTGAAGACCAGCCCGCCGCCGGTGTCCACCTGGTATTGCACTTTCGCGGAGCTGCCGCCGTCGTAGAGGGTGGTGAGGCTCAGGGCCGCTAACGCCGGCGTCGCCGTGACCATCGCCAAGAGCAGGCACGCTGCCGCGCCCAGCCGGCGCAAGCACCGGCGGAGGAAATCGATCCGCATGTTTTGTCTCCTATTGAGCCCGCCGTCTGCAGGTTCGCGCGGCCGGTGCTGCCGCGTTGCTGCGGCGGGGGCAGTCTAGGAAGGGCCCGTGGCCCACAACGCTCAACTTGATGAGTGGATCGATAGCCGAGGTAACGACGCCACGATCTGGTCGGCCAGCGCCTCGGCCCACAGTGCATAGCCACGTGGGCCCGGGTGGAAGCCGTCCTCGGCCATCAATTCGACGGCATTGCGTTGCATGGACTCAGGGAGCAGCACAACCTGGCGGCCCGGCTGGCCAGCGACGGTGCGGGCCAGCGCCGCGTTGAAGCGTGCCGCCTGGCGGCCGAAGAACCAGCGCAGCGGCTGGGGCAGCAGCGGGAACCGCTGCATGGGCGGCGCACCGCAATGCAGCGCCAGGCGCACGCCGGCGCGCGAGACGGCCAGTGCATGGATGCCGTCCAGAGCCGCGAGCGCCTGGCGCGGCGCCACCTGGTCGACAACGTCGTTGACACCCAGCGTGGTGATCAGCACATCGGCCGGTGCGACATCGGCGGCCTGCAGCGCGGCCAGGGCCTGTTCGCTGCAGTGGCCACTGGTCGCGACGAGCTGCCAGCCAACTGGCTGGCCCAGGCGTGTGGCCAACGCCTGCGCGAGACGGCCGGCCAGGGCTTCGTCGTGACGCGAGGCGCCGACGCCGGCGGCCGAGGAGTCGCCGACGATCAACAGCCTGAGCGCCGAGCCTTCGGCCGTTCGCGGGCCGGCGGCTTCAGGCAGGCGCAACGCGGTCGCCCGCACCCGGCGGCCCTGCCAGATCAGCAGCGGGCCGAGCGCGACTTTCGTGACGGTCAGGAAAATTTGCTGAAGTCCGGCGCGCGTTTCTGGAAGAAGGCCTGGAAGGCTTCCATGGCCTCGGGGCTGCGCAGGCGGGCACCGAAGATCTCGGCCTCGCGCGTGATGGCGGCCTTGACGGCGTCGCGCTGGGCGTCGCGGATCAGCTTCTTGCTGTCGCGCACGGCACCAGGGGCCAGCGTGTTGAAGCGCTCGGCGATGCGGCGGGCGTGGTTCAGCACCTCGCTGCCCGGCAGCACGCGGTTGGCGATGCCGCACTCGACGGCCTGCTCACCCGTGAAGGGGTCGCCCAGCAGCAGCTTCTCGGCCGCACGGCGGTTGCCGATCAGCTGAGGCAGCACGACGCTGGAGGCGAACTCCGGCACCAGGCCCAGGGCCACGAAGGGCATGGCCATGCGGGCCTCGTCGGAGACAAAGACGAAATCGCAGTGCAGCAGCATGGTGGTGCCGATGCCGATGGCCGCACCGGTCACGGCAGCGACCACCGGCTTGGTGCTGTCCACCAGCGCGTGCATGAACTGGAAGGTCGGCGCGTCTTCGCCGCGCGTCGGGCCGGCCATGAAGTCTTCCAGGTCGTTGCCCGACGTGAAGATGCCGGGCTGGCCGGTGATCAGCACGGCACGCACGGCCGGGTCGGCGTCCGCCGCGCGCAGCGCATCGGCCATGGCCTGGTACATGGCCTGGGTGATCGCGTTCTTCTTCTCGGGGCGGGCGATCTCGATGGTCGCGACGCCGTTGACGGTGTAGTTCTTGATGGTCATGGGGCTTCCTTCAAGCAGTGGCCGTTTTTGCCTGGAACTGGGTCCAGTGGTTGGCCAGGTGCATCAGATGGGCTCGCTCGTACTGCGGCTTGGTCRGCTCACCGTAGGCGAAATGAGGCCGCAGTGTGCCGTTGAATTGGGCGAAGGCGTCCATGGCCTCGAGCAGCCGGTTCACCGAGGTCTTGAGCGCCTGCGAGGCGTCCAGCGCCGGCGCACCGGGGATGGGCTCGTCCAGGCTGTGGCTCATGGCGCCACGTGCGTTGAAGACGGCAAACGCGGCCGAGCCGATGGAGGAGCGGAACCAGGCGCCCTTGAGCGCCGGGAAGCCCTGCATCGAGAACTCGATGCTCTGGGCCAGATGCTGCATGACCTGGCTGAGGTTCCAGGGGTTGTCCTGCACGACCTTGGGGCTGAACAGCAGCTCCAGCACGGCCTCCTGGGCCTGCTTCCAGCTCGTGAAGGTCGTCAGCCTGCCGGTGCAGGCTGCGAGCGGGGTCGCCGCGAGCAACACCGTGGTGGTCTTGAGCGCGCGGCGACGGTCCATGGTTTACAGCCTTTCGAAGATGCCAGCGGCACCTTGACCGGCGCCGACGCACATTGTGACCATGCCGTACTTGCCACCGGTGCGGCGCAGGTTGTGGATGACCGAGGCCGCGCGGATGGCACCGGTGGCGCCCAGCGGGTGGCCCAGCGCAATCGCGCCGCCGTTGGGGTTGACCTTGCTGCGGTCGAGCACGATGCCCTTGCTGTCGAGGTCGTTCAGCACGGCCAGCGACTGCGCGGCGAAGGCTTCGTTCAGCTCGATCCAGTCCAGGTCGGCGGCGGTGATGCCGGCGGCCTTCAACGCGACCGGGATGGCGGCGATGGGGCCGATGCCCATGATTTCCGGCGGCACGCCGCGCACGGCGAAGGAGACAAAACGGGCCAGCGGCGTCAGGTTGTAGCGCTTGAGCGCGGCTTCGCTGACGATCAGCAGGCCGCCCGAACCGTCGGAGGTCTGCGAGCTGTTGCCGGCGGTGACGCTGCCCTTGGCGGYGAACACGGGCTTGAGCTTGGCCAGACCTTCGAGCGACGTGTCGGGGCGGGCGCCTTCGTCGAGCTTGACGGTGCGGGTCTTGGTGTTGACCGTGCCGTCGGCGAGGTTGGGCGTGCGCTCGACGACGTCGAAGGGCGTCATCTCGGCGTCGAAGTGGCCGGCAGCCATGGCGGCCACGGCACGGCGGTGCGATTCCACCGAGAACTCGTCCTGGGCCTCGCGGCTGATCTTCCACTGCGCGGCGACCTTCTCGGCCGTCAGGCCCATGCCGTAGGCGATGCCGATGTTCTCGTCACGCTCGAAGATCAGCGGCGACAGGCTGGGCTTGTTGCCGCCCATCGGGATCATGGACATGGACTCGACGCCGCCGGCGAACATCACGTCGGCTTCGCCCACGCGGATGCGGTCTGCGGCCATCTGCACGGCGGTGATGCCGGAGGCGCAGTAGCGGTTGATCGTCACGCCGCCAATGGTCGGGCCCAGGCCCGCCAGCACCGAGGCGACGCGGGCGATGTTCATGCCCTGCTCGCCTTCGGGGAAGGAACAGCCGACGATGGCGTCTTCAATGGCGGCCGGGTCCAGGCCCGGGGCCTGCGCCAGCACGGCCTGCATGACCTTGACGAGCATCTCGTCGGGGCGGGTGTTCTTGTAGAAGCCACGGCCGCTCTTGCCAATGGGCAGACGGGTGGCGGAGACGATGTAGGCGTCTTGGACTTGCTTGCTCATGGTCTTTCCTTTACTTAAGCCTGGGGCTTTTCTTTGGGCACCCAGGCCCAGACAAATTCACACTCGATCGGCTCGATGCCGGCTTCGTCGGTCACGGTCACGGCGACGCGCACTTCGCCCTTGGTGTCGCTGGCCATGCTGGCGCGTTGCGCTTCCGTCAGGTGCGCCTTGGCGGTCAGGCCGCCGGTCGCACGCTTCCTGAAATTCACCTGCAGCGACTTGCACAGCGGCAGGCAGTCGTCACGCACATTCATGCCCACCACCATGCCGGTGGCGGTCTCGGCGAGCAGCGACATCGCAGCCGCATGCACGCCCTTGATGTGGTTCTGCACCGGGCGTTTGTTGGCGACGCGGATCTCGCTGCTCTCGGGCGTGAGGGCAATGAAATCGAGCGATGCCGTGCCCGTGAAGGGCACTGCGCGGCGCAACGCGAAGTTGCGCGCGGCGCCCCGCAGCGGGCCAGGCAGGCCGTCCAGCTTGGCGAGGGTGCGTTGAAGCCGGTTCACGATTGATCTCAGTTGCGGACAGGCTTGCCGGTTTGCAACATGCCCATGATTCGCTCTTGAGTCTTCGGGTTGTCGAGCAAGCTGCAGAAGTGCTTGCGCTCCAACGCCATCAGGTATTCCTCGGTGACGAGGGAACCGGCCTCGACCTCACCACCGCAGACCACGTCGGCAATCGCCGCGGCCAGGTGGTAGTCGTGGGCGCTGACGAAGCCGCCGTCGCGCATATTGGCGACCTGGCCCTTGATCGTCGCGATGCCGCTGCGGCCGGCGACCGGGAACAGCGCCTTGTGCGGCGGGCGGTAACCGGCTTCGGACATGCCGATGGCGGTGGCTGTCGCCACGTGCAGCAACTCATCCTTGTGCGGCACGATGATGTCGCTGTCCAGCAGGAAGCCGTTCTTCTTGGCTTCGTGCGCCGAGGTCGCGACCTTGGCCGTGGCTGCGGTCAGGAAGCCGTCTTTCAGGAAGGCCAGGATGTCGGCACCGGCATTGCCAGCGGCGGCCATCTCGGCGGCGCGACGGGCGATATAAGTCAGGCCGCCGCCGCCGGGCACCAGGCCCACGCCGACTTCGACCAGGCCCACATAGCTCTCGACGTGGGCGACACGGCGCGCGCAGTGCACGGCCAGCTCGGCACCACCGCCCAGGGCCAGGCCGCGCATCGCGGCGACGACCGGCACGCTGGCGTAGCGCAGGCGCAGCATCATGTCCTGCAGCTTCTTCTCTTCCGGCGCGATGCCCTTGCTGCCCATCTTCATGAAGACAGGCATCAGGCTTTCGAGGTTGGCGCCAGCGGAGAACACATCGTCCGGGCTCCAGATCACCAGGCCCTTGTAGTCGGCTTCGGCGATCTCGACGGCCTTCAGCAGGCCTTCGGTGACGGCCGGGCTGATCAGGTGCAGCTTGGCGGTGATGGAAGCGATGACGACGTTGCCGTCCAACGTCCAGACGCGCACTTCCTCGTTCTTGAACAGCTCGGTGCCCGACTTCAGCGGGTCGGCGGCGCCGGAGCCCAGCAGGCTCTCCGGGAAGGCCTGGCGCTTGTAGACCGGCAGCTCGCTGCGCGGCTTGAACTTGCCTTCAGCGGCGCTCCACGAACCGGCCGGCGTGTGCACGCCACCGGCTTCAGCCACAGGGCCTTCGGTCACCCAGGCCGGCAGCGGCGCGCTGGACAGCGTCTTGCCGTCGGCGATGTCGGCGGAAATCCATTCAGCCACTTGCTTCCAGCCGGCGGCCTGCCAAAGCTCGAAGGGGCCTTGGGTGGTGCCGAAACCCCAACGCATCGCGAAGTCGATCTCGCGGGCCGTGTCGGCCACCGTGTTCAGGTGCACGGCCGCGTAGTGGAAGCTGTCGCGCAGGATGGCCCACAGGAACTGGGCTTGCGGGTTGGTGCTCTCGCGCAGCAGCTTGAGGCGGTCGGCCGGCGCCTTCTTCAGCATGCGGGCGACGATCTCGTCGGCCTTCTTGCCACCGGCGACGTAGTCACCGGTCGCGAAGTCCAGGCGCTGGATGTCCTTGCCGACCTTCTTGTAGAAGCCGGCGCCAGTCTTCTGGCCCAGGGCGCCCTTTTCGATCAGACCCGCCAGCACCTTGGGCGTGGCGTAGGTCGAGTAGAAGGGGTCGTCCTTCAGGTTGTCCTGCATGGTCTTGACGACGTGGGCCATGGTGTCCAGGCCGACGACGTCCGCGGTGCGGAAGGTGCCGCTGGAGGCGCGGCCCAGCTTCTTGCCGGTCAGGTCGTCGACGACGTCCACGGAGAGGCCGAACTTCTCGGCCTCGATCATCGTGGCCATCATGCCGGCGATGCCAACCCGGTTGGCGACAAAGTTGGGCGTGTCGTGGGCGCGCACGACGCTCTTGCCCAGTGACGTGGTCACGAAGGCTTCGAGCTGGTCGAGGATTTCCGGCTGGGTGGTCGGCGTGTTGATCAGTTCCACCAGCGCCATATAGCGCGGCGGGTTGAAGAAGTGGATGCCGCAGAAGCGCGGCTTGATTTCTTCGGGCAGCACTTCGGAGAGCTTGGTGATGCTCAGCCCCGAGGTGTTGGACGCGACGATGGCGTGCGGCGCCACGAAGGGCGCGATCTTGGTGTACAGGTCGAGCTTCCAGTCCATGCGCTCGGCGATGGCCTCGATGATGAGGTCGCAGCCCTTCAGCACTTCCAGGTGCTCTTCGTAGTTGGCCTGCTGGATCAGCGTCGCTTCAGCGCTGTCGCCCAGAGGTGCGGGCTTGAGCTTCTTCAGGCCGTCGACGGCCTTGGTGACGATGCCGTTCTTGGCACCTTCCTTGGCGGGCAGATCGAACAGCACGACCGGCACCTTGCAGTTGACCAGGTGGGCGGCGATCTGTGCGCCCATCACGCCGGCGCCGAGCACGGCGACCTTGCGGACTTGGAATCGACTCATGTACTTCTCCTGTCTCAATCGTTGATGTCTGTCATTCCACGCGGAGCCAGGTCTGCGTGCGGTAGAAGGGGCCGATGTAGCCGCGCATCTCCAGTTTCTTGCCACCGTCCACCGGCTTCAAGCGGGTGCGGTAGGTCTTGCCGTTGTTGGGGTCGAGGATCTCGCCGCCGCCCCAGATGCCCTCACCCTCGGCCTTCACGCCGCGGATGATCTGCAGGCCCACGACGGGCTTGTCCTTGCGATCGTCGCTGCACTTGTCGCACTTGCCGTCGACAGGGTCTTTCGGGTCCAGCAGCTTGTCGATGCTGCCCACGAGGGTGCCCCCCTGTTCGCTGATGCGGACCAGCGACTTCGCGGTTTTGCCGTCGTCGTCGATGGTCTTCCACAGGCCCACGGGTGAAGTCTGCGCGAAGGCAAACGCGGGCAACAGCAGGGCGGCAGCGAACAGGAGTTTCATCGGGGGCATCCTTGTCGTCGAGCGGGCTCGACCTTGTCTCAGAACAGGGCTTCTTCCATTTCCATCAGCGGCGCCAGGCCCGCACGGCAGGTGCGGATCAGCGTCGCCGTCTCGGGCAGCAGCTTGGCGAAGTAGAAGCGCGCCGTGGCCAGCTTGGCGGTGTAGAACGGGTCGCCGCTGTCCTTCTTGGCCAGCGCGATCTTGGCGGCCTGGGCGAAGAAGAATGCAAAGGTCATGTGGCCGACCACGCGCAGATAGTCCACCGCCGCGGCGCCGACTTCGTCGGGGTTGCCGAAGGCCTTCATGCCGATTTCCTGCGTGAGCTTGTTGACCTTGTCGCCGAGGTCGGCGAGCGGGTTGACGAACTCCTGCATGGCTTCGTTGGTGCCCTCTTCCTCGATGAAGGCGGCGATCTTCTTGCCGAACTTCTTCAGCGTGGCGCCGTTGTTGCCCAGCACCTTGCGGCCCAGCAGGTCCAACGACTGGATGGTGTTGGTGCCCTCATAGATCATGTTGATGCGCGCATCGCGCACGAACTGCTCCATGCCCGACTCATGGATGAAGCCGTGGCCGCCGAACACCTGCATGCAGTGCGACGTGGCCAGCCAGCCGTTGTCGGTGATGAAGGCCTTGATGATGGGCGTCAGCAGCGCGACTTCGGCGTCGGCTTCCTTGCGCTCGTCCTCGTCATCGCTCTTGATGGCCTTGTCGAGCTGCAGCACGGTGTAGCCCTGCAGCATGCGGCCGCCTTCGGCGAAGGCGCGAGCGGTCAGCAGCATCTTGCGCACATCGGGGTGGACGATGATGGGGTCGGCGGGCTTGTCCGGCGCCTTGGGGCCGGAGAGCGCGCGCATCTGCAGGCGATCCTTCGCATAGGCCACGGCGTTCTGGTAGGCCACCTCGGTCAGGCCGAGGGACTGGTTGCCCACGCCCAGGCGGGCCGCGTTCATCATGACGAACATCGCGGCCAGGCCCTTGTTGGGCTGGCCCACCATGGTGCCGACGGCGCCTTCCAGCACGATCTGCGCGGTGGAGTTGCCGTGGATGCCCATCTTGTGCTCGAGGCCGGAGCAGAAGATGCCGTTGCGCGAACCCAGCGAGCCGTCGGCGTTGATGTTGAACTTGGGCACGACGAACAGCGAGATGCCCTTGGAGCCCTGCGGCGCATCCGGCAGGCGCGCGAGCACCAGGTGGATGATGTTGGCGGCCATGTCGTGCTCACCGGCCGAGATGAAGATCTTGGCGCCGGTGATCTTGTACGTGCCGTCCGCCTGCGGTTCGGCCTTGGTGCGCAGCATGCCGAGGTCGGTGCCGCAGTGCGGCTCGGTCAGGCACATGGTGCCGGTCCATTCGCCGCTGGTCAGCTTGGGCAGATAGGTGGCCTGCTGCTCGGGCGTGCCGTGGGCATGCAGGGCCTCGTAGGCGCCGTGACTCAGGCCGGGATACATCGTCCAGGCCTGGTTGGCCGAGTTCAGCATCTCGTAGAAGAACTGGTTCACCAGATACGGCAGGCCCTGGCCGCCGAACTGCGTGTCGCAGGAGAGGGCTGCCCAGCCGCCTTCGACGTACTGCTGGTAGGCGTCCTTGAAGCCCTTGGGCGTGCGCACCTCGTGGGTGGCCTTGTCGAGGGTGCAACCTTCGGAGTCGCCGCTGAGGTTGATCGGGGCGATGACTTCGGCGGCGAACTTGCCACCTTCCTCGAGCACCGCGTTGATCGTGTCGGCGTCGATGTCGGCATGAGCCGGCAACATCTTCAGCTCGTCGACGACGTTCAACAGCTCGTGCATGACGAACTGCATGTCACGCATGGGCGGGGTGTACTGGGGCATCGGGTACTCCTGGAACGGTCAGTGGGTCAAGAAACAGGTCAGCGCTTGGTGGCGCCGGTCTTTGGAAGCTTGCGGCTGCCCTCGATGTCGAGGCCCAGCGGCGTGGCATAGAACTGGATGGTTCGGTCGAAACCGATACCGGCGCGCGCCAGCGCCCCGGGGATGCGCATGAAGCGCGCATCGTGGTGCAGGGACAGGATGAGGCCGTGCAGTTCGAAGCAGATCTGCTCGACGTCGGCATCGGCCTTCAGATGGCCCTCGCTGATGGACAGCTGGATGGCCTTCTGCAGGGCCGCATGCCAGGCCTTGACCATGGCCACCAGCGCGTCGCGCACCGGGCCGGGGCGATCGTCGAACTCGACGGCGCCGCTGATGTAGATGCAGCCGGAATCCACTTCCACCGACACGCGGCGCACCCAGCGCTCGAACATCGCGCGCAGCCGCGGCAGGCCACGGGTCTCGCGGATGGCGGTGAAGAAGACTTCTTCCTCGAACTTGGCGTGATACTCCGTGACGACCGCGATCTGCAGTTCCTCACGCGAGCCGAAGTGGGCAAAGACGCCCGACTTGCTCATGGCCGTCACATCGGCCAGCGCGCCGATGGACAGGCCTTCCAGGCCCATGTGCGAGGCCAGGCCGAGGGCGGCCTCGAGGATGGCAGCGCGGGTCTGCTGGCCTTTTTGCAGCGAGCGCGCAACGCGGGCCGGCTTCGCAACGCGCAGCGGGGCGGTTTTCTTGGCGGGGACGGGCAGCGTGCTCACGGACAGACCAGGCAGGAATAAAACGAACGATCGTTCTATTTTGCAGGTCGCTCCCGCGACAGCGCCAGCCTCGTGCCCCTAAATCCTAGGGTGATGTGTCTAATACTGCCACCAACCTAGCGCAAACCCTAGCCCCTCGTCCGGCCTCACACCACTGAACGCGGGGCGTGTCCGGCCGATCCCCCGAGGGGATGGCGACGCATGCGGCATCGAGCCGCATGCACTTCGCCCTACGGGCCGGCTAGGGGCGGCCCGGCGCTCGGCCCCAAATACAGACACCACCGCCACGTGTCATGGACCAGTGCTTGAGCGCCAGGTCGCTTCTGAAGTAGTCTCCGGCAGGAGGTTGACTTCTGTGGATGTGCTCCAACTCGATGTCTCCGGCCGCCCCCAGGCCTGGATCACGACCCGCGAAGCGGCCGTGATCTACGCCTGCGATGGCGTCGCCTGGACGCTGGGCGACCCCTGCCAGGTGCTGCGCGGGGGCTGGCAGCGCATCACCGGCCGCCAGTCGCGCATCGAAGTCCATCCCATCATTGCCGTGCGCGGTGCCGTGCCCAGCCGAGCCTGGCGCCAGGCGCCGGCCCTGACCAACAGCAAGCTCTTCGTGCGCGACCGCTTCGTCTGCGCCTACTGCGGCCACCACTGCCTGCCGGAAGACCTGACGCGCGAACACATCCACCCGACGTCGCGCGGCGGCTACGACACCTGGATGAACTGCATCACCGCCTGCCGACCCTGCAACGGCCGCAAGGGCAACCGGATGCCGGAAGAGGCGCACATGAGCCTGCTCTACCTGCCCTATGTGCCCAGCCTGCACGAGGACATGATCCTGCGCGGCCGCCGCATCCTGGCCGACCAGATGGAATTCCTGCTCGCCAGCGTGCCGCGCAACTCGCGCCTGCACGGGTGACAGGGTCATTCCCGTTGACCTTCAACGGTAAAGAGTTGTAGTCGAGAGCGTCGAGCCGTCAACGGCAGGACAATTGCCAGCGTTGGGCTGCCGTTTTGCCCAAGGAGTATTCGAATGTCCAAGCTCATGACTTCCCTCACCCTGGCCGCGGCTGTTGCGCTGTCGGCCTGCTCGACGACCAGCCCCGATGTCGTCCAGCGCGGTGACGCGCAGCGCCTGTCGCAGGTCCAGGACGCCACCGTGCTGTCCTCCCGCCCCGTCACCGTGGACGGCTCGCAGAGCGGCGTCGGCGGCGTGGCCGGTGGCGTGACCGGCGCCATTGCCGGCAGCTCGGTCGGCGGCCGCCGTGAAGGCGCGGTCGTCGGCGTCATCGGCGCCGTCGCCGGTGCCGTCATCGGCAACGCCATCGAGCGTTCCGCCACCAAGGAAGACGCGCTGGAAATCATCGTCCAGCTGCGCAACGGCGAACGCCGCGCCATCGTCCAGGCCAAGGGCGCCGAAGCCTTCAACAGCGGCGACCCCGTCGTCCTCGTGACGACCGGCGGCAAGACCCGCGTGCAGCGCGCCCCGGCCGTCGTGCCGGCTGCGCCAGCCGCCAACGGCTGACGCTCACGGGCCGGGTTGTCTCCAAGGGGGACAATCCGCTCCATGAGCATGAAGAAAACCGATCTCGAGCGTCTGGCCGGCCTGAAGCTGGACAGCGCGATGCGCGGCAAGGCGGCCCCCGGCCGCTTCGGCGCCGCAGCCGCTGCGCTGCCCGACCGCAAGGCCCAGCGCAAGCTGGATGCCGCTGCCGGCCTCGTTCCCTTTGCCTGCAAGCTGCCGTCCGAGTTGACCGAGCAGCTGCGCGAGCGCGCCACCAGCCATGAAGGCGGCATCAATGCACTCGTCGCCGAGCTGCTGGCCAAGGGATTGAAGGCATGACTGATCTGGACGAACCCGTCTTCGAAGCCCGCCTGTGGCGCGACAACGGCTGGACGGCCCAGGTCATCAAGAACGAAGACGACGAGGGCTGGGCCGTCGCCATGTTCAAGGCCGGCGAGAGCGAACCGGCCCTGGTCGGCCCGTGGACGATGGGCCGCGACAAGAAGAACCCCAAGCCGCTGGACGTCAACGCCTTCAACACGCTGGTGAAGACGGCCTCCGAGGTGCTCCGCCGCCACGAGCAGCAATTGCACGCCCAGCTGAACAAGGCGCTCTATGTGGCGCGCGATGGCAACTGGCTGAAGATCACGCTGGAGATCGTGCCCGCCGAGGACGACCCCTATGCCTGGCTGGCGGCCTTCGATGCCGCCGGCGACCGTCTGGCCCAGGTCAAGGTCGCTGCCGGCTTCAAGCTCAGCCAGGCGTCCGCCGAAGCTTGGGTGGACAACGGCTTCGAACGCCCCGCCGGCCGCGATTGAAGGTCCGATAGCGGCCAGACGCGGCCCGGTCGCGTCTGAACAATGGCGTCCATCCCCTCAACGGAGCACGCCATGTCCTTTCGCATCACCGGGCTGTCCGCCCAACCCTTTGCCCATCTCTTCGGCCTCAGCGACGCCGAACTGGCCGCCCACGGCGCGCTTCGGTACCAAGGCGAAGGCCTGCCCGACCGCGTCGAGCTGCGCGACACCACGGCAGACGAGTCCGTGCTGCTCATCAACCACGAGCACCAGCCGGCCGACACGCCCTACCGCTCGCGTCATGCCATCTTCGTGCGCGAGCAGGCGGGCCAAGCCTTCGACGCCGTTGACACCGTGCCCGATGCGCTGCGCCGCCGGCTGCTGTCGCTGCGCGCCTTCGATGCGGCCGGCCTGATGGTCGACGCCGACATCACCGACGGCACGGCCATCGAAGCGCTCATCGAGCGCCTGCTGGCCCAGCCCGAGGTCGACTACATCCACGCCCATTTCGCGCGCCGGGGCTGCTATGCGGCGCTGATCCGGCGCGCCTGAGCCCCCGCAGCTTGGGGGCATCTCMCAAGTTCGTGGGACACGGCGCCGCGCGACAAAGGCTAGATTTCGCCGATCGACCATCGAAAGAGCCAAGAAATGATTCTCAAGCCCCGCCTGACGCTGTTGGCCGCCACCACCCTGCTGGCCGCCGCTCCCACTTGGGCCGCCACGCTCTACACCCTGCCGGCCCCCACGGCCGCGCTGGAAACCAACAGCTCGGTGGCGCTGAACTTCGCCGCCGGCGCGGGGGCCGGCCAACTCGCCTTCACGCTGGCCGGCTACACCACGCTGGACGGCGACAACTTCTGGATCGACATCCTGCACGTGACGCTGAACGGCAGCGAGGTGCTCAGCGGGACCTGGGACATCGGTGGCGGCGGCAACAGCCGCGTGCTGGTCGACCCCCATGGCGCCACCGTCGGTATCGTCAACAACGCCACCCACGAATTGCAGATCAGCCTGCCCGTCACGCTGGCCAGCGGCAGCAACCAGCTGGTGTTCAGCTATGAAAGCCCCCTCAACTTCGAAGGCACGGCGCGCGCCGGCTTCCAGGGCCTTGGCGACGAAGGCTGGGGCCTGAACGCCGTGACCGTGAGCGGCAACCTGGCCCCCGTGCCCGAACCGGCCAGCGGCGCCCTGCTGCTGGGTGGCCTGGGCGCCCTGGCCTGGCTGGCCAAGCGCCGCCGCTAAGCCAGGTCCACGACGACCAGCGCGGCCGCGTCACGCGGCAGTGTCTGGACGCGGCTTCCGCCGGGCGCGATGACGACGCCCGCACCGAAGCCGCGCTGCCCGGGCGCGTTCAGCGACTCCGGCCAGTTGCTCTGCAGCACCCAGGTGTCCAGTTCGCGGGCGAGGACTTCGGCGCCGGCCCGATAGGCCTGGCAGAGCGCCGTCTGCTCGGGGTCGGATTCGGCGATATAGCTGGGCCAGAAGATGACACGCGGCCGCTCGTCCGCGGCTGGCGCGCGCAGTTCGGGCAGCAGCGCCTCGACGTCCAGCATCTCGCGGCACAGCACCGAGGTGGCGAGCACGCCGGCTATGGCCGTCCAGCCCCGCGCACCGCCGCGCGCGAAAAAGGTCGCCTCGCTGTCGGTCAGGCCACGCTTGTGCACGCGACCCAGGTCCCGGCCCGCGGCGTCGATGTAGAGATGGCTGTTGAACACCGCCCCACCCTCACCCAGGCTCGGCAGGCCGACAACGGCCGCGATGCCCAGCCGCTCGCAGGCCGCGCGCAACTGCGCCTCGGCATCGGCCAAGGCCGCCGGGTCCAGCAGTTCGGGCAAGCGACGGTGAAAGCCCGTCAGCGCCAGCTCCGTGCAGAGGCAGCCCTCGGCACCGGCCGCCGCGGCCGCCTCCAGCGCCGCCAGCGTCTGCGCCAGATTGGCCGCCAGCGTCCAGTGCATGCGCGGCTGGCTGACGGCCCAGCGCGGCGCGTCCGTCAAGCCGCGATCTCGAAGCTCAGGCCGGCGCGCTCCTGCAGGCGGCGCACCAGGGCCAGGCCCATGGCCGCACCGGGCGTCCAGACGCCACCCGCCGTCGCGTCGCGGTTCACGTCCTGCACGAGGCACAAGGCCGTCTCGCTGATGAGCTTGCAGGTCGAGCCATAGCCGGGGTCGCGGTCGCCCTTGACGACGGCGCGCAGCAGCTCGCCGCCGGCCGACTTGCCGGTGAACCAGCACTCGTAGTGGCCCGCCTCCCGGGCGGCCTTGTCCGGGCCCTCACCGGGCTTGGCCAGCACGAAGCGGCGCAGCAGCGCACGCGTCGGCGTGAAGCCCAGGGCCAGGTTCTGCAGCTTGTTGAAGCGGGCCAGCGCGACGGCCTTCTTGCGGCCCTTGTCGGCCTGGCCGGGCTTGCCGGTCAGCAGCTTCTCGCTGTAGATGAAATCGGTGCCCCAGGGGTGGCCGCGCAGGGCATTGCTGCGGTGCACGTTCTTGGTGTTGATGGTGGCCATGAAGAAGGGGCCGCTCCAGCGATCGGCCCAGTCGTCGTAGTCGGCGCCCTGGCCACCAGGTTGGCGCGGGCCCTTGAAGCCCGGCGTCAACGCAAAGGGGTTGGCCATCACCTTGATCAGCGCGGGCTCACGGCGCACGGCCTCGATGGTCTCCATCATGCTGGCCAGGGTGCCGCCCGAGGCCGTGCCCTTGACGCGGGCGACGCGGCCGCGCACCTCGGGCAGGGGCGCGCCGAAGCGCTTCTGCGCCTCGGCCTGCAGGTAGACGACGCCGAGGTCGAAGGGGATGGAATCGAAACCGCAGGAGAAGACGATGCGCGCACCGCTCTTCTGCGCCGCAGGGGTCAGCTTGTCGATCATGCGGGCCATCCACAGCGGCTCGCCGCAGAGGTCGACGTAATCGGTGCCCCCTGAAGCGCAGGCGGTGGCCAGCGGCTCGCCGTAGAGCTGGTAGGGACCGACCGTCGTGATGACACAGCGGGTCCGTGCGACCAGGGACTTCAACGAAGCGGCGTCCTGCGCATCGGCCTTCAGCAGCGCGACGGACGCCGGCAGATGCAGCTCATCGCGCACCTTGCCGAGCTTGTCGAGGCTGCGCCCCGCGATCGCCCAGCGCGCGCCGCCGGCGCCGCTGAGGTGCAGGTATTCCGCCACGAGGCGGCCCGTGAAGCCGGTCGCGCCGAAGACGATCAGATCGAATTCCCTGGAATCTTTCACTCGCTCTTGCCCTTCATTGCCACCCACTCGCCGCGCAGCAGCGACAGCGAATGGCAGTCCACATACTCACCCGCCACGAAGACGACGCCGCGCTGGATGCCCTCATGCGTGAAGCCGCACTTCTCGGCCACGCGCCGCGACGCGTGGTTGTGCACCGACATGCCGCAGGACAGCCGGTTCACCGGCCAGTTCTCGAACAGATAGTCCACCAGCAGCGCGGCCGCCTCTGAAGCCAGCCCCTGGCCGCGCATCGCGACGTCGGCCAGCGTCCAGCCAATCTCGCGCGCCGTCGTGTAGCGGGCCGCGGCGAAGTGCACCACGTCGCCAATGACGCTACCGTCGTGCAGGTGACAGATCAGCAGGCGCTCGGCGTCCTCGTTGGCGAAGCCGTTGTCCTTCCAGCGCTGGTCCACGGCATGCGGCGTCATCATCCGCGTGCCCAGAAAGTCGCCGTAGATCTGCGGGTCGCCGCGCGTGCGCTTGAACCAGGGCAGATCGTCCTCGGTCAGGTAACGCAGGCCGACACGTTGTCCTCTCAACATGGATGGAGTTCCTTCAATGAAGAAGCCCGGCCAAGGCCGGGCTCGGGCTGCGGTGATTGTGGGTCAGAGTGCCGCGCCGGCCTCCGCAGCCGTGGGCATGGCCTCCGGCGCGGAAAGTGCCGACAACAGCTCGGCGCTGACATTGCGCCCGCCGCCCAGGTTGCTGAAGATGGTGCTGATCGTCCAGATCGGCCCCCAGGGGATGCCCCAGGGCCCGGCCACCAGGGACAGCACCGAGAAGCCGATGCGCCGCCCCCAATCGGCCTCGCCGGCGCGCAGCAGGCGCAGGCCCGAGCTGCGCTTGAAGGACATCACGAGGATGGAGATGCAGAAGCCGTAGGCGACGCAGCGCGCGCCGTTCTGCAACTCGTGGCGGATCTGTGCCGGGCTCATGCCCTCGGTGCCATGGATCTCAAAGCTCATCGGCAGTCTCTTTCAGTTGAAGTAAGGGCGCTCGTGGCTGAGCAGCAGGCGTTTGGCGGCTTCGCGCCAGGCGGGAGGCGTGCGGTTGCCCAGCAGCACGGTGGCCATGCTGTAGGCCTGGCCGCGCAATTCGAGCGACAGGCCCTGCAGATGCTTCTCGGCGCCGGCCAGCGTGGCGGGGCTGCGCAGCGCCGCATGGAAGGCTTCGAGCTTGCGCAGCTCCTGGGCATCCACCCCTGGCAATCCGGCCTGCGGCAAGGCTGGCGCTGCCCAGTGCTCACGCTCGGCCAGCGCCAACGCCGTCCAATAGGTGTCCCTGTCCAGGCCCTGGCCGGCCGGCAGGGCCGAGGCGCGCCCGCGCAGTTCGACGGAAGCCCCGTCGGAAGCTGCAGCCAGGCGCAGCAGGTGCGGGCTGGGAGCAAGCGCGGCCACCTGGTTGGGTTGGCCGGCGCCCAGCTTGGCGTAGGCCTCGGGCTCCGTGATCAGCGTGCCGGCGGTGGCCTGCAGGCCCAGCGCAGTCTGCAAGCGGCTGGGCGGGCCGATGCGCTCGGCCTCGGCATCCAGCAGCTGCTCGCCCAGCAGGCGCCTCAGGCGGTTGGCCTCGATGGTGGCAAACGGCGCCAGCGTGGGCTCGGCGCGGGCCCGCTCGTAGTCGCGCAGCGCGACGCGCCAGTCGGCGTTGCCGGCTTCGACCCAGGCGGCGCCATAGGCCAGCCAGGCGTGCTGAGGGAAGCGCGCCAGGCCGGCCAGCAGCGCGGCGTCACGCAGCGGGCCGTCAGGCAGGCAGCGCGCGGCCAGATAGACCGCGTTGCCATCGGCATCCGCCGCGGCCGCCCGGCGGCCGAGCTCGTCACACAAGGGCTTCAACTCGTCGGCGGGCAGGGTGTCGAAGCGCTCGCGCTGCAGTTCGATGCTGGCCGGCTCGCGCGCCAGGGCGGCAGCCATCAGCCTGGCGTGTGCCGGCTGGCCGCGCAGCTGGCCCAGCCAGAGGAAGCGCGTCGGCGCGTCGCGGCGGTCCCACTGCAGATGCAGCGCGCCCAGCCGCTCGGCGGCGGCCGCATCGCCCTGCAACAGATTGAGTTGCAGGCCGGGCATCGCATCGGCGGCGCTGTAGAGCACGCGCCGCACCTCGGTCTGGCCCCGCTTGACCGAGACGCTGTGCGGCGGGTCGCCGAAAAAGACATCGGCAGGGCTGGACGACCAGCGCGCGGCGCCCACCACCTTGAGCGGCACGGAACCGGCGTCCTGGCCATAGGTGTAGGTCAGCTCGACCAGCGGCGCGGCGCCGGCGACGTTGTAGACCGGCAGGCCTGGGCCGTGCTCCAGCGCCACCTCGAAACGCTCGATGAGTTCACCCTGCTCGGTCTCCGCGACGATGGGCAGGTGCGCGTCCGGCGCCTGGCCGACGCTGGCCGAGCCGAAGGCGGGCAGCGTGATGGCGCCGGCGCCGCCGACGCGCACGCGCACCGGGCGGTCCAGGCCGTTGAGCACCTGCACGCTGATGTCGCCATAGCCGCCGCCAAAGCCGAGCACGCCGACGACGATGCCGCCGGCCACGGCGACGCGTGCCGCTGCCGCGCCGCGCCCCTCGGCGGCCAGGAAGCGCGCCCACAGGCTGGGGGTGAGGTTGCGCGGGCGCTCGGCGCCGTCCAGCAGCGTGGCATAGCTGCGCGGGACCGCCGGCTGGGTCGCGCCGGCATCGGGTTGCTGGCTGGCCACGCGGCTTTCAACGGCAAGCAGTTCGGCCAGCACCGCGCCGCGCAGGCCATTGAGGGCCCGCTCGGCCAGATCCATCCAGCTGTCGACGACGCCGAGCCAGTCGCCCAGGTGGCTGATGTCGGGCGGGCCCAGCTTGAGTTCGCCCAGACCGGCAGCCCAGCTGTCCACTTCCAGCCGCTTGCGCGTGCCTTCGTCCAGCACGACATCCGGGGCGTCGGCATACAGCTGGCTCAGCGCGTGCTGCAGCAGGCCGCCGGCATCCCGCACGCGCATGCGGCCGGCCTCGCTGACGCGGCCGGTGCTCTCGACGCGCACCGTGTGGGCCAGCACGCCGCGCAGGTCGCGCAGGTTGGCAGCGGTGTGTTCGGCGTAATGCAATTGCGCCAGCAGGCCGCGCAGCCTTGCTTCGCTGCCATCGCCCAGGGCGCGCGCCAGCGCGAGGTGGGTGGCACGGGCGACCTCGTCGTGGCGGCGCAGCTCCGCCAGCAGCTCGGCGTGCTCGGCGGGCTCCTTGTCGGCGTCCACCCGGCGCCAGCGGCGCACGGCTTCGCCCAGGCTGGCCGGGTAGAGGGCCGCCAGGCGCTGGATGCCGTCGGCCGCTTCGGGCAAGGCGCCGACGAGCTGACCGGGCTCGGCCACATGGCGGGTCAGCGCGCGGCCGAGGTAGGCGCCGCGATAGCGCGGCTGCAGCAGCTCGCCGCCGAAGCGCTCGTCCAGTTCGGTCTGCAAGCCTGCCTCATCCATGGGCTTGGCACCGTCGGGCGCCTCGATCAGCCGGCGCGTGACCTGCTCGCGCAGCGCGACGGCGTTCTCGAACAGCGACCAGGCGCTGCGCCCGTCGACTTCGCTGGGCCGGTAGTCGGCCTTGGCGCGCGCCTCGCGCTCGTGGTTGAGGGGGTGGGTGCGCCACATCTGCGGCACGGCGCTGTCGGCGGTGTCGAACAGGCGGTTGGGGCCGCCGGGCTGCGTGGGCACCCGGCCGTAGTCGCCGTCGTCCAGCATGCGGCCGGTGCGCTCGGAGATGGCAGCCTGCAGCGCGAACAGGTCGCCCACCCACTGTTCCTTGGCGCGCAGTTCACTCGCCACGCCGGCGGCACGGTCCCAGTCGATGTCGGCCGTCTGCAGCTTGTAGAGGGCATGCACGAGGGCGTCGCTGCCGGTCAGCGCGACGGCCACCGCGTCGGCGCCGTATTCCATCTCGCGCCCCAGGCTGCGCTGCAGCAGCTGCACACCGGTGAAGACGCTGTCCACCAGGCTGCGGATGGCCCAGACGATGACGCTCAGCACCCAGCCGACCCAGGCGATGCGGAAGTCGAAGCGGCTCAGGGCCTGCAGGAAGTTGTCCAGCATGTCGCGCTGGGCCACCAGCCGCGCGGCGATCTGCTGGGCCACATAGACCCAGCGGCCCACGGCCATGGCGCGCTGCGCGAAGTGGCCGAACTCATGGGCCAGCACCGCACGCAACTCGCTGCGGTTCAGCACATTGACCAGGCCCAGGCCGATCTCGAGGTTCTTCTTCGTCGGCCACAGCAGGTTCAGCGGCGACAGGTCGTAGAACACCGCCGCATTGACGCGCGCCGACACCAGCACGCGGTGCGGGCGCGGGGCGCCCACGGCATCGGCAATCGCATTCAGCTCGACGAACAGCGCGGGCTGGTCGCTCGACTGGATCTCCACGCTGTGGTCTTCACCGCGGCGCTGGCGGAAGAACAGCGCCTTCAGCATGAAGACGGCCAGCAGCGCCGCGCACAGGGCCACCAGAAAGGCCCAGAAGGCATCGCTGCGGCCGGCAAAGACACTCTGGCCCAGGCGCCAGGCCGTCCAGGCGAACCAGCCAGCGAGGCCGAAATAGACGCCCAGGAAGGCGATCAGCGAGGCGACGGCACCCCAGGCGCGCAACTTGTAGCTGCGCGGCGTGGGCGCCGGCTTGACGGACGGCAGCGGCCCGACAGGGTGTGAGTGTTGCAAGAGATCCTCCCTTCACGCGCCGGGGCTCTGTGGCCCCTGGGCGCTCATCGATGGCTTAGAAGTGGATGCCTCGCATCATCTGCTGCATGGCAATCGCTTCCGGCGACAGCCCCGACTTGCCTGACTTGTCGCCCTTGGCGGCCGAGCTGTCGGGGAACATGCGGAAGGTCGTGTTCATGACGATCTGCGCGATGCGCGGCGCGGCGGCATGCAGCATCTCGCCCGAGATGCCCAGACGCGTGGCGATGCGCACCGGCTTGTTGATGCAGGCCTGGGCAATCATGTCGCCGGCCTCCTCGGGCGCCAGCGTCGGCACGTTCTTGTAGATCGCCGTCGGCGCGATCATCGGCGTGCGCACCAGCGGCATGTTGATCGTCGTGAAGGTCACGCCGGTGTCGGCGAACTCGCTGGAGGCGCAGCGCGTCCAGGCGTCCAGCGCGGCCTTGCTGGCCACGTAGGCGCTGAAGCGCGGCGCGTTCGTCAGCACGCCGATGGAGCTGATGTTGACGACATGGCCCTTCTTCTTGGCCACCATGCCGGGCAGCAGGCCCATGGTCACGCGCAGGCAGCCGAAGTAGTTCAGGTCCATCGTGCGCTGGAAGTCGTGGAAGCGGTCGTAGCTGCTCTCGATGGCGCGGCGGATGGAACGGCCCGCGTTGTTGATGAGGAAGTCGACGCCGCCGAAGTTGTCGTTGCACCATTCGATCAGCCCGGCGCAGCCCGCCTCATCGGCGATGTCGCAGGCGAAGGCGTGGATCTGGGCCTGCTTGCCGGCCTTCTCCTTGATCTCGGCCACCGCTTCGTCGAGCTTGACCTGGTCACGCGCGCAGATCAGCGTGATGGCGCCGGCCTCGGCGAACTTGATGGCGGCGGCCAGGCCGATGCCCGAGGAACCGCCCGTCACCAGCACCACCTTGCCGCCGGTCGCGCCGCGCAAGGACCGGTCGATGAAGAGGGCCGGGTCGAGATGACGCTCCCAGTAGTCCCACAGTCGCCAGGCGTAGTCGTTGAGGTCGGGGCAGGCAATGCCCGAACCCTTCAGCGCGGCCTCGGTGTCGCGGCAGTCGAAGCGGGTCGGGTAGTTGATGAAGGTGAACATGTCCTCGGGAATGCCGAGGTCCTTCATGACGGCATTGCGGATGCGACGCACCGGCGCCAGCGCCATCAGGCCCTTCTTGACGCTCTTGGGAATGAAGCCCATCAACGCGGCATTGATGAACAGATTCATCTTGGGCGCATGCGCGGCCTTGCTGAAGATGTCCAGCACGTCACCGACGCGGTAGCCCTTGGGGTCGACGAGGTGGTAGCAGCCGTGGCCCTTGCTGACCTTGTGCGAGATGTGGTCGAGCGCTTCGACGACGAAGTCCACCGGCACGATGTTGATGCGGCCGCCTTCCAGGCCGACGCTGGGCATCCACGGCGGCAGGATCTGGCGCATGCGCTGGATCAGCTTGAAGAAGTAGTAAGGCCCGTCGATCTTGTCCATCTCGCCGGACTTGGAGTCGCCCACCACCAGCGCCGGGCGGTAGACCGTCCAGGGACGCTTGCACTCCTTGCGCACGATCTTCTCGCTCTCGTGCTTGGTCATGAAGTAGGGGTGATCGAGGTTCTCGGCTTCCTCGAACATGTCCTCGCGGAACACGCCTTCGTACAGGCCTGCCGCCGCAATCGAGCTGACGTGGTGCACATGGCCGGCATCGATGGCCTGCGCGAACTCCACCATGCTGCGGGTGCCCTCGATGTTGACGGCGACCTGCGACTCCTCGTCGGCGCCCAGGTCATAGACCGCAGCCAGGTGATACAGATGATCGATCTGGCCTTTCAGGCTCTTGATGACGTCGCTGGCGACGCCGAGCTTCTTGCCCGTCAGGTCGCCGAAGACGGGAATCGCGCGGGTCTTGCTGACGCCCCAGTAGGCGAGCAGGTCGGGCAGCTTGGCTGCGCTCTCCTCGCGCATCAGGAAGTGGACCGTGCTGCCGCGGCGCGCCAGCAGCTTCTTGACGAGCCGCTTGCCGATGAAGCCTGTGGCGCCAGTGACGAAATACTGCATGGGGGGTCTCCTGCTTGTGGATTTGGACGTGTCGCGCTGATTCTTGACCAGGGTTTGCGGTGGCCCGCTGGGCACTTTCCCCAGGAAACGGCCTGCTCCATCGTAGAGCGCACTCACTAGGATTGGCCGTGCTGACGCGGGGTCGCGCCGCTACAGTCCCGCTGCAATTCGCTAACTCGCAAGGAACCACCATGGTCAAGAAGCTCCAGAAGATGGCTGACAAGAAGAAGGCCTCGGCCGCCACCGGCTTCCCGGCTGGCCTGCTCGATGGCGACATGGCCAAGAACGTCAAGGACAGCGCACAGCAGATCTGGGCCGCCGGCCTGGCCTCTTTCGCCAAGGCCCAGGGCGAAGGCGGCAAGGTTTTCGAGGCCCTCGTCTCGGAAGGACTGAAATTGCAAAAGAAGACCCAATCCGCCGCTGAGGAAAAGCTCAGCGCCGTGGCCACCAAGGTCAGCGGCATGGCCGGTGATGTCGGCGCCAAGGCCGGCCAGCACTGGGACAAGCTCGAAACCATCTTCGAGCAACGCGTCGCCAAGGCCCTCAAGACCCTGAACGTGCCCTCCGCCGGCGACGTGCAGAGCCTGATCAAGCGCATCGACGACCTGGCCGTGTCGGCTGGCCTGAAGAAGGCTTCGCCCGCTGCCAAGGCCAAGAAGGCCGTCGTCAAGAAGGCTGCCGCCGTGAAGAAGGCCGTCGTCGCCAAGGCTGCACCGGCCAAGAAGGCTGCCGTCAAGGCCGTCGCCAAGAAGGCCGCGCCCGTGAAGGCCGCCGTCAAGGCTGTGGCCAAGAAGGCTGCTGCTCCCAAGGCTCCGGCCGCCAAGAAGGCCGCTCCGGCCAAGCGTGCTCCGGCTGCCAAGAAGGCTGCCGCTCCGGCCGCCACGCCTGCAGCGCAAGCCTAAGCAAGTTAACTCTCTCCGACCATGAGCCAACCGAAGATCGGTTTGGCCTTGGCGGGCGGAGGCCCACTGGGCGCCATCTATGAAGTTGGCGCCCTTTGTGCTTTGGAGGAGGCCGTGGGTGGCCTCGACTTCACCGCCTGCGACGGCTATATCGGCGTCAGCGCGGGCGGCTTCATCGCCGCCGGCCTGGCCAACGGCATGACGCCGCGCCAGCTCTGCGCCGCCTTCATCGAGAACACCGCCGAAGCGCCCGACCGCTTCGACCCCGCCGAGCTGCTGCAGCCAGCCTGGGCCGAGTTCGGCGAGCGCCTGCGCCTGCTGCCCGGCCTGCTGGCCGATGCGGCACGCGAGGTGCTGCTGGAAGGCCGCTCCGTGCTGGGCGCCATCGAGCGCCTGGGCCGCGTGCTGCCGACCGGCCTGCTGTCCAGCGAGCGCTTTGGCGAGGCCTTGACCCAGGTCTTCGCCCTGCCCGGCCGCACGAACGACTTCCGCGAGCTGCGTCACCGCCTCGTGCTGGTGGCGACCGACCTGGACAGCGGCGACGCCATCCCCTTCGGCACCGAGGGCTGGGATCATGTGCCCATCTCCCAGGCCGTGCAGGCCAGCGCGGCCTTGCCGGGGCTGTTTCCGCCGGTCGAAATCGATGGCCGGCACTATGTGGACGGCGCCTTGAAGAAGACGCTGCACGCCTCGGTGCTGCTGGACCGTGGCCTGGACCTGCTGATCTGCCTGAACCCGCTGGTGCCCTACGAAAGCAACCGCATGTCGCCCCGCGACGCGCGCTCGCGCCGGGCCAAAAAGCTGGCCAGCAAGCTCGGCCGCCCGGCCGTGAAGGCGCTGCAACCGCGCATCCACCGCCTGGTGGACGGCGGCCTGCCGCTGGTGCTGTCGCAGACCTTCCGCTCGCTCATCCATTCGCGCCTGGCCCTCGGCCTGAAGGGCTATGAGCTGACGCATCCGCAGACCGACATCGTGCTGTTCGAGCCCGACCCGCGCGATGCCGAGCTCTTCATGGCCAACACCTTCAGCTACAGCCAGCGCCGCCACCTCGCCGAGCACGCCTACCAGGCCACGCGCGAACTGCTGCGCGAGCGTGCGGCCGTGCTGAAGCCGCAGTTCGCGCGCGCCGGCCTGACACTGCGCGAAGACATGCTGGCCAGCCGCGAGGCGCGCCTGCTGGCGGCGCCCGGCGAAACGCGCATGGAAGAAGCCCTGCGCAAGCTGCGCGGCTCCCTGACCGTGCTCGAAGCCCGGGCACGTTGAGCGTTTATTGCGGCTTGTAGGTCACCGTCAGGTTGTAGTTGCCGGCGGTGTAGCCCTTGAGCAGCACATAGACATCGCCGTTGGCGGTGACGTTGATGCTGCAGCTTTCGGTGGCGGTGCTGCCGTCGGACTTGCAGTCGTAGCTGCTGGTGGTCGGGACGGTGGTGCGCCTGGCATACAGGTCGATGTCGCCGGTGCCCGTGGTGCTGGCCTTGAACGTGCCCACGCCGGCCTTGAAAGGACCGAAGCTGCGCGTCTGGTTCTTCGTCAGGCTGCCGCTGAAGGTCTCGGTCTTGTCGGGGATGCCGCTGCTGCCGTCGCTGCCCAGCTCCACCATATAGGCCAGCGCCATGCGGGCGAACTTCAGCGAGTTGTCGGCCTGGCTGCCGGTGTTGGCATAGGTGTCGTTGGCGGTGTGGATATAGGGGTCGTCCTCGCCCATGGCCGCTTCGAAGGGCATGGTGGCGTAGTAACCCTTGGCCGTCCATGAGGCATGGTCGGAGCAGGCATAGCCGCAGCGGTCGGTGCCTATCTTCAGCGTCGGAAGATACGTCTTGATGAGGTTGGTGACGAAGGTGTTCTGCGCGCTGTCCGTGTAGTCGGTGTAGATGTAGATGTCATTCACCGACCCCTTGTAGTTGGTCATGTCCAGCTGCATCACGCCCACCACGTTGGTGCCGGCATTGGCGAAGCTGGTGGCGATCTCCTGCGAGCCGCGCAGGCCCACTTCCTCGGCGGCGTAGGCCATGAACTTCAGCGTGCGGCGCGGCTTGTAGCCGGTGGCGACCATGGTGCGGAACACCTCGGTGAGGCTGGCCACGCCGGACGCATCGTCATCGGCGCCCGGCGCACGGCCGGTTTCGCTGGTGTTCGACTGGTTGATCGAATCGAGGTGGCCGCCCAGCACCACCACTTCGTTCGCGTTGTCGCTGCCCTGGATGGTGGCAATCACCGACTTCTGCTTCCAGCTCGCGTGGGTGAACTGCGCCACCGTGATGTCGCTGCGGCCGGCGGCCAGCGTGGTCCAGCGCTGCTTCAGCCAGTCCGACGCGGCGACGCCGCCGCTGGTCTGGTAGTAGCGGTTGACGTTGGCGGACAGGTCGATGATGGTCTGGCCGATGTTGCTCGCCTGCATCTGGTTGAGCATCGGCGTGACGACGGCCTGCTGGTCGATGACGTAGCTCGGCCGCGTGACGGCGGCCGCCGCGGCCAGCTTGGCGGCGCCCGAATGGCGCTGYAGCGTGGCCAGGCCTTCCGCCTGGCTGGGGTGGAACATGAAGCCGCCGCAGCGGTGCAGCTCGCGGTGCACTGCGGCCGACAGGTGCAGCAAGTCGTCCTCGTCCACCTGCACCAGGTGGATGCCTTCCGTACGGCGGCTGGCGGCGGCCGTGCTTTCAACGCCGGCCAGCTGCGCGGTGGGCGTCGCACTGGCGCTCAAGGTCACGGTCGTGTGTTTCTGCAATTGGGCGAGGGCCGCATCGCCGAGGCTGATCCAGACTTTGTCGCCGGCATGGGCGAAGGAGCACAGCGCCAGGAGGCCGGCAAGGGCCAGCGGCTTGGTTTGAAAACGCATCATGGGGTTCCCTGATCGGGGTGGATGAACTCGGGATCACGGCCCGGCCAGCTCATGGCCGCCAGGCGCATGGAAAGCGGTCCCGAACGCGTGCTCGCGACGGCATGGCAGCAACGAGCGCGTGCATGCTCGGGCCGCGCCGCGCAGGCAACAACCGGGGTTGGCCTGTCCCTGGATCAGGGGCCTTCAAAAGAGGGAAGCCCCGCCTACGGCGCGATCCCGTCCTGGAGGTCTTCGCCCACCTCTTCCAGCGTCTGCAGCTCCACGAGGCGGCGGTACAGGCCACCCTCGATGGCCATCAGCGCCTCGTGCGGCCCGCGCTCCTGCAGGTGGCCATGATTGAGCACCAGGATCTGGTCGGCCGCACGGATGGTGGACAGGCGGTGCGCGATGGCCACCACCGTCACGCGGCCATGCAGGGCCGTCAGCGCCTCGCCGACGCGCTGCTCGGTCGCGCTGTCGATATTGCTGGTGGCTTCGTCCAGGAACAGGATGCGCGGCGCGCCAGCCAAAGCTCGCGCCATCGCCAGCAGCTGCTTCTGGCCGGTGGACACGCGCGCCCCGCCCTCGCCCAGCTTGGTGTCGTAACCCTGTGGCAGCGCCGTGATGAAGTCGTGCGCGCGGGCGGCCTTGGCGGCGTCCTCGACGTCTTCGTCCGTGATGCCGGGCCGGCCCATCGCGATGTTGTCGCGCACGCTGGCCGACATCAGATAGGGCTCCTGCGGCACCAGGCCCACCGCGTCGCGGAAGGCGGCATCGGGCACCGCCGCCAGCGGCTGGCCGTCGACCGTGATGCGCCCCTGCTGCGCCGTGTAGAAGCGCAGCAGCAGCGACAGCAGCGTGCTCTTGCCGCTGCCCGTGTGGCCGACGATGCCGACAAAGCTGCCGGCCGGGATGTCGACGTCGACGCCATGCAGCACCGGCCGCGCCGGGTCGTAGCCGAACGTCAGCCCCTCGATGCGGATGCCACCCTGGGCGATGTCGCGGCCGTCCTGGGCTGGCCCGCGGTGCTCATCCTCCTCCAGCAGCGTGCGCACGCGTGAGGCGGCCACCATGGCCTGTTGCAGTTGGCCGAACTGCATGGTGATCTGGATCAGCGGCTCGACGACGCGGGCGATATAGCTCAGGAAGGCATACAGCAGGCCCACTTCCAGCCCCGACATCTCACGCCGGCCGAAGCTGTAGATGACGGTGACCAGCAGCAGCACGTTCATCAGGTCCAGCGCCGGGCGCAGCAGCCAGGCGTTGGCGCGCAGCTCGGCGATGCGCGACAGCCGGTGCTCGGCATTCGTCGTCTCGAAGCGCGCACCGAAGCGGCCCGCCGCGCCGCTGGCCTGCAGCACCGCCATGCCGGCCATGCTCTCGGCCATCTGCGCATTGATGTCGCTGCGCAGCTGGCGGGTGCGCGCCACGGCCGGAGCCGACAGCTTCTGGTAGCCGAGGATGATGACCACCATGGCCGGCACCAGCGTCGCGACGATGAGCATCAGCCGCCAGTCCAGAAAGGCCATGGCCACCAGCGAGCCGAAGACGACGATGGTCGAATCCAGCATCACATAGAGCACCTGGCGATAGAGCTGGTTGACGGCCTCGGTGTCGTTGGTGACGCGGCTGACGAGCTGGCCGGTGATGGCCTTGTCGAAGAAGGCCATGGGCAGGGCCAGCACATGGGCATAGACACGCTCACGCAGCCTCAGCACCGAGCGCCGCGCCACGCCGGCCATGCGCGACAGCTGGGCATAGCGTATCCAGCTCGCCGCCCAGCCGGTCAGCAGCATCAGCGCCAGCAGCGTCGCCATCTCGAAGATGTCGAACTGGCGCGGCAGCAGGTGGTGGTCGATATAGCGCTTGCCGAGGATGGGGGCGAGCACTTCGAGGCCGGCGGCCAGGATGAGCCAGGTGCCGCCGCGGATCAGGTGCGCGCGCTCAGGACGCGCCGAGTCCAGCAGCAGCCCGACGCTCTTCCAGGGTTTCTCTTTGGGCTTCACGGGCTCAAGCGGCTTCAAGGCTGGCCTCGATCTGTTGATAGCGCCACTGGGCCGCATACCAGCCGCCCAGTTCCAGCAGCTGTTGATGCGTGCCGCGCTCGATGACATGGCCCTGCTTGAGCACGATGACCTCGTCGGCGTCCATCACCGCCGACAGCCGGTGCGCGATGACGATGACGCTGCGGTCCGGCCGCGCGGTGCGCAGCTCGCGCAGGTGGTCGAGGATGTCCGTCTCCGTGCCGGTGTCGACGGCCGACAGCGCGTCGTCCAGCACCAGCAGCGGTGCGTCTGACAGCAGCGCCCGCGCGATGGCGACGCGCTGGCGCTGGCCGCCGGACAGTGTCACGCCGCGCTCACCGACCTCGGTCGCATAGCCTTCGGGAAGCCGCGCGATGTCGTCATGCACCGAGGCCAGACGCGCTGCGGCCTCGATCTCTGCGCGCGTCGCGCCGGGCCTGGCCAGGGCGATGTTGTCGGCCACCGAGGCCGAAAACAGGAAGGGCTCCTGGGGCACCCAGGCGATGTGGGCGCGCAAGGTCGCGAGGGGCAGATCGGGCAGCGCGACGCCGCCCAGCGTCAGCTGGCCGGCATCGGGTTCGGACTGGCGCAGCAGCAGGCGCACGAAGGTGGACTTGCCCGCGCCGGTGGCGCCGACGATGCCCAGCGTCTTGCCGGGTGCGATGGCGAGGTCGACGTTCTCCAGCGCCGGGCGCTTCGCGCCGGGAAAGGCGAAGGTCAGGCCTTGGGCGCGAAGCGTCGTGTCAACGGGCAGCGCCGCCCTGCCCTCGTCGGCCAGCGTCAGCGGTGCGTCCAGCACCGGCGCCAAGCGCGTCCACGCCGCCCGGCCGCGTTCCAGCAGGGCCAGCACCCAGCCGGCCGCGAACATCGGCCAGATCAGCTGGCCGAGGTACATCGTGAAAGCGGTCAGCTGGCCAATGCTGAGCTCGCCACGCGAGACCAGCCAGCCGCCCATGGCCAGCGCGATGGCGGTGGCGGCGCCCAGCGTCATGCCGACAGCCGGCTCATAGGCGGCCTCCCAGCGCTGCGAGCGAAAGCTGGCCTCGGCCGCCTTCTCGGCGAGCTCGGTGAACTGCGCCTCGCTGCGAGCGACGAGGCCGAGGGCGCGCACGGTACGCACGCCGGTGAGGCTTTCCTGCACCTGCTGGTTCAGGCCGCTGAAGGCACCCAGCGAATCCTGGGCAGCCTGGTGCAGATGGCCCGAGATCCACCAGAAAGCCAGCGCCATCAGCGGGAAGGGCACGAGGGCGGCCAGGCCCAGGCGCCAGTCGATGCCGATGGTCATCATGGCCAGCACGAGCACCAGCGTCTGCGTGCCGTCAAAGCCCGCCAGCATGGCCTCGCCGGCGGCCTGCTCGACGGTGTCGATGTCGTTGGTGGCCAGGGCCATCAGGTCGCCGGTGCGCTGACGCTGGAAGTAGGCCGGGCCTTGCAACGCAAGGCGACCGTAGAGCCGTGTGCGCAGACGCGCGCCGAGGCGGAAGGACGCCTTGAAGAGCGTCAGCCGCCAACCGGCGCGCAGCAGGTAGATGAGGAGGCCGGCAACGACCAGCAGCGCCAGTTGCTCGAGCAGCGCCGAGCCCTTGAGCCCGCCGGCCACCAACGCATCCACGACATGGCCGACCTGGCGCGGAATCCATACCGTCATGGCCGCGATGCAGCTCAGCATCGCGCCGGCCGCGGCGTAGGCGCGCCAGTGCTCGCGCACAAAGCCGGCGAGCATGCGGGACAGACTGGAGGAGGACAAGGAAACGGCAGGAACGGACATGCAGGGATGGGAGTGTCGCCGGGCCATGCGGCGGGCGGCTCGGAGATCTAGGGTGCGGGCTCCGGCAGGTCTCTCGGCACCAATGCCAGATATTCGGCCAGCGAGCCACCGCACAAGGGCTTGCACATGACGCGCAGTTCGTTGATCTGATCGCCGATCTGAAAGCCGCTGCGCACGCGCGTCTCGGCATAGCCCAGCGAAGCCCAGAAGCGTTCGGCCCTCGCGTTGCCGATTACCACGCCCAACCGCAGCCAGCAGGCGCCCGATCCGCGCGCCCAGGCTTCGACGCCGTCGTACAGGCGCCGCGCATCGCCCGAGCCATGGCGGGCGGTCTCGACGATGAAGGTGCTGACGTTCCAGACCGACGGCGCAAAGATGTCCGAGACGAGGTTGACGAGAGCGGCGATCTCGCCATCAGGTCTGACATAGCCGATGACCCATTTCTTCGTATGAGGAATGCCTTCCGGCAGCGGCTCCTCGATCTCCTCCCGCGCATCGTCGGGCCGCGCCGGCTCGCCCTGCACGGCGAGGAAGTAGGCCGGGTTGGCCGCAAAGAAACGCGCCAGTGCCGGGACGTGCGACGACGTCAGTTCGAGGGCAGCAATGCCGGCCAGGGGCGATGCAGGCAGCCCGGATGTCATGCCTAGACCTGCCAGTAGATGTCTTCGCGGATCTCCACGACCGCGCATTCCTCGATCAGCTCGAACTCCAGATAGCCCGCATGCTCCGAGAACACCGCGGCCAGCCGCGCCTGCGGCCTCACCACGACGAAGGCCGAGTCGATCTTGTGCGTGCAACCAAAGGGGTAGCGGATCTCGACATAGCGCTCCGGGCTGAAGTCGTAGGCGCTCAGGCCGCGCGCCAGCAACTCGGCCTCCGGTCGCCCCACCTTCATGGACACCTCGGCGACCCAGTCGCGCAGCACTTCCTTCCAGGGCCGCAAGGGCTTCAAGGTCATTTCAGGACTCATGCGATGTTCTCCCTTCGCCCCGGCCGCCGCGCCACCAGCCACAAACCTGTCCAGGTCAGCACGCCGTTCAGCAAGAGCAATTCCAAGCCGATCTGATAGCCGCCCCAAGGCTGCCCGAAATCCAGCAGCGCACACAGCAGCGGCGCGGCCACGCAAACGCCGACCAGCGCGCCACCCGACGCCGCCCTCGGCGTGAACAGCGCAAACGCGAACAGTCCCAGCAGCGGCCCATAGGTATAGCCCGCCAGCTTCAGGATCAGGAAGATCATGCTGCTGCTGTCCAGCGCCTTGAAACCCAGCACCAGAGCCAGGAACAGCGCCGCGAAGCCGAGATGCACGCGCCGCCGCGTGCTCACGTCCTCGCGCGGGATGCGCAGCAGGTCCAGGCAGGTGCTGGCCGTCAGCGCCGTCAGCGCGCCGTCGGCGCTGGGCAGCAGGGCCGACACAAGGGCCAGCACGAAGACGACCTGCACCCAGGCCGGCAGGTATTGCATGACGACGGTGGGGAAGAGGGTGTCGCCGCTGACGGCCAGCCCATGTTCGCGCGCGAACAGCGTCAGCAAGCCGCCCAGCAGCAGAAAGGCCGTGACGACGACGAGCATCAGCACGGCCAGCACGAAGAGGTTCTTCTGCGCGTCGCGCAGCCTTGCCACCGACAGGCTCTTCTGCATCATTTCCTGGTCCAGCCCCGTCATCGCGATGGCGATAAACATGCCGGCCAGCAGGGCCTTGGCGGAGAAGTCGCGGCTCATCGGGTCGCCGACCCAGACGCGGCTCAGCCCCGCCGCGTCGAGCTGGGCCAGCGCACCGGTCTGCCACAGCAGGGCCACGCAGACGAACAGGCCGGCCAGCATGCCGGCCGTCTGCAGCGTATCGGTCCACACCAGCGCCTTCACGCCGCCCTCGACCGTGTACAGCAGGATCATCACCAGCACGACGGCCGCGCCCAGCGCGAAGGGCACGCCCAGCGGCTGCAGGATCAGCGTGTGCAGCACCTGCACGACGAGATAGAGCCGCGCCGTCGCGCCCAGCGTGCGGCTCAGCACGAAGAAGGCCGAGCCCAGGCGCTGGGCCGCGGGGCCGAGGCGGTCGCCCAGCAGGCCGTAGATCGAGGCCAGCTTGAGGCGGTGATAGGCCGGCAGCAGCAGCACGGCGATGACGACATAGCCGACGACCTGGCCGAGGGCGATCTGCAGATAGGTGAAGCCGTTGGCCCCGACCGAGCCCGGCACGCTGATGAAAGTGACGCCGGACAGCGACGTGCCGACCATTCCGAAGGCGACGACCGGCCAGGGACTTTCCCTGCCGCCGACATAGAACCCCTCGGCCCCCGAACCACGCGCGACGCTTCGCGCGATCAGCAGCAGCAGCGCGAAATAGGCGAGGACGCCGGTCAGGAGGAGTGCGGGCGACATGGGTCGCGATCATGCCTGACGGCGCCCTCTGAACCACGCACCGGCAGAGCCGCGGCTAGCTGCCGCGGCGGTTGTACCAGCCCTCGGCGCAACAAAGAAATAGGGGCCCGGAGGCCCCTACGTTTTGACGCGACGGCGCTATCTCGCCGCGTGATGCAGCATCCCTAACTCAGGGATAGCTGATCGTCAGCGTATAGCCCGAGGCCGCATTGAAGCCGCTGTAGCTCTGCACCTTGATGTAGACGGTGCGAGCGCTGGTGCCGTTGGTGTACGTCAGTGACTCGGAGGCCGTTGTGCCTTCGGAAGACGCCAGACCGGCACCCGAGGAACTCACAAGATAGAGGTCATAGTCAACACCGCTAGGGCCGGTCATGTCAACGCGGATCTTCTTATTGGCCGGCAGATCGACCTTGAAGTAATCCTTGTCGGTGGCGCTACTGACGAAGCCCGTGACCGTTGTCGCTGTGCCCAAAGCGTTGGCGGTTGCGATGGTGTTGTTCGACTCAGTCTCACTGGCCGAGGCTCCGGCGTTGGTGATATTGAAATTCACCGCTGTGGATGAAGCGCTGTTCGCTGCGGCATCGAAAGCCTTGGCGACCAACGAGTGCGCACCATTCGGCAGTGTGGACGAGTTCAGCGTCATCTGGTACGGCTGAGTCGTGACCGTGCCCTTCAGCGCGCTATCAACCCAGAACTCAACCTTAGTCACACCCACGTTGTCACTGGCCACGGCCGACAACGTGATGGTGCCGCTGTTGCCAGTTTCGCTTGCACTGACGGTGGGCGGCGTGGTGTCGCCGTTGTTGGCGGCGCCTTGGTTCACCCAAATAGGGGCGGACCAGAGGACCTTTCCGTCATTCTGTGTGACGCGAGCGTAGTAGACATGCAAGCCATCGGTCGGGGTGTGGCTGTAGGTGGCGCTATTGCTGAGCACCGTCATCGTGCCGTTGCGGCCAGGGACACCTTGCCAGATCTCGATCAACGACACGGTCTTACCAGTTGTGTTGGCGAAGCCGATGTTCAGGTTGAGTGCGCCCTGATTGTTGATGCGCGAGCCCATGATGGCGCCGTTAGCACTGAACACAAGCTGCGAGTTCTTGTCGTGGGTGGCGAACACACGGCGGGCGCGCAGCGCCTCGACGAAGCTCTCACGGGTCAGAGCTGTGCCGTTTGGGACGAGGATGGCCGTTCGGTTCGTGTACGAGGCACCCCAGTTGGCGCAGTGGTTGTCCTGATTAGTGGCTGGTGCGACGTGGAATCCGCGCTCGAGGATCTTCTTGTAGGCGCTCTCGTAGCCTCCGCCAGGGAGCTGGGTTTCGTCTTCCTTGTTAGAGAAGGCGCTGGTATTGGACACCTCGGCCAGCACCATGACCTCGTCGCCGTCGGCGGTGTAGCCAAAGTCAGTGCCGTTCACAACGAACTGGCCGGACGTATCAGGGTGATTGAATTGCCCCACTTGACCGGCTGCCCGCATCACGGTGTAGAGCGACGCGTAGTCGTTCTTGGCGATGAATCGATGGCCGTAAAGCTGATTGCTTGGGTCGTACTCCCAAGAGTAGAGCTCATCGCTGTTAAAGATGTTCAGATGGCCACCGCCGCTGATGACGCCCCATTCCATGCCGTACATGGCGAGGAAGCCGGGATTGGCGGCGGTGTAGCTGGCGGCGATGCTCACGCCGTTTGTGTAGCGGGTCTTCGCAGTAGCGGCGGGGATATTTCCCAAGCCAGAGCTGCCATCGAAATAATGGTTGTGATCGGTATTGCCGAAGAAGTCCAGACCGCGGTTCTTGGCGTAGGGGAAGGCCGCATCGGGACCGTACTGGCCAGTCTGCGCAGGCTGCGACTCGTTGCATGTCGCCACGTTGCCGCCGCCGTCTGAGTCATTGGTCTGCCCGTGCAGGGAACCATAGAAGACGGTGTAGGGCCAACTGGCGATCGCGCCGGCAGACTGAGCTTTCGCACGAGGCACTTCGCCGCCACTCAATTGGCTGCCCAGAGCCATGGCACGGTAGGCCGGCATCTTGGCAACTGGCGCAGCGCCCATGACGAACTGGAAGGACTCGGTATGGGCGTGACCGTCCGCCGGAGCCAGGGATTGCACGCGCGCCTCGGCGGTATCGCCCTTGGAGGCGATGCCAGCATCGACCGCAAAGGCGGTCAAGCGAGCCTCATAAACACCATCGGCGAGGTTGGCCTTGTCGGTGCGACCGGCCCAATCAAAGTTCAGCGCCACAGGCTTGCCGCTGAAGCGCTCCACGCCGGCATAGGTCTGCACGACCTTGCCGGCCGGAGACACCAGCTCAAGCTTGTAAGCGAACTGCTCGCCCTCCGGGGCTCCCAGGTAGTGCATCGTCACGCTGAAGCGGCGAGCGCCGCTGGCTTGCTCGCTAACAAATGGAGCATTCAGCTCAGCCTCGAACTCGTGATGGTCCGGGTACTTGACGCTCGGGTGCACAGCAGCGGCTTGCGCCATGCCGTCCGTAGCGGCGGGCGTGACCGAAGCGGTGGGCGAGTTGGCGCCGCCGCATGCTGCCAAGAGCAGCGGCAGCATGCACGCGGCAAGCGGGCGCAGGGGGAAGGATTGATCTTTCACAACATCCTCGACGAGAGAGTGAATCTGGGGCTTGGAAGGGCGGGCAGCAACGCTCAGATCGCGCGACGACGGCGGGCCAGCATGCCCACGACGGCGAGGCCGCCCAGCATCAGCGCATAAGTCTGAGGTTCGGGCACAGGCAGCGGGTCGGGGATGGCGGTGCCGCTGAGCAGCACGTTGTCATAGCGGATGGTGCCGGCGGTGCCGTAGGTGGAGCTGAGGCCCGTGGCCAGGTAGGTGCTGGTGCCAGGGGCGAAGCTGGCCAGGAAGCGGATGCCGAAGTGGTCGTTGTTGTCGACTGCAGGGATAGCACTGAAATCGAACGTCAAGCCGGAAACAAACTGGGTGGACTGCGCGGCCGGCATCTGGAAGCTCGCAGCGTTGAGCCAGCTGCTGCCGTCGAGGGTGTACTGAAGCGTCGTCCAGGCCGAGGCCGTGGCGCTGTTGCGCTGGGCGAACGTCAGCACGAGGTCGGTGTAGCCGGTGGTGTCGATCAGGAATTGAACGCCACGCGTCAGGTTGCCTGTCCCTTGTGCGGCGTAGGAGGCAGTGTTCAGCGCTTGGTTCGTCACGCCACCAGCGAAGCTGGTCGTGATCGCACCCACGGTTGCGAAGGAGGCGCCGTTCGCGGTTTGCGTGTGCTTGGTAGTAGTGGGTACGGCGCTGTAGTCCCAAAGCGCGACGGTGTCGGCTTGGACGTTGAGACTGGCGATGGTCAGCGCGGCGAGGGCAAGAAAGCGGTATTTCATGGCGAAGCGGAGGTAAAGGGTTGAGGCTGAATTGACCGCCGTGAAACGCCTTTAGGCCCAGCGGACCGAGGGAGAGTAGTGATGCTTTTTTTACGGAGTAGGAAGACATTCCCGGGGGTATCCCCCCACCGAAGCCGTCACAGAGCCGTCACAGAGCCGTCGAACCAACGCAAATGCTTGTTTTTCCTAGGAAAACCGTGATTTTTCACAACCAGCCCGAACACGCCTATGGCAATTGACTCCCCGCATCCGAGGGGTTACCTACCCTGCGCTCGTTGCGAGGAACACACGTCGGTTGACCTCGGATTACCGCTCCGCAGGGGCGCCCGAGTTTGAGATGGCGGGCGAATAGCGCGGGCCGTTCTTCGTCCGGAAGAAGGCATGCCCCGAGTGCCCTCCGTCAGACTTGTGCGGCGCGCACTGGCAGACCGGCTCGTCCCAACAAACCGACTTCCTAGTACGTCCGGCCGCCCTTGAATGCCGCGTGCTGCCGGCGTGCCAGCGTCGTGTGCCGGCTCATCGCCTCGAAGCTGATGCGCGCATGCGCATGCATGATGGCCAACCCGAGAGCATCGGCGGCGTCCTTGCCCGGGATGCCGGGCAGGTTGAGCAGCCGCTGCACCATGGCCTGGACCTGCTCCTTCTTGGCCTGGCCGTGGCCGACGATGGCCTTCTTCATCTGCGTGGCCGTGTACTCGCTGACGAGCAGATCAGCCGACACCAGCGCCGCCAGCGCCGCACCGCGGGCCTGGCCCAGCAGCAGCGTGGACTGCGGGTTCACGTTGACGAAGACGATCTCGACGGCCGCGCACTGCGGCTGGTAGCGCGCCGTGACCTCGCGGATGCCGTCGAACAGGATCTTCAGCCGTGCCGGCAGGTCGCCGATGTCGACCGCACTGGTCTTGATCGTGCCGCTGGCGACATAGGCGAGGCGCGGACCGTCGGCTTCAATCACTCCGAAGCCTGTGGTTTGCAGACCCGGGTCGATGCCCAGAATCCTCATCGGTAGTACCAGCGCGCCGAGTGGAACAGCACCGGTGCGGCAAAGCACAGCACCGCGATGCGGTCGAGCAGGCCGACGGCGCCGGTGATGGAGCTGCGGTTGCCCCAGTACAGCACGCCGGCGTCCTTCTTCAGGGCTTTCATGACCAGGCCACCGAAGCCCGCGGCACCGGCGGTCAGGAAGGCCATGGCCAGCGCCTGGCCGGCCTTGAACGGCGTGATCCAGTACAGCAGCAGGCCGGCCAGTGCGCCGGTCAGGGTGCCTATCCACCAGGCCCGCATCGAGTAGCTGCGGCTGATCTGCCGGGCCACCGGGCGGCGGCGCAGCGCGCGGGTGGCGATCTCCTGCGCGATCTGCGAGGCGGCCACCACCATGACGAGGAAGAACAGCAGGAAGGCGCCACGGCCGGTGTTGCCCGGGATGTCCAGCAGCAGCAGGGCCGGCGCATGCGACAGGCCGTAGACGCAGACCATCACGCCCCACTGGATCTTGGCGTTGCGCTCCAGGAAGCGGCGCGGGTCGCCCGCCAGCGCGCTGACGATGGGCAGCACCAGGAAGCCATAGACCGGCAGGAAGACCGTGAACAGGTCGAAGAAGCGCGTGCCGCAGATCATGTACTGGACAGGCAGCAGCACGAAGAAGGCGACGATGAGGGTGCGGTGATCGCTGCGCTCGGTGTGCACCAGGGTGATGAACTCGCGCAGCGCCAGGAAGGAGAACAGCGCGAACAGCAGCGTCGCGCCGAGCGGCCCGGAGATCCAGGCGACCCAGAACATGCAGCCGCCGATCCAGGCGGCGCGCAGGTCACGGCGCACGCGTTCCCAGGCGAGCTGGGACTTGACGCGCTCGTCCTCGCTCTCGCGCTCGCGCAGCGAGTTCAGGAACAGCCCCACCGTCAGCAGCATCAGAAAGCCGAACAGCACGACGAAGAGCAGCGCCACCTGCTCGCTGGAGGTCAAGGCCTTGAGCCAGCGCATCAGCCGCCCTCCGCCTCGCGGCCGACCCAGTAGGGGTCGGGCCGTTGCTCCATGACGGCCTCGCGGGCGCGGCACAGGAAGTCGGCCTTGGTTTCGTCAGGGCGCAACTGGATGGGGGCGCCGAAGGTCACCGTGCACAGGATGGGCACGGGCACGACCTCGCCCTTGGGCATGACGCGCTGCACGTTGTCTATCCAGGTCGGGATCAGCTGCACATGCGGGAACTGCTCGGCCAGGTGGTAGATGCCGGACTTGAAGGGCTGCGGGTTGCCCTTGTTGGAGCGCGTGCCCTCGGGAAAGATGACGAGGGAGTCGCCATTGGCCAGCGCTTCGGCGAGAGGTTCCAGCGGGTCTTCGTCGGGGTTGCTGCGCGCGCGGCTGACGTAGATGGCGTTGAAGACCGAGGTGGTCAGCCAGCGCTTGAAGGCGCTGGTGGTCCAGTAGTCGCGTGCGGCGATGGCGCGGGTGCTGGCGCGCAGATCGTGCGGGAAGGCCGCCCAGATCAGGACGAGATCGAAATGGCTCTGGTGGTTGGCGATGTAGATGCGCTGCTCCGCCGTCGGCGGGCAGCCCTTCCAGTGGCCCTGTGCACCCGTGATGAGACGGGCGATGAAGGAGAGCAACTGGCCGGTGAAAGCGGCTGGCGTCATGGGGGCGGATTATCAGGGTCCGCCCTGGCGCCAGCCCGTGACAACTTACCAGTCGTCGCCGCCGCCGCCTCCGCCGAGGTCGCCACCGCCGGCATCACCGCCGCCCCAGCCATCGCCGCTGCCGAAGTCGACATCACGGCGGGCCAGTTCGTCGCCGGCGCCACCGGAGCCGCCGGAATCGAAGCTGCCAGGCAGATAGCCACTGCCCCCGCCGTTGTCGCGCGGGATGCTGCGCTCGTCATGGCCGCCATGCAGCAGCTTCTCGGCCAGCATGCCGGCCGCGACACCGCCCGCCACACCCAGGCCGACGCCCAGCATGCCCGGGCCGCCCGAGCCCGGGGCCTGCATGCCGCCAGGCCCGTAGCCAGCACCACCGTAGCCACCCGGGCCATAACCGCCCGCCATGGCGGGTTGCGCCGCCTGCGCGGCAGTGCGGTTGCGCATCCAGCGCATGGCCAGCCAGATGAAGACGACGACGCCACCGATCAGCAGCCAGATCGGCACGCCACCGCCGCTCTCGCTGCGCTCCACGGGCGCTGCGCGCGCCGGTGGCGCCGCGTTGACGACGGCCGGCGTCGTCACCGATGACTTGGCCACGCCGGCCTGCTCACGCTGCAGCAACTGCTCGAAGGCATTGAACTTGGCCGGGTCGGCGAACTTGATGGCCGGGTCCAGCGCGCGAGCGCGGCGCACCTGCTCGGCGGCCTCGTTGAACTGGCGCTGGTGGGCCAGGATCTCGGCCAGCACATAGCGGGCACGCGGGCTGTCGGGCTTGGCCGCGACCACCTCGCGCATCATCTTCTCGGCGCCGGGGTAGTCGCCGCGTTGCACGGCCGACTGCACCTCGTCGAGTTGAGGCAGGGCCTGGGCCGTACCCAGCCAAAGGCCGGACAGCAGGGCCATGCACAAGAGCAGGAATCGGGGGAACTTCATCGCAACACTCCTCAAGCCATGCGGCAGTTTGCGCCCCTGATCTTGCGGTGGGGTGTCCGGTTTCAAGACCTTACGCGTAGGACTAGAACCAATAATCCCTGACACAGCGCCCGTCACGCGGCAGATCGTCGAATTTGTCGAAGCCGTCGAAGTGATCGATGGGGATGTCCGCCACGGCCTCGGGTTCGGCCAGGCGCAGATTGACGGCAATGCGCCGCCGCCCCGCTTCGTCAAGGCGCAGGCCGCGCCAATGCGTCACGCAGCCGCAGCTTGGGCAGAAGTGGAATTCCAGCGCCTTGCCGCGCACATAGGCCTGCGTCGGGCCGGTGACGTGGATGCCCTCGTCCACATAGTCATAGGCCCAAAGCGTGCCGTAGCGGCGGCAGGCCGTGCAGTTGCAGGCGGTCGCGCCGTCGGGCTGGCCATCGAAGCGCCAGCGCACGCTGCCACACAGGCAGGAACCTTCGATCATGATGAGACCTCTTGAGGGACGGCGACCGCGTAAACGGGGTCGATGTAGATCTGGCCGCCGAACTCGAACTCCTGGCCGCCGACCTTGGCAAAACCGAAACGCTCATAGAACTCGACGGCGCGCACATTGCGATCGTAGACGCCGAGCCAGAGCGTGCGAGCACCGCGCTGGCGGGCCTCGGCATGCACCGCCTGCATCAACCGGGCGCCCAGGCCCTGGCCGATGAAGCCCGCGCCCAGATAGATGCGCCACAGCTTCAGCGGCGCCGGGCCCGTCACGCAGTCGGGCGGCGGCGCGGCGCTCAGGATGGCATAACCGGCCAACTCCTCACCCACCCAGGCCAGCAGCGTCGTGCAGGCCGGGTCGGCGATGACGCCGGCCATGAATTCGGGCTGGAAGTGCTCGCCGACATAGTCGGCGATCTCCTGCGCGTCGCTGAGCTCGCGGTAGGTGTCGGCAAAGGCCTGGGCGGCAAAGGACGCCAGCAGCGTGGCGTCCCCGGGTGTGGCGTGGCGGATCGTCGGCATGCCGACGATTCTCGCCGTCAGGCCAGCATCACCGCCTTGGCACCCAGGCGCTGGATCAGGCCGCTCGTCAGCCGTGTCGCCAGGCCGTAGACGGTCAGCTGCGGGTTGGCGCCCAGGCTGGTCGGGAACAACGAGCCGTCGTGTACCGACAGATTGCCGACTTGCCAGTGCTGGCCGTCGGGCCGCACGACGCCGCGGCCGGCGTCGGCCGCCATCGTGCAGCCGCCCATCACGTGGGCACTGCCAACGGTGGCGAGGAAGGGCTTCATCGTCAACGCGGCGATACCGGCCTTGGCCTCGGCCAGGCTGGCATAGCCCGGTGCCTGCTCGTGCACCGGCCGCACGGTCTTGGCGCCGGCGGCGAACTGGATCTCGGCCATCGTCAGATAGGCGCGGCGGGCGCCTTCGAGCAGATAGTCGGTCAGCGCGTAGTCCAGCACCGGCGAGCCATCGCCGCGCAGCTTGACGGCGCCGCCGGCCGCGTCGGCATGGAAGCCGTCGCGCAGCAGGGCGATCATCAGCTGGGTGCGGGGCATGTCCTTGGCACGCTGGGCCAGTTCGGCGCCGATGCCGCCGCCGTTGGTCAGCGCGAAGGCCGGGTGCACGGGCGCGACCTCGAGCTTGTAGCCCACCGGGCCATCGATGGGGCCGGTGTGCAGGTAGTGGTCGCAGAACACCGACAGCGGCGCGCCCGCCCAGCCGGCCACCTCGTGATCGAACAGCGCCACGCCACCGGCCGTCGGGTGCAGGAAGGTGCGCTTGCCGAGCAAGCCGTTGGGGTCGGGGGCGTTGGAGCGCAGCAGCAGGGCCGGCGAGTTGATGGCGCCGCCGGCAACGACGTAATGCTTGGCGGTGATGCGCACGGTCGCACCCGTGACGGCACCATCGAGCGCCACCGGCTCGGCGACCAAGGCAGTGACCTTGTCGCCCTGCAACTCCAGCTTGGCCGCGCGTGTCTGAACCAGCATGGTCGCACCCAGGTCCAGCGCCGCCGGCAGCGTGCTGACCAGCATGGACTGCTTGGCATTCGTCGGGCAGCCCATGCCGCAGGAGCCGAGGTTCCAGCAGCCCTTGACGTTGCGGCGCACGACCTTGGTCGGGATGCCGAGCTTCTCGGCGCCACGACGCAGCACGTCGTTGTTCTCGTTGGGTTCGGTCAGCCAGTCGCCGATGTTGAGGCGCCGCTCGGCCTGCTCGAACCAGGGCGCCATCGCGGCCTCGTTGAAGTCGGTCAGGCCGAACTCCTCGCCCCAGTAGGCCAGCGCATCGGGTGGCGTGCGAAAGGAGCCGGTCCAGTTGATCGTCGTCGAGCCGCCCACGCAGCGGCCCTGCAGGATGTTCATGGCCTGGTCGACCGTCTTGCGGCCGCCGGCTTCCTGGTAGAGCTGCGGGTAGGCATCGGCCTCGCGCTGCTTGAACTGGCTGCTGGAGCGCAGCGGGCCTTCTTCGACGATGACGATCTTCAGGCCGGCGCGGGCCAGCATCTCGGCCGTGATGCCGGCACCGGCGCCGCTGCCGATGATGGCGACGTCGCAGTCCAGCGTGGCGGGCAGCGCGGCATGCGGGCCGCCGTGGACCTTCCAGCCGCGTTGCAGGCCTTCAAGGATGGGATCGGGAATCATGGGTGCACCCTTCGGCCTGCGGCCTGTCCCGCCAGGCGGGAGTGATCTTGCTTGGGACGGCCCTGCGCGTCGATCCTCATGGGATCTCTCTCGGGCCGGCGTAGCCTGCCGTCTTCCAGTTCGCCGGTTCGGTGAAGAAGGCGATCGCGTTCAGGTCCCGCAGCGCGTGATAGATCTGCTGGCGGGTGTTGGAGGTGGACAGGCGCATGGCGTCGAAGGCCTGCTGGATGTCCTGAGTGCTGGCTTCGGCCCAGGGTTTGGACAGGCCGACGAGGGCATAACGGCCAGCGGCAGTGGACAGCAGGCCCAGCGCATCGGACAGCTCCTTGCGGGTGGCAGCGGGCAGGGCCGCAATGGAGACGTCCAGGCGCGCGAGCTGGGCATCCACGCCATCGGCAGCAAGCAGGTCACCCAATACGGCATGCGCAGCTGCGGCCATCAGCTCGCGCGCACCCGGGCTGAGCTTGCCGTCGACCAGCCCAGGCTTGATGAGGGCGACACCGGCGCCAGCTACACCGATGACGACGGCGGCACCAATGCCCAACTTCAGGAATCCACGGCGCTTCATCACACCACTTTCTTCAACAGGGACAGCAGGCGCTCGAAGGTCGCGCCATAGGGGGGCTGGAACAGCTTGGTGCCGGCGAAGCGCGACTGGATGAACAGCGGCTTCTCCTTGCTGAAGGTGCGGAAGCCCCACTCACCGTGGTAGGAGCCCATACCGCTGGCGCCGACGCCGCCGAAAGGCTGCTCCTCCTGGCCCAGATGCCAGATGCAGTCGTTCACCGTCACGCCGCCGGCGTGGGTCTGGGCCATCACATGGTCGCGCGCCACACCGTCCTGGCCGAACCAGTACAGAGCCAGCGGGCGCTCTCCGCGGTTGATGTGGTCCAGCGCCTCGTCCACCTTGTCGTAACCGACGATGGGCAGCAGCGGGCCGAAGATCTCTTCCTGCATGACGGTCGCTTCGGGCGGCACGCCCAGCAGCAGGGCCGGCACGAGGCGTCTGTCGTCGGGTTGCTCGTCATGGCTGCGCAGCACGCGCGCACCGCGCTCGGCGGCATCGGCGATCAGGCCTTGCAGCCGCGCGTGATGGCGCGGCGTGGCGATGCTGGTGTAGTCGGCATTGCCGGCGATGCGCGGATACATGCGGCGCATCTCGGCCAGGATCTGCTGGCTCAGCGGCTCGACCATCTCCCTGGGCACCAGCAGGTAGTCGGGTGCGACGCAGGTCTGGCCGGCATTGAAGAGCTTGCCGAAGGCCAGGCGCGAGGCGGTCAGCTCGAGGTTGCAGCTGCGGTCGACGATGACGGGCGACTTGCCGCCCAGCTCCAGCGTCACCGGCGTCAGGTTCTTCGCCGCGGCCTGGGCCACGTGGCGGCCCACGGCGGTGGAGCCGGTGAAGAAGAGGTGGTCGAAGGGCAGCTCGGTGAAGGCCTTGCCGACCTCGGCGTCGCCGGTGATGACCTGCATCTCCTCGGGCTGGAAGTGTTCGGCCACGATGCGCGCCATCAGCTCGCTGGTGGCCGGCGTCAGCTCCGACGGCTTGATGAGCACGCGGTTGCCCGCGGCCAGGGCCGCGACCGCTGGCTCCATGGCCAGGTAGTAGGGGTAGTTCCAGGGCGACACGATGCCCACGACACCCAGCGGCTGGCGCATCAGGACATTGCGGCCGGGCAGGAAATGCAGCGGTGTCTCGACGCGCCTGGGCTTCATCCAGCGGCGCAGGCGCTTGAGCGCGTGGCTGGCGCCGGACTCGACGGTGAAGATGTCGGCCAGCAGCGACTCCTGGCGGGCGCGGTGACCGAAGTCCTGGGCCATGGCCGCGGCGAGGGCCTCGCCATGCTTGCGCGTCATCGCGATCAGCCTCTGCAGGCGGTCGCGGCGCACCTCGTAGGAGGGCATGCGCTCGGCCTCGTAGGCGCGGCGCTGCGCCGTCAGCGCCAGATGCAGGCGCTCCTGCAGGGCGGTGTCCATGGGCATGTCTCCGGTTCTCGATCTAATGCATCGAGGCTAACCGCAAGACGGGCCCCCACCATCGGGAGAGGCCCTGGACTAGAGGACTGCGTCTAGTCGCGTTGGTGACAGGTGGATTAACAGGGATTTGCGGGCCGAGCGCTGGGCCGCTCCCGAGCCGGCCCGCCTCAGGCGATGCTTGCGGCTCAATGCCGCAAGCATCGCCGTCCCCTCGGGGGACCGGCCAAGGTACTCCTTGGACGAGGGGCTCGTTAGTGCCGGAAGTGGCGCACGCCGGTCACGACCATGGCGATGCCGCGCTCATTGGCTGCAGCGATCACTTCGTCGTCGCGCATGGAGCCACCGGGCTGGATGACGCAGCTCGCGCCCGCATCGGCCAGCACATCCAGGCCGTCGCGGAAGGGGAAGAAGGCGTCGCTGGCGACGGCAGAACCCACCAGGCTGAGGCCGGCATGCTGGGACTTGATGGAGGCAATGCGGGCCGAATCCAGGCGGCTCATCTGGCCGGCACCGACGCCCAGCGTCATGCCGCCGCCGCAGAAGACGATGGCATTGCTCTTCACATACTGCGCCACCGTCCAGGCGAACATCAGGTCATCGAGCTGCTGGGCCGTGGGCTGCAGCGTCGTGACAACCTTCAGGTCTTCCTTCTTCAGGAAGTGGTTGTCGGAGGTCTGCAGCAGCAGGCCGGAGCCGACACGCTTGCTGTCACCGGCGTTGCGCCCCTGGTCCCAGGGGCGCGAGCCGCCCGGCGGCAGCGCGATCTGCATGAGGCGCACATTGGCCTTGGCCCTGAAGATCTCCAGTGCCTCGGCGCTGAAGCTCGGCGCCATCAGCACCTCGACGAACTGCTTGGCGACGAGCTGGGCCGCAGCACCGTCCACTTCGCGGTTGAAGGCGATGATGCCGCCGAAGGCGCTGGTCGGGTCGGTCTTGAAGGCCTTGCTGTAGGCCTCGGCCGCGCTGGCCGCCACGGCCACGCCGCAGGGGTTGGCGTGCTTGACGATGACGCAGGCTGGCGTGTCGAAGCTCTTCACGCATTCCCAGGCCGCGTCGGCGTCGGCGATGTTGTTGTACGAGAGCTCCTTGCCCTGCAGCTGCTTGCCGGTGACGAGCGATCCCGGTGCCGGGAACAGGTCGCGGTAGAGGGCCGCGCTCTGGTGCGAGTTCTCGCCATAGCGCAGGTCCTGCACCTTGACGAAGGTGGCATTCATCTGCGCCGGGTACTCGGCCTTGCTGCCGTCTTCCTGCAGCGCGGACAGGTAGTTGCTGATGGCGGCGTCGTACTGGGCGATGCGGTTGAAGGCGGCGACGGAGGCCGCAAAGCGCGTCTTGTCGCTGGTCTTGCCATGGGCCTTGAGCTCGGCGAGCACGGCGGCGTACTGGGCCGCGTCGGTCAGCACCGTCACGTCCTTCCAGTTCTTGGCCGCGCTGCGCACCATGGCCGGGCCGCCGATGTCGATGTTCTCGATGGCGTCCTCCAGCGTGCAGCCGGGCTTGGCCACGGTCGCCTCGAACGGGTAGAGGTTGACGGCCAGGATGTCGATGCGCGTGATGCCGTGCTTCGCCATCGCCGCGACATGCTCGGGCGTGTCACCACGGGCCAGCAGGCCGCCGTGGATCTTGGGATGCAGCGTCTTCACGCGGCCGTCCATCATCTCGGGGAAACCGGTGTGCTCGGCCACTTCCGTCACCGGCAGGCCRTTGTCGGCCAGCAGCTTGGCGGTGCCGCCGGTGGACAGCAGTTTGGCGCCGAGGGCGTGAAGCTCCTTGGCGAATTCGAGGATGCCAGTCTTGTCGGWGACCGAGAGCAGTGCAGTGAGTTGGGTCATGAAGGGCTTAGAGGTTGTGATCGGTCAGCTTGCGCCGCAGCGTGTTGCGGTTGATGCCCAGCCATTGCGCGGCCTTGCTCTGGTTGCCGCCGGCTTCGCGCATGACGATCTCGAACAGCGGTTTCTCCACCAGCTTGATCAGCATCTCGTGCATCGAGTGCGGCTCCTGGCCGTCGAGGTCACGGAAGAAGGCTTCGAGGTTTTCGCGCACGCAGGCGTCGATGGGGTTGGGCGGGGTGTTCTTCTGGGCACTCATGACAGGGGAGCGAATGGGTTTCGTCAGGCGGCGCAGGCTTCTTGGGCCTCGGCATCGTCGTCGTTGGCGGCCGCAGCAGGCGGCAGCCGGTCGTGGGTCTGGCCGAGTTCATCGAACCAGTCCCGCAGAGCCTGCAACTGCAGGTCGCAGCTCTGAAGTGTGTTCATGTGCTGGCGGAAGGCTTCGCCGCCGGGCAGGCCGCGCACGGCCCAGCCGATGTGCTTGCGCGCACTGCGCATGCCGCTCAACTCGCCATACAGGCCGTAGTGGTCGTGCAGATGCTCGGTGAACCAGTCGCGCGCTTCGCCGACGGTCGGCGCCTCTAGGTGTTCGCCCGTCGCCAGAAAATGGGCCACCTCGCGAAAGATCCACGGGCGACCCTGGGCGGCGCGGCCGATCATCAAGGCGTCGGCGCCCGTGTAGGCCAGCACGTCGCGCGCCTTCTCGGGCGAGTCGATGTCGCCGTTGGCGACGACGGGGATGGTCAACGCTGTCTTCACCGCCGCGATCGTGTCGTATTCGGCCAGGCCCTTGTAGCCCTGCTCGCGCGTGCGGCCGTGGATGGTCAGCATCGCGATACCCGCGGATTCGAACAACCGCGCCAGGTGCAGCGCATTGCGCTCGTCTTCGCTCCAGCCGGTGCGCATCTTCAGCGTGACGGGCACGCCGCGTGGTGAACACACGGCAACGACGGCCTCGACGATCGCCAGCGCCAGCGCCTCGTTGCGCATCAGCGCCGAGCCCGCCCATTTGTTGCAGACCTTCTTGGCCGGGCAGCCCATGTTGATGTCGATGATCTGCGCGCCGCGGTCGATGTTGTGCAGGGCCGCCTCGGCCAGCATGGCCGCGTCGGTGCCGGCGATCTGCACGGCGATCGGCCCGGGCTCGCCGCTGTGGTCGGCGCGGCGCGAAGTCTTGAGGCTGTTCCACAGCTCCTTGCGCGACGTCACCATCTCGCTGACCGCGTAGCCCGCGCCCAGGCGCCGGCAGAGCTGGCGGAAGGGCCRGTCCGTCACCCCTGCCATCGGCGCCACGAAGAGCCGGTTGGGGAGAAGGTGGGGGCCGATTTGCACGAGAGGTCTGCTTAAAAAAGAGGCGAGATTGTAGCCATCCGGCCGCACCGACAATGACCGCCATGGAAGCCTGGCTCGGTCATTTCATCAGCGAACTGCTCGCCGCCCTCGCCCTGCCCCAGATCGGGCTGGTGGCGGTCTTCGTCATTGCTTTCGTCTCGGCGACGCTGCTGCCCCTAGGCTCGGAGCCGGCCGTCTTCCTCGTCGTCAAAGCCGATCCCAGCATGTTCTGGCCCGTCATCGCCGTCGCCACCATCGGCAACACGCTGGGCGGCGCGGTGTCGTGGTGGATGGGTTATGGCGTCGAGAAGGCGGTCGAGGCCGTCAAGCACCACGAGCCTTCGCATTCGCGCGCGATGCGGTGGCTGCAGCATTTCGGCCCCAAGGCCTGCCTGCTGAGCTGGCTGCCCGTCGTGGGCGACCCGCTCTGCGCCGTCGCGGGCTGGCTCAAGCTGCCGTTCTGGCCCTGCCTGGGCTGGATGGCGCTGGGCAAGTTCCTGCGCTTCCTCTTCTATACCGCCGCCTTGTTGTGGCTCGTTCCGGAATCCTGGCTGTCATGACGATGCCCCTCGCCCAGTCCCGTACCGCTGAACGCGGGCGGGCCCGGTCGGTCCCCCGCGGGGACGGCGATGCTCGTGGCATCGAGCCCCGAGCACATCGCCAGCGCGGTCCGGCTAGGGAGCGGCCCGGCGCTCGGCCCGCAAACTCAAACTCAACACATCGAGACTGACATGACCTCTGCCTACCAAGACCTCGCCGCGCGCCAGCAGCGCCTGCACCACCTCGGCCATTTGCAGGCCATCGCCCAATGGGACCAGGCGGCCAATATGCCGGCCAAGGGCAACGAGGCGCGCAGCCTGGCCCTGGCCGAGATGGATGGCCTGCTGCACCAGTTGGCCACCGACCCGGCCCTGCCCGGCCTGCTGGAGGCCGCCGGCGCCGAGCCGCTGGACGAGGGCCAGCGCGCCAATCTGCGCGAGATCCGCCGCGTCTGGCGTGCCGCCAACGCGCTGCCGCAGGCCCTGGTGGAGGCCAAGAGCCTGGCCAACAACCGCTGCGAGCACGCCTGGCGCAGCCAGCGCCCGGCCAATGACTGGGCGGGCTTCGCTCCCAATCTGCGCGAGGTGCTGAAGATCGCGCGCCAGGAGGCAGAGCTGCTGTCGCAGAGCGCGGGTCTGTCCAAGTACGACGCACTGCTGGACAACTACGAGCCGGGCATGCGCAGCGCCGACGTGGAGGCCGCCTTCGCCCCGCTGCGCGGCTGGCTGCCGGGGCTGATCCGCGACGTGACCGCCAGGCAGGCGAGTGAGACCGTCATCTCGCCCGTCGGCCCCTTCCCCACGGCAGCCCAGAAGGCGCTGGGGCTGGACGCGATGAAGCTGATGGGCTTTGACTTCGCGGCCGGCCGCCTGGACGAAAGCACCCACCCCTTCTGCGGCGGCGTGCCCGAGGACGTGCGCATGACGACGCGCTACCGCGAGGACGACTTCCTGCCCAGCCTGATGGGCACCATCCACGAGACCGGCCACGGCCGCTACGAGCAGAACCTGCCGCGCGACCTGCTGGGCCAGCCGGTCGGCCGGGCGCGCTCCATGGGCATTCACGAGAGCCAGAGCCTGTCCTTCGAGATGCAGCTGGGCAGCCACCCGGCCTTCGCGGGCCTGCTGGCGCCGCTGCTGGTCGAGCATTTCGGCGACCAGCCCGCTTTCGAGGCCGGCAATCTGCACAAGCTGCTGACGCGCGTGAAGCCCGGCTACATCCGCGTCGATGCCGACGAGGTGACCTACCCCGCCCACATCCTGCTGCGCTTCGACATCGAGCGCGCCCTCATCGAAGGCCAGGCCGAGGTCGACGACATCCCGGCCCTGTGGGACGCCAGGATGGCCGAGCTGCTCGGCCTGGACACCCGCGGCAACTTCAAGGACGGGCCGATGCAGGACGTGCACTGGCCCGCCGGCCTGTTCGGCTACTTCCCCTGCTACACGCTGGGCGCGATGTATTCGGCGCAATGGTTCGCGGCAATGCGGGCGCTGCGGCCCGACCTCGACGCGCAGATTGCCCGCGGCGAGCTGGGCCCGGTGTTCGACTGGCTGTCCACCCATGTCTGGCAGGCCGCCAGCCGCTTCGAGACGCCCGAACTGGTGCGCCGCGCCAGCGGCGAGACGCTGAACCCGGCTCACTTTGAAGCCCATCTGCGCGGTCGCTATCTGGGCGCCTGATCGACAGCTTGCCGACAGCTTGAGCTGTGGCGTGCAAACAAAAAAAGGGCCACCCCGGTAGGAGCGGCCCAATGTTTCAACAACGATTTCTCTCTTTCAATCCACTGCGTTTCCCCGGCCCCCCGGCCATCTCCACGCGTGGCGCCCGGGTTAATGACCTCCCGGACTGGGCCGCCGCAACTCGAACAGCGACCTTGATTGCATTCTGAGCACATGGCGCCGGGCTGGCATCCCCGCAAGCCCAGGGGTGCCAGCGCCGAGCCGTGATGCGCGTCACAGCAGCAGGGCCAATCGCTCCAGGATCAGCACGCCGAAGAAGGCCAGGCCGGCCACCAGCGTCCATTTGATGATGACCAGGCCCAGGCGCCGCCAGCGTGCCTGGCCCGTCGCGATGGACCAGGCGAAGCAGACGACCGCCGAGAACAGCAGCAAGCCGACGACGAGGCGGGCGATCAGCATGAGCGAGCGCTCACCAAGCCGGGGCGAGTTCGGCGAAGCCCTTGGGCGCGGCACGCTCGTCGTCGAAGCTGACGACTTCGTAGGCGGACTCGTCGGCCAGCAGCGCGCGCAGCAGCTTGTTGTTCAGCGCGTGGCCGCCCTTGAAGGAGGTATATGCCGCCAGCAGCGGCATGCCGGCCACCTGCATGTCGCCGATGGCGTCAAGGATCTTGTGCTTGACGAACTCGTCGTCATAGCGGAGCCCGTCGGCGTTCAGCACCTTGTAGTCGTCGACGACGATGGCGTTGTCCATCGAGCCGCCCAGCGTCAGGCCGCGCGAGCGCATCAGGTCGATGTCGGCCGTCATGCCGAAGGTGCGGGCGCGGGCGATTTCCTTCTTGTAGGTGCCCGAACCCATGTCGAAGACGAAGCTGCTGCCGGTGGCCGCCACGGCCGGGTTGTCGAACTCGATCTCGAAGCTCAGCGTGTAGCCGTGGTGGGGCTCGAGCCGGGCCCACATCAGCTTCTTGCCCTCGCCCTGGCGCACCTCGACGGACTTCTTCACGCGCAGGAAGCGCTTGGGCGCGTCCTGCATGACGATGCCGGCCGACTGCAGCAGGAAGACGAAGGCGGCCGCCGAACCGTCGAGCACGGGCACCTCGTCGGCATTGATGTCGATGATGAGGTTGTCCAGCCCCAGGCCGGCGCAGGCCGACAGCAGGTGCTCGATGGTCTGCACCTTGGGGCCGCCCGGGTCGCCGCCGGGGCTGATGGTGGTGGCCATGCGCGTGTCGCTGACCGACATGACGCCGACCGGGATGTCGACCGGCGGGCAGAGATCGACGCGGCGGAAGACGATGCCGGTGTCGACCGGCGCGGGACGCAATGTCAGCTCGACCTTCTGGCCGCTGTGGATGCCGACGCCGACGGCGCGTGTGATCGACTTCAGGGTGCGTTGCTTGACCATCCCTGGATTGTCCCGGATCAGGGCTCGCCCTTGCGCTCCACGGGCAATCTGAGCGACAGCCGCGTGCCCATGCCAGGTTGCGAGTCGATGCGCAGCTTGCCGCCCAGGCGCTGGGCGCGCTTGATCTGGCTCTTCAGGCCGCGGCCGTGCTGGATGCTCTGCAGGTCGAAGCCGGCGCCATCGTCCTCGACGCGGATCTCGACATAGCTGCCATGGTGGCGCGTGACCATGCGCACGCGGCTGGCCTGGGCGTGCTTGAGCACATTGTTCAGCGCTTCCTGCATCAGGCGCAGCACATGCAGCGCATCGGGCGGCTCCAGCCAGGCCAGCGGCGGCAGGTCCTGCACGTCCCAGTCCAGCTTGAGGCCGCCGATCTGCAGCCGCTTGCCCAGGCGGTAGCGCATGGTGGCCAGCAGCGAGACGAGGTCGTGGCCGACGGGTTCCAGCGAGTCGATGACGAGGCGCAGGTCGTCCACGCACTCGCGCAGCACCTCCACGCACTGCTCGTGCGACATGCTGCCCTGCTCCATGGCCACCAGGGCCGACAGCAGCGACGAGCCGAGACCGTCGTGCATGTCGGCCATGATGCGCTGGCGCTCCAGCAGCAGGGCCTGCTGACGCTCGGCCTCGCGCAACTGGACGTTCTGCGCCTGCAGCACCGAGACCTGCTCGTCCAGGTCTTCCTGCAGCTGGCTGTTCTCGGCCTGCACCTGCTCGACGGCGCCCACATAGCGGCGCTGCACCGCATGCAGGAAGCTGAGCATGACGGCCAGCGTCGCGAACGGCATCAGGAAGAAGTGCTCGGGCCAGGCCCAGCCGGCCAGCACGGCGAGGTCGTGGCCACCGATGACGACGCCGACGACCAGCGCCACCGCCATGATGCGCAGCTCGGCGCGGCGCTCGCGCCAGGCGAGGAAGGCCACCCAGGCCGTGCCGATGGCGGCAACGGCGGCCGTCACCGTGTACTGCATGACGACCATGTCGAGCTGGCGCAGCCACAGCGGCATGCTGAGCAGGCTGACCAGCGCCACGCTGGCGGTCAGGGCCCACTCCAGCCAGGGCGTGCGCCGGCTCGCGAAGCGCAGCGCAAACAGCAAGGCCGTCAGCATCACCCAGCCCATGGACGCGTGCGTGGCCCACCAGAACCAGTCCTGCCCTGCCGGTGAGGCCGGCAGGCTGACGTAGTAGTGCAGATTGCGCACCATCCAGGCCGCCGCGCCGAGGGCGAAGAGGCCGTAGATCGCCTCGGGACGGCGCAGCCACAGCGTCAACGCGAACAGACCGAGGACCGCCAGCGTCAGGCTGACGGCCTGGGGCAGGCCGGTCTGGGCGCGCACCCGCCACAGCCAGCGCTTCTCCAGCTGCTCGCGCGGGGCGATCCAGATGCGCGACACCGCGTGATAGCTGCCCGCAGGCACCGGCAGCGCAACCACCAGGTCCAGCCCCTGGGCGCCAATGCCCGGCAGGGGCAGCCACAGGGGCTGCACCCATTGCTCGCGCTCGGCATGCTGGTTGTCCAGCAGCACCTGCCAACCCTTGTCGGTACGGGCCAGCACGGCGGCGGACAGCGTCACCAGTCGCGGCATGTACAGGGCCATGGCCTCGTCGCGGTCGGCCGGCACATGCAGCCGGTACCAGCGCATCTCATAGCCGCGCGTATCGCTGACCATCGTCGCGCCGGGGCGGGACAGCACATCGGGCATGGCCACGGATTTCCAGGCGGCGCCATCTTCCGGCGGCAGCAACTCGGGCGGCAGCTCGAGGCGATCACCGCCCGCCACCGTGTGGCGGCGCAGCGCGGCCCACCAGGTGTCGAGCTGCTCACGCGTCCAGGCGGTGGTGGCGAGCTCGGTCGGGGCGGCACCGTCATCGGCCACGCGCGCGCTGGGCTGGGGCAAGCGCTGCGCCTGCAGAGGCAGGCAGGCCAGCAGGGCCAGCAGCAGCAGGCCACGGCGCAGCATCGGGCCCAGCTCAAGCATCCCGATTTCTTCTAGGCGTTGACATGGGGCGCGAGCATGCCACAGGGGTCGGCGCCGGCTCAATGTCGCGGCGCCGCCTGGCGGCGCTCGGCAACCGTTCAGCCGCCGGCGGGCAGACTCTTGCGCGCGGCCTCGCGCAGCTCGCGTGACAGCGCTGCATCCCCCACGGCGCGCGACAACAGCAACGCCCCCACCAGCGTGGACAGCATGGCCAGCGCCTGCTCGCGCTTCTCGGGAGCCTGGTCGGCGGGCATCTGCGTCTGCAGCGTGGCCACCAGGTTGGCGACGCCCTCGGCAAACGCCTCCTGAACGGCCGGCCCGCCGCGCGCCGCGTCGCCCGCCAGCGCCACCAGGCCGCAGCCCGCGCCGATGTGGTCGCGGTGGGCGTCCGACAAATAGGTCTTGACCCAGGCCTGCAGGCTGCGGTCGGCCTGCTTCTTCCACTGCTCGCGGTTGGCCTGCAGCGCGCGCCGCGTGGCCTGGGCGGCCAGGTCGTCCTTGGATTCGAAGTGCCCGTAGAAGCCGCCGCGCGTGAGGCCGGCGGACTGCATCAGGTCGTTCAGGCCGATGCCGTCGAAGCCACGCTCGCGAAACAGCTGCGCGGCGTTGTCGAGGATGCGTTCACGGTTCTCTTCGGCTTGGGCGCGGGTGACCTTCATCGCTCTCTCCTGGGGGCATTCGGTGAACGGGCTTGACGAAGTTTACATGTTGACCGACATTTATACCATTCATGTCGGTCGACATGAATAAACGCATCGAGAAGGAATCGCCATGCAGCTCAAGAACGCCGTCGTCTTCATCACCGGCGCCAACCGCGGCCTGGGTCGTGCCTTTGCCGAAGCCGCGCTGGCCGCCGGCGCCGCCAAGGTCTATGCCGCCGCGCGTGACCCGGCCTCGATGGCCCTGCCCGGCGTCGTGCCGATTGCGCTGGATGTGACCGACCCAGCCCAGGTGGCCGCCGCGGTCGCGCAATGCACCGACGTGACGCTGCTGATCAACAACGCTGGCATCTCACAGGGCGCCGGCGTGCTCGCCGATGACGCCATCGCCACCGCGCGCCGGCATCTGGACACCAACTTCTTCGGCGTCTGGGCCCTGACCCAGGCCTTCGCCCCGGTGCTGCAAGCCAATGGCGGCGGTGCGGTGCTGAATGTGCTGTCCGTGCTGAGCTGGGTGACCCTGCCCGGCCTGACGCCCTACAGCGCCAGCAAGGCCGCCGCCTGGGCCCTGAGCAACGGCCTGCGCAGCGAGCTCAAGGCCCAGGGCACGCAGCTGACCAGCCTGCACGTCGGCTATATGGACACCGACATGACGCGCGGCGTGGAAGGCCCCAAGTCCTCACCCGCCGACGTCGCCCGCCTGGCCCTGGCCGGACTGGAARCCGGCGCCTTCGAGGTGCTGGCCGACGACATCAGCCGCCAGGTCAAGCAGAGCCTGTCCACCGCCACACCGGCCTACGCCGGCTGAAGCCCCGAGGAGACCGCCATGCTCGCCTCCCCCGCCCTGGCCGCGCCGTTTGCAGCGCATGACGACGGCCATCTCGCCGCAGCCCGCCACGCCTTCTCGGCACCCGAGCGTGTGCCGCTGACGGCCGAGGAGCGCGGCGCGCTGGCCGGCCATGCCGAGCCGCCCTTGCGCCACGAAGGCCACAAGCTCGCGCGCTGGACGCTGGGCGCCGGCCCGCGCATCGTGCTCGTGCATGGCTGGAACAGCCGCGGCGCCCACCTGCTGGGCTTTGCCCGCGCGCTGGTCGATGCCGGCTTCTCGGTGACGCTCTTCGACCTGCCCGCCCATGGCGACTCGACCGGCCATGCCGCCAGCGTCGTCCATGCGGGCCGCGCGCTGCGCGCCGTGGTGTCCGACATCGCCGAACCGGTGCATGGCGTCATCGGCCATTCGATGGGCTCGGCCGCGGCGCTGCTCGCCTTCGCGCACGGCTGGCGAGTCCGGCGCAGCGTGCATCTGGCCGGTCCGTCCTCGCTGACGCCCATGATCAAGGGCCTGGCCGCCGCCCAAGGCCTGGGCCCCGCGGATGCCGCTGCTTTCGCGGGCTGGGTGGAGCGCTTCATCGGCACGCGCATCACCTATGTGGATCTCGAACGCCTGCAGCATGGCCTGCACCACCCCGGCCTGATCTTTCACGACCCCGAGGACCGCACCGTGCCCTTCGCCGCCTCAGAGGCCCTGCATGCGGCCTGGGCCGGCTCGCGCTTCGAGCCCGTGCGCGGCCTGGGCCATCGCCGCCTGCTGGCCGATGCCGACGTCATCGCGCGCAGCGTCGCCTTCATCGCCGAAGGGAGGGCCTCATGAGTGCCGTGCCCTTGCGTTGGCTGCTGACGCTGGCTGCCCTGTCGGCGCTGGCGACGCTGTCCACCAACATCCTGCTGCCCTCCCTGCCCGTGATGGCGTTGGCCCTCGGGTCGAGCGAGGCGGCGATGACGGCCGTGCTCAGCCTCTTCCTCGCCGTGTTCGCGCTGGCCCAGCTCATCGTCGGCCCGCTGTCGGATCGCATGGGTCGCCGGCCCGTCGTGCTGGGCGGCCTGGCCGTCTTCATCGTCGGCAGCATGGTGGGCGCGTTGGCGAACGATCTGCCGTGGCTGCTGGTCGGCCGCGCGCTGCAGGCCGTCGGTGTGGCCGCCGCCTCCGTGCTGGCGCGCGCCGCAGCACGCGACCGCTTCGAAGGGCCGCAACTCGCGGCGCTGCTCGGGCGCATCATGGTTGTCATGGCCGCGGCGCCGGGTTTCTCGCCGCTGCTCGGCGGCCTGCTGCAGGCTGCCTGGGGTTGGCGGGCGCTGTTCGTCGCGCTGGTGCTGGCGGGGCTGGCGCTGGCGGCGGCCTATGTGGGCATCGTTGGCGAGACCCTGCCCGTCGAGAGGCGACGCCACCAGCCGGTGGGTGCGCTGGCGCGCGGCTATGTCGTGCTGCTCGGTGATGCGCGCTTCATGCGCCCGGCGCTGGCGACCGCCGCCATCCTCGGCGCGCTGTTCGCCTTCTTCGGTACCGCGCCACTGGTGCTGGCGCGCGACTTCGGCTTCAGCGCGCTGCAGGTCGGGCTGTTCTTCGCCACGTCCGTGTTCGTCGTCTTCGCGGCGGGGCAGACCGCGCCGCGCTGGGCCGCGCGTTGGGGTGGCCCCACCGTGCTGCGCATTGGCGCGGTGCTGGCAACACTCGGCGGCCTGACGATGCTCGTCGCAGGAGGCGCCGGTCTCGCGGGCTTTGCCGTCGCGGTGGCCATCTTCCTGTTCGGCATGGGTCTGGTCTCGCCCACCGGCACGGCGCTGGCGCTGACGCCGTTTGCGTCACAGGCCGGCCAGGCGTCCGCGCTGCTGGGCTTTCTGCAGATGGCCGCTGCGGCATGCCTGACGACGGCGGCCGCAAGCCTGCCGGGCGCGCGCGTGGGCGCGTTGGCGCTGGTGCTGGCCGGTGGCGGCGTACTGGCGCTGATCTCAGGCGCTGCAAGACCGGCCGCAGCGGTGGCTCGCGCGTCCTGACAAAGCAAAAGGGCGAGCCTTGCGGCCCGCCCTTTCTCAACAGAGTGACCTGTTCTCAGTCGGCTTGCTTGCGCAGGAAGGCTGGGATCTCGATCTCGTCCATGCCGTTGGACGACAAGGCCTCGACCTTGGCCGCGGCGCTGCCCGAACGGCCATGGCGCCAGACGCTGGGCACATTGGCGTTGGCGAAATCACCCAGGCCCAGGCCGACATTGGCCTGCTGCGCCGTCGGCGTGGCCATGGCCACCGCCTGCGTCAGCACGGGCATGCCGTCGGTGCCGTTGCGCACGACCTGCTGGGTCTGCACGACCTGCAGCGGCGCTTGCTGGCGGGCACGGCCGGCCGTCAGGCCGGTAGCGATAACGGTCACGCGCAGCGCGTCACCCAGGCTCTCGTCGTAGGCCGTGCCGAAGATGACATGGGCCTCCTCCGACGCGTAACGCTTGATCGCATTCATCGCGTTGCGCGACTCGCTGAGCTTGAAGTTGCTGYGGCCCGCGGCAATCAGCACCAGCACGCCACGCGCGCCGGACAGGTCGATGCCTTCCAGCAGCGGGCAGGCCACGGCGGCTTCGGCGGCCTTGGCGGCGCGGTCCGGGCCGGTGGCTTGCGCCGTGCCCATCATGGCCTTGCCGGGCTCGCTCATCACCGTCTTGACGTCTTCGAAGTCGACGTTGACGAGGCCGGGGATGTGGATGATGTCCGAAATGCCGCCAACGGCGTTCTTCAGCACGTCATTGGCATGCGCGAAGGCCTGATCCTGCGTGACGTCGTCGCCCAGCACATCGAGCAGCTTGTCGTTCAGCACGACGATCAGCGAGTCGACATTGGCTTCGAGTTCGGCCAGGCCGGCGTCGGCCGCCTTGGCGCGCCGGCCGCCTTCGAAATCGAAGGGTTTGGTGACGACGCCCACCGTCAGGATGCCCATTTCCTTGGCGACGCGGGCAATTACCGGCGCGGCGCCCGTACCGGTACCACCGCCCATACCGGCGGTGATGAACAGCATATTGGCGCCGGCGATGGATTCGCGAATGCGGTTTTCAGCTTCTTCAGCGGCCGCCCTGCCCATTTCGGGTTTCGCGCCAGCGCCGAGGCCGGAGGTGCCGAGTTGCAGCAGCTGGTCGGCCTTGGACCGATTCAGTGCCTGCGCGTCGGTATTCGCGCAGATGAATTCCACGCCCTGAACGCCCTGGGCGATCATGTGGTCGACGGCGTTGCCGCCACCACCACCGACCCCGATCACCTTGATTTGGGTGCCTTGGTCAAACTCTTCGATCATCTCGATGGGCATATCGATCTCCTAACTGCTGCAATTGTGCCGTGGCACTCAATGGATGACTAGTTGCTGAAACAAATTTTTCGTGGCCACTGTTGGTTTTGGGGGGTCAAAAATTCCCCATGAACCAATCCTTGACCCGGCCAAGCAGGGTTTGCACCGAACCGGCCTGCTGTGCGGCCTTGAAACCCCGGCTGCGCGACAGCCGCGCCTCCTCCAGCAGCCCCATGACGGTCGCCGAGCGGGGGTTGGCGACCATGTCGTAAAGGGCCCCTGAATAGGTGGGTAGGCCACGCCGGACGGGTTTCAGGAAAATGTCCTCGGCGAGTTCCACCATGCCCGGCATGACGGCCGATCCGCCGGTCAGCACGATGCCGCTGGACAGCAATTCCTCATACCCGCTCTCGCGAATGACCTGGTGCACCAGGGAAAATATTTCCTCGACGCGCGGTTCGATGACGCCGGCCAGCGCCTGCTTGGACAGCATCCTGGGGCTGCGGTCCCCCAGGCCGGGCACTTCCACCTGGTCGGACGGGTCGGCCAGCAGCTGCTTGGCGACGCCATATTCGACCTTGATTTCCTCGGCATCCTTGGTCGGGGTGCGCAGGGCCATCGCGATATCGCTGGTGATCAGGTCGCCGGCAATCGGGATGACCGCGGTATGGCGGATGGAGCCGCCGGTGAATATCGCCACATCGGTGGTGCCGGCGCCAATATCGACCAGCGCCACCCCCAGATCGCGTTCATCGGCGGTCAGGGCGGCATGGCTGGAAGCGCTTGGGTTCAAAACCAGCTGATCCACTTCCAAACCACAGCGGCGCACGCATTTGACGATGTTTTCCGCCGCGCTCTGGGCGCCGGTCACGATATGGACCTTGACCTCCAGGCGCCCGCCGCTCATGCCGATGGGTTCCTTCACCTCATGGCCGTCGATGACGAATTCCTGGGGTTCGACCAGCAACAGGCGCTGGTCGTTGGGGATATTGATGGCCTTGGCGGTTTCGACCACCCGGGTCACATCGACGGGCGTGACCTCCTTGTCGCGCACGATCACCATGCCGGTGGAGTTCTGGCCGCGGATATGGCTGCCGGTGATCCCCGTGTAAACCCGGGATATTTTGCAGTCAGCCATCATTTCGGCCTCTTTCAAGGCCTGCTGGATGGACTGGACGGTCGCGTCGATATTGACGACGACGCCGCGCTTCAGGCCATGCGACGGCGCCACGCCCAAACCGGCGATGCGCAAATCACCCCCGGGCAAAACCTCGGCCACGACGGCCATGATCTTGGCCGTCCCGATATCCAGCCCGACGACCAAATCCTTGTATTCCTTGGCCATGTCCGTCCTCAGCGTTTTCTATTTACGGGTTTACCCGGGGTGTTCGTCGTCACGCCGCGCAGCTTGACCGCGTAGCCGTCGGCGTGGCGCAGGTCGGCGGACAGCAGCGGGCTGCGGTAGGTCGCCGTGACCTGCGTGATGGATTGGGCAAAGCGGCCGAAGCGCTCGACGACATCCGCCTCGCTGCCGCGGCCCAGTTCGATGACGGCGCCGCTGCCCAGCGTCGCGCGCCAGGAGCCGCGGCCGGACAGGTCCAGGCGGTCGATGCCTTCACCGAGTTTTTCGGCGGCCGGCGACAAGGCCCGCCACATCTGCAGCATCGCGCCGGCGCTCTGGGCCGGGCCCGCGAGCACGGGCAGGGTCTCGTCCTCGACGTCGCCGAGGTTGGCCTGGAAGACCTCGCCGAAGCTGTTCACCAGCGCGCGCTCGGCCGCGGCCTCGGTGGCGGAATCGGCGCCGTCGGTGCGCGCCTCCCAGTAGGCGGCGGGGCGGTGCTCCTCGAGATTGACCTTGAGCCGCATCGGCCAGATGCGCGTCAGCTGTGCATGGCGCACCCAGGGCACGGCCTCGAAGGCGGCGCGGCCGTCCCTCAGGCTCATGCTGAGGAAGGAGCCGTGCAGCCGAGGCAAGGCATTGGCGCGCAGCGAGGCGACGCTGTTGCGGTTGACATCACCCTCGACCTGGATGGCGCGGAAATTGAACGTCGGCAGCCGAACCACCCAGCGCAGAGCCGCCCACGCAGCCGTTGCCACCAGCGCAGCCACGAGCAGCGCCGACACCGCATTCATCAGGCGGACGTCGGACGGCAGCGCGGCGGTGGCGGCGGCTGAATTCATGCGCGGTCGAGGCGGGCCTGGGCCAGCAGCCACAGGCACAGATGCGGGTAGTCCACGCCCACGGCCTGCGCGGCCTTGGGGACCAGCGAATGCGAAGTCATGCCCGGGCTGGTGTTCATCTCCAGCAGGAAGGGCTTCATGTCGGACTTGCGCAGCATCAGGTCGGCGCGGCCCCAGCCGCGGCAGCCGAGCAGGCGGTAAGCGTGCAGCACGAGGCGGCGGATTTCGGCTTCGAGCGCAGCGGGCAGCGAACCGAAGACGTACTGCGTCGTGTCGGTCTCGTACTTGTTGGCGAAGTCGTAGTTGCCGGCCTCGGCGCGGATCTCGATGACCGGCAGCGCAACGGCGCTGTCGCCTTCACCGAGCACGGCGCAGGTCAGTTCGGGGCCTTCGATGCATTGCTCGAACAGCAGCTCGTCGTCAAAACCCAGCGCCAGCTCGACCGCCCCCTGCATGTCCGAGTAGCCGGCCGCCTTGGTGATGCCGATGCTGCTGCCTTCGTGCGGCGGCTTGACGACGACGGGCAGGCCCAGCGTGTCGGGAATCGTGCGGATGCGTTCGCGCGTCAGCTCGGCGCGCGACAGCGCCAGGTACTGCGGCGTCGGCAGGCCTTCGTTGGCCCACAGCCGCTTGGTCATGGTCTTGTCCATCGCGACACCGGAGGCCGTCACGCCGGAGCCGGTGTAGGGAACGCCCAGCCATTCAAGGGCGCCCTGGATGGTGCCGTCCTCACCGCCGCGACCATGCAACGCGATGAAGGCGCGATCAAAGCCTTCGTCCTTGAGCGCTTGCAACGGGCGCTCGGCAGGGTCGAAGGCATGGGCGTCGACGCCGATGGACTGCAGCGCCGCGAGCACCCCATTGCCGCTCATCAGCGACACCGGCCTCTCGGCACTGTGACCACCGAAGAGCACGGCAACCTTGCCAAGACCCTTGGCATCGATGTTCAGATCGATCGGCGTGTTCATGCCGAAGCTCCTTGGAAATGCGCCGCGACGCGGCCCGGCAGGCTGCTCATCGAGCCCGCGCCCATGCCGATGACGACATCGCCGTCGCGGGTCAAGCTGGCCAGTGCCGCCGGCATGTCCGCCACGCCGGCCACGAAGTTCGACGTGCCCACGGCCTGCGCGAGCGCCGTACCGGTCGCACCTTCGATGCGTGCTTCGCCGGCCGAATAGACCTCGGTCAGCAGCACGACGTCCGCACCCTTCATGACCCGCACGAAGTCGGCGAAGCAGTCCCGCGTGCGCGTGTAGCGGTGCGGCTGGAAGGCCAGCACCAGGCGACGGCCCGGGTAGGCACCGCGTGCGGCGGCCAGCACGGCAGCCATCTCGACCGGGTGGTGGCCGTAGTCGTCGACCAGTTCGAAGCGGCCGCCATCGCCCGCCGGCCATTCGCCATGCTTCTCGAAGCGGCGGCCGACGCCGGAGAAATTCTTCAGCGCGCGCTGGATGGCCTCGTCCGGGCAGTCCAGCTCCATCGCGATGGCGATGGCCGCGAGCGCATTGCGCACGTTGTGCTCGCCGGCCAGGTTGAGCAGCACGTCCAGGTCTTCGGCACCTTCGCGCTGGCAGCTGAAGCGCATCTGCGCGCCGGCCAGCGCCTGCACATCGACCGCGCGCACGCCGACACCCGCGGACAGGCCGTAGCTGACGACCGGCCGCTCGATGCGGCCGAGGATGGCCTGCACGCCGGGGTCGTCGGCGCAGACCACCGCCGCGCCGTAGAAGGGCATGCGGTGCAGGAACTCGATGAAGGCCTCGTGCAGACGCTCGACCGAGTGGCCGTAGGTGTCCATGTGGTCCTCGTCGATGTTCGTGACGACGGACAGCACCGGGCTGAGCTTCAGGAAGGAGGCATCGCTCTCGTCGGCCTCAACGACGATGAACTCGCCCTTGCCCAGGCGCGAGTTGGCGCCGGCGGCGTTGAGCTTGCCGCCGATGACGAAGGTCGGGTCCAGGCCCGCCTCGACGAGGATGGCCGTGACGAGGGAGGTCGTCGTCGTCTTGCCATGCGTGCCGGCGATGGCGATGCCGCGGCGCAGCCGCATCAGCTCGGCCAGCATGACGGCGCGCGGCACGACCGGCACCTGGCGACCGCGAGCCGCCTGCACTTCGGGGTTGTCGGCGGCGACGGCGGTGCTGGTGACCAGGGCCTGCGCTTCGCCGATATTGGGCGCGGCGTGGCCGATCTCGACCCGCAGGCCCAAGGCGCGCAGGCGCTCGGTCGTCGTGCTCTCGACGGCGTCCGAGCCGCTGACCGTGAAGCCCAGGTTGTGCAGGATCTCGGCGATGCCGCTCATGCCGGCGCCGCCGATGCCCACGAAATGCAGTCGTTGAACCGCGTGCTTCATGTCAGCCCCTCGTCCAACGAGTACGTTGGCCGATCCCCCGAGGGGATACGGGCCGGCTCGGGAGCGGCCCAGCGCTCGGCCCGCCATGCACTACGGCCTTCGCGGCTCATTTCAGCATTCCTTCGATTTCATCGGCTACACGGGCGGCGGCACGGGGCCGTGCCAGGCCACGAGCTTTCTCGCCCATGGCGAGCAGCGCGCCACGGTCCATGCCGCTCAAGAGTTCGTGCAACTTGGCCGGCGTCAATTCGCCCTGCGGCAGGTGGATGGCCGCGCCGTGCTGGGCCATGAAAACGGCGTTGTCGCGCTGGTGCGAGGTCGTGCTGACGACCAGCGGCACCAGCACCGCCGCGCAGCCTGCCGCGCAGAGTTCGCTGACGGTGATGGCGCCGGCCCGGCAGACGACGACGTCGGCCCAGGCCAGGGCCGCGGCCATGTCGTCGATGAAGGGGCGCACTTCGGCCGACAAGCCTGCATCGGCATAGGCCTGCCAGACAGCGCCGAGATGGTCCTGACCCGACTGGTGCAGCACCAGCGGCCGCTGCTCCTGCGGCCACAGCGCCAGCGCCTGCGGCACCGCCTGGTTCAGCGCGCGTGCGCCCAGCGAGCCGCCCAGCACCAGCACGTGCAAGGGGCCGGCGCGCTCGGCCATGCGCTCGGCCGGCAGTGGCAGTTCTTCGATCTCGGCACGCACGGGGTTGCCGCTGACGATGGCGCCCGACGTCGAAGCCGCCGCCGCACCGTCGAAGCCGAATGCAATCCGGCGCGCAAAAGGTTTCAGCGCGAGGTTGCTCTTCAGCATCGCCGCGTCGGCATTGACCAGCATCAGCGGCCGGCCGGTGAAGGCCGCCGTCAGCCCGCCGGGCAGGCAGACATAGCCCCCCATGCCCAGCACGGCCGTCGCGCGGCGCTCGGCGTAGACACGGCGCGCCAGGCCCAGCGACTTGAAGAAGCCGACGATGCCGCGCAGCGCGTGCTTGAACCCCTTGCCGCGCAGACCGGCGAAGGGCAGCGCGTCCAGCTCGATGCCACGCGCCGGCACGAGGCGGTTCTCCATGCCGGTCGGCGTGCCTATCCACGACACGGTCCAGCCGCGGCGCTGCATTTCTTCCGCGACCGCGAGGCCCGGAATGATGTGGCCGCCGGTGCCGGCGGCCATCACGACGAGGTGGCGATCGCTCACGAGCGCCCTCCCCGCATCATTTGCCTGTTCTCGAGATCAATCCTCAACACGACTGCCAACGCCACGCAGTTCATCAAGATCGCCGACCCCCCAAAGCTCAGCAGCGGCAGCGTCAGGCCTTTGGTCGGCAGCGCGCCGAGGTTCACGCCCATGTTGATGAAGGCCTGGCCGCCCATCCAGATGCCGATGCCCTGGGCATAGAGCCCGGCAAAGACACGGTCCAGCGCGATGGCCTGGCGGCCGATCAGGAAGCAGCGGCGCGTCAGCCAGAAGAAGGCGAGGATCACCACGGCAACTCCTGCAAAGCCCAGCTCCTCGCCGATGACGGCGAGCAGGAAATCGGTGTGGGCCTCGGGCAGGTAGTGCAGCTTCTCGACGCTGCTGCCCAGGCCCTGGCCCAGCCACTCGCCGCGGCCGAAGGCGATCAGGCTGTGCGTCAGCTGGTAGGCCTTGCCCTGGGCGTATTTCTCGTCCCAGGGATTCAGGTAGGCAAAGATGCGCTCGCGGCGGAACTCGCTGAAGGTGATCATCAGCGTGAAGGCGCCCACCAGCACCAGCGTGATCAGCAGGAACATGCGGCCGTTGACGCCGCCCAGGAAGAGGATGCCCATCGCGATCGCCGCGATGACCATGAAGGCACCCATGTCGGGCTCGGCCAGCAGCAGCAGGCCGACGAAGGCCAGCGAGATCGCCACCGGCGTGACGGCCTGGAAGAAGTTCTCCCGGGCGTCCATCTTGCGCATCATGTAGTTGGCCGCGTACAGCGCGATGCCGAACTTGGCCAGCTCGCTGGGCTGGAAGTTCATGACGCCCAGCGGGATCCAGCGACGCGCGCCGTAGACGACCTTGCCGATGCCGGGAATCAGCACCGCGACGAGCAGCACCAGCGCCACGACAAAGACCCAGGGCGCCCAGCGCTCCCAGATGGCGACGGGGATCTGCACGGTGACCAGGCCCGCCACCAGCGCAAAGCCGATGGCGATCATGTGGCGCGTCAGGAAATGCGTCGGCAGGTATTTCGCGAAGCGCGGGTTGTCGGGCAGCGCAATGGAAGCCGAATAGACCATCAAGAGGCCAAAGGCCATCAGCGCGAGCACGACCCAGACCATGGTGATGTCGAAGCCCTGCAACTGCGTGGGGCGGCCGGCCGAGGTCGACACCCAGTCACGCACGGGCACGCTGGCGTCCTCGGCGTCGCCCTTTTTCCAGAACGACTGCAGCCTGGTGGTGAAACCGCTCAGCACCGCAGTCATTGGTGCACCCTTCGCGCTGCGCGCTGTCCCGCCGAGCGGAAGCGAGCTTGCTTGGGACGGCCCGGCGCGGCGCTCATAGCGCCACCCCGCGTTCGTCGGCGAGCTGCTGCACCGTCGCGACGAAAACCTCGGCGCGGTGGGCGTAGTTCTTGAACATGTCCAGGCTGGCGCAGGCCGGCGACAGCAGCACGCTGTCACCGCTCTGGGCTTGCTGCAGGCACCAGGCCGTCGCAGCTTCCAGCGTCGCGTGGTGCTGCATCGGCACGCCCGCGTTCGCTAGCGCCGCTCCGATCTGCGGCGCATCGCGGCCGATCAGTGCGATGGCGCGCGCATGGCGGGCGACGCCGTCGGCCAGCGGCGCGAAGTCCTGGCCCTTGCCGTCGCCCCCGAGGATGAGCACGAGCTTGGCCGGCGCGCGGTCGGCGCCCAGGCCCGAGATGGCGGCGACGGTGGCGCCAACATTGGTGCCCTTGCTATCGTCGAAGAACTCGATGCCGTCGATGCTGCCCACCGGCTCGACGCGATGCGGCTCGCCGCGGTATTCGCGCAGGCCGTGCAGCATGGGCGCCAGCTCGCAGCCGGCGGCGGTTGCCAATGCGAGGGCGGCCAGCGCATTGGCGGCGTTGTGGCGGCCGCGCACGCGCAGCGCATCGGCGGGCATCAGGCGCTGGATGATGAGGGGCTCTTCCGCGTCGCTCTTCTTGCGCTTGATCGTCGGGTCCAGCTCAAGCGCTCGCACCAGCCAGGTCAGGCCGCCCTCTTCCGTCAAGCCGAAGTCGCCCGCAACCTTGGGCGGGTTCAGGCCGAAACGCACGACGTGGCGCGACACCGTGCGGCCGGCCTTGCCGCGGCTGCCCTTGACGAAGACCGGTGCGGGCACCAGGCCCTCGACCTCGGCGTCGTCACGGTTGACGACGATGACGGACTCGCGGCCAAAGATTCGCGCCTTGGCAAGGCCATAGGCGGCCATGTCGCCATGCCAGTCGAGATGGTCCTGGGTCAGGTTCAACACCGCACCGGCGGTGGGCTCGAAGCCGGCGACGTTGTCGAGCTGGAAGCTGGAGAGTTCGAGCACCCAGACCTCGGGCAGGGTCTCGAAGACCGGGCCGCGCGGCGGCGGCGGGTCGATGGGCAGCGGCGTGTCCTCGTCGGGCAGCACGGCAGCTTCTTCGATCGTCTCCTCCTCGACGGGTGCATCCTCGATCGCCTCGGCGATGGCTTCGGCCGGCGTTTCGACCGGCGCCGGATCGGGCTCCTTGGCCAGCGCCTCGGTCAGCGTGTCCAGCAAGGTCGGGCCGATATTGCCGGCGACGGCGACGCGCCTGCCGGCGCGCTCGACCAGCAGGCCAGTCATGCAGGTCGTCGTCGTCTTGCCATTGGTGCCGGTAATGGCCAGCACCGCCGGCGCATAGCCATGCTGGGTCTTCAGCGCGGCCAGTGCATCGGCAAACAGGTCCAGCTCGCCGCGCACGGCGGGGCCGTGGGCGTAGACAGCGGCGAGGCGCGCATCCAGTGGCGACAGGCCCGGGCTTTTCAGCACTGAATTGAAGCCAGCAACGATCTCGGCTGTCAGCTCGCCGGTAATGAAAGCCGCTGTTTCACCGAGCGCTCCCAGTTGCGGGGGCTGCGCGCGCGAGTCCCACACCGTGACCTGCGCACCGAAGCGCGCGCACCAACGCGCCATCGCCAGGCCGGAGTCACCCAGGCCCAGCACGAGCACGCGCTGTTCGAGCAGTTGCGGCAGGTCCAGCTTCATCGGCTTACCGCAGCTTCAGGCTGGCCAGGCCCACCAGGCACAGCAGCATGGTGATGATCCAGAAGCGGATGACGACCTGGGTCTCGTTCCAGCCGCTCTTCTCGAAATGGTGGTGCAGCGGCGCCATCTTGAAGATGCGCCGGCCCTCGCCGAACTTCTTCTTCGTGAACTTGAACCAGCTGACCTGCAGCATCACGCTCAGCACTTCGGCCACGAAGATGCCGCCCATGATGCCGAGCAGGATTTCCTGGCGCGTGATGACGGCCAGCGTCCCCAGGCCACCGCCCAGCGCCAGCGCGCCCACGTCGCCCATGAAGACCTGGGCCGGGTGGGCGTTGAACCACAGGAAGGCCAGGCCGGCGCCGGCCATCGCCGCGCAGAAGATCAGCAACTCGCCGGCGCCGGGGATATAGGGCAGCAGCAGGTATTTGGAGAACACCGACGAGCCGGTCAGGTAGGCGAACAAGCCCAGGGCCGAACCGACCATGACGACGGGCATGATGGCCAGGCCGTCCAGGCCGTCGGTGAAGTTGACCGCGTTGCTGGTGCCGACGATGACGAAGTAGGCCAGTGCCACGAAGCCCCACACGCCCAGCGGCATGCTGATGGTCTTGAAGAAGGGGATCAGCAGGTCGGCCTTGGGCGGCAGCTCGGTGGAGAAGCCGCTGGACACCCAGCGGAAGAACAGCTGCACGACACCGAGGAAAGACGTCTCCGACACGCTGAACGCGAGGTAGAGCGCGGCGACCAGGCCGATCAGCGACTGCCAGAAGAACTTCTCGCGGCTCTTCATGCCCTCGGGGTTCTTGTCGACGACCTTGCGCCAGTCGTCCACCCAGCCCACGGCACCAAAGCCCATGGTCACCAGCATGACGACCCAGACGAAGCGGTTGCTCCAGTCGAACCACAGCAGCGTCGACACGCCGATGCCGATGAGGACGAGGACGCCGCCCATCGTCGGCGTGCCGGTCTTGGCCAGATGGGCCTGCACGCCATAGGCACGCACGGGCTGGCCGATCTTCATCGCGGTCAGCCGACGGATGACCCAGGGCCCGAAGGCCAGGCCGATCAGCAGCGCCGTCATCGCGGCCATCACGGCGCGGAAGGTGATGTACTGGAAGAGGCGCAGAAAGCCGAGGTCGGGGTAGAGGCCCTGCAGCCATTGGGCGAGGCTAAGCAGCATGGGAGCCTCCGGATTGCAGTGCAGCGACCACTTGTTCCATCTTCATGAAGCGCGAGCCCTTGACCAGGGTCTGGGCCACGCTGGGTTGTTCCTTCAGGGCCGCGATGAGGGCGGCCGTGTTGTCGAAGGCGCGGGCTCTCGACCCGTAAGCCGCCGCCGCGTCGCGGGCGGCGGCGCCAGCGGTCCAGAAATGAGCGATGCCGCGTTCGGCCGCATAGGCACCGACTTCGCGGTGGAAGGCCGGGCCTTCGTTGCCCACCTCGCCCATGTCGCCGAGGATGAGCCAGCCTTCGCCCGGCATGCCGGCCAGCACGTCGATGGCGGCGCGCACGCTGTCGGGGTTGGCGTTGTAGCTGTCGTCGATCAAGGTGCGGCCACGCGCATCGAGCTTGAGTTCCGAGCGACCCTTGACGGCGCGGAAGGCCTCCAGGCCCTGGGCAATCGAGGCCAGCGGTGCGCCGGCAGCCAGCGCGCAGGCAGCGGCCGCCAGTGCATTGCGCACGTTGTGTTCGCCGGCCATGTGCAGAGCCACCGGCGCGGTGCCGGCCGGCGTGTGCAGTTCCAGCGCCCAGTGCGTGCCCATCCAGGCGGCGTCGCCGGTCACGTCGGCCTCGCCGCGCAAGGCAAAGCTCAGGTGGGGGCGCGAGCCCGCCAGTTCCAGCCAGATCGGCGCACAGGCGTCCTCGGCGGGGAAGACGGCGCAGCCGCTGCCGGCCAGCGCCTCGATGACGGCGCCGTTCTCGCGCGCAACCGCCTCGACCGTCGCCATGAACTCCTGGTGCTCGCGCTGCGCGTTGTTCACGAGGGCCACAGTCGGCTGCGTCATCGCGGCCAGCGGCGCGATCTCGCCGGGGTGATTCATGCCCAGTTCGACGACGGCGGCGCGGTGGCTGGTCTCGTCGTCATGGCGCAGGCGCAGCAGCGTCAGCGGCACGCCGATGTCGTTGTTGTAGTTGCCTTCGGTGGCCAGGGCCGCATCACCCACCCAGGTGCGCAGGATGCTGGCGATCATCTGCGTCGTCGTCGTCTTGCCGTTGCTGCCGGTGACGGCAACGACGGGCAGCTGCTGCTGGCGGCGCCAGGCGGCGGCGAGCTGGCCGAGGGCGAGCTTCGCATCGGGCACGAGCAGACCGGGCAGACCCGCCTCCGCCAGGCCACGCTCGGCCAGTGCCGCGACGGCGCCCGACGCCTTGGCCTGGCTCAGAAAGTCGTTGGCATCGAAGCGCTCGCCACGCAGCGCGACGAAGAGGTCGCCGATGCGCAAGCTGCGCGTGTCGCTGTGCACGCGGGCAAAGCCGGTCGCGCCGTTACCGACCAGCGTCGAGCCTGGCAACAGCGCCTGTGCTTCAGCGAGCGTCATGAACAGGCTCACAGACCCGCCCTTTCCAGCAGCGCCGCACGCGCCTCGCCGACGTCGGAGAAAGGCCGGCGCACGCCGTTCACTTCCTGGTAGTCCTCATGGCCCTTGCCGGCGATCAGCACGATGTCGCGCGAGCCGGCCTGGGTGATGGCCATGCGGATGGCTTCCTCGCGGGCCTCGATGACACTTGCCGCCGGCGCAGCCACGGCGATGTCGCCCATGATCTGGGCCGGCGCTTCGCTGCGCGGGTTGTCGGTCGTGACGACGACGCGGCCCGCCAGGCGTGCAGCGATGGCACCCATCTGCGGGCGCTTGCCGCGGTCGCGGTCGCCGCCGCAGCCGAACACGCAGACCAGCTCGCCGCCGCGCGCCTGCGCCAGGCCCTGCAGTGCCGAGAGCGCCTTGTCGAGGGCGTCCGGCGTGTGGGCGTAGTCGACGACGACCTGCGGCAGTTCGCGGCCATTGCCAACGCGCTGCATGCGGCCCGGCACCGGCGTCACGCGGCCCAGCACGCGCGCCACGTCGGCCAGCGCATGGCCTTGCGCGCGCAGGGCGCCGGCCACGCCGAGCAGGTTTGCGGCGTTGTAGTCGCCGATCAGGCTGGTCTGCACGGCCAGGGCTTCGCCGCCCTCATGCAACATGAAGGCCAGGCCTTCGCCGGTGTAGTGCAGACCTCGGGCCGAGAGGCGCGCATCGCTGTGCTCGACACCGGTGGTCCAGACGTCCAGCGAGGCCAGTTCAGCCGCGAGCTCCGCGCCCTTGGGATCGTCGAGGTTGATGACGGCGGCACGCAGGCCGGGGAAGCTGAACAGCGCACGCTTGGCTGCCCAATAGGCGTCCATCGTGCGGTGGTAGTCGAGGTGGTCTTGCGTGAAGTTGGTGAACACCGCGACACGCACCGCGCTGCCGGCCAGGCGACCTTCGACGATGCCGATGCTGCTGGCCTCGATGGCGCAGGCCGAGAAACCGTCGTCGCGCATGCGGGCGAAGGCGGCCTGCAGCAGCACGGGGTCGGGCGTCGTCAGGCCGTTGTAGTCCAGCTTGGGCGGCTCGCCGATGCCGAGCGTGCCCACCACGCCGCAGCGCTTGCCGAGCTGGGCCGAGGCCTGGGCAATCCACCAGGCCGACGAGGTCTTGCCATTGGTGCCGGTGACGGCGATGACGTCCAGCGTGTCGGTCGGCTTGCCGAAGAAGGTGGCGGCAATCTCGCCGGTGCGGGCCTTCAGCCCGGGCAGGGAGGCCACGCGCGCATCCACGAAGCCGAAACGCTCGACATCGGCCTCTTCGACCAGGCAGGTGGACGCGCCGGCTTCCAGCGCCGCAGCGACGAATTCGCGGCCGTCGCGCGCATAGCCGGGCCAGGCGATGAAGGCATCACCGGGTCGCACCTGGCGGCTGTCGGTGCGCAGCGTGCCGGTGCACCATTCGGACAACCAGCGCGCGGCGGCATCGGGGGATTTGAGGCGGGTGAGCATCAGAAGCTTTCTTCCACGGCCGTGGCCTTCTGGTTGGCGACGATCTGGCTCTTCACGTCCAGGTCGGGCGGCACGCCGAGCAGGCGCAGCGTCTGCGCGGTGACCTGGCTGAACACCGGGCCGGCGACCTTGCCGCCGTAGTACACGCCGGCAGTCGGGTCGTCGACCATGACGGCAACGACGATGCGCGGCTTGCTGATGGGCGCGATGCCGACAAACCATGAGCGGTATTTGTGGCTGGCGTAGCCGCGGCCTTCCTGCTTGTGGGCCGTGCCGCTCTTGCCGCCGATGCTGTAGCCCGGCACCTGGGCGTCGGGCGCCGTGCCGCCGGGGCCTGCCGCGGCCTGCAGCATCAGGCGCAGGTCCTGCGTGACCTTGGGCGAGAACACACGGATGCCGGGCACCGGGTGGTCATGCGGCTGGCGCAGCATGCTGACGGGGATGATCTCGCCGTCGCGCGCGAACACCGTGTAGGCCCGCGCCAGCTGGAACAGCGACGCCGACAGGCCGTAGCCATAGCTCATCGTCGCCTGCTCGATGGGGCGCCAGGTCTTGTAGGGGCGCAGCTTGCCGGTCACCGCGCCGGGAAAGCTGATCTGGGGCCGCTGGCCCAGGCCGATGGCCGTGAACATCTCGTGCATCTCGCGCGGCTGCATCTGCATGGCGAGCTTGGTGGCGCCGATGTTGCTCGAGAACTTGATGACCTCGCGCACCGGAATGACGCCATGCGGCTTGGTGTCGCTGATGACGGCACCCTGGAAGGCGTATTTGCCGTTGCCGGTGTCGACCATGCTGTCGGGTGTCGTGCGGCCGGTCTCCATCGACAGGCCGGCGATGAAGGGTTTCATCGTCGAGCCGGGCTCGAAGACGTCGGTCAGCGCGCGGTTGCGCAGTTGCTCGCCCGACAGGTTCTGGCGATTGCCGGGGTCGTAGCTCGGGAAGTTGGCCAGCGCCAGCACCTCGCCGGTCTGTGCGTCCAGCACGACGACGGAACCGGCCTTGGCCTTGTTCTCGGCCACCGCGTCGCGGATGCGCTGGTAGGCGAAGAACTGCACCTTGGAATCCACCGCCAGGTCGATGTCGTGACCGTTGGCCGCGGGCACGATGTCGCCGATGTCCTCGACGACGCGACCCAGGCGGTCGCGCACGACGGAGCGCGAGCCGTCACGGCCCTGCAGCTCCTTCTGGAAAGCCAGCTCGATGCCTTCCTGGCCACGGTCCTCCACATTGGTGAAGCCGACGACATGGGCCGCCGCCTCGCCCTCGGGATATTTGCGGCGGTACTCGCGGTCCTGGAAGATGCCCTTCAGGCCGATGGCCTTCACGCGCGCGGCGGTCTCGTCGTCGGCCAGGCGCTTGAGCCAGACGAAGCGCGTCTCGGGGTTGAGCTTGGCTTCCAGTTCCTTGTTGGACAGGCCCAGCGCCTTGGCCAGGGCGCGGCGCTTGTCGGCGTCGGCGTCGACTTCCTTGGGGATGGCCCAGATCGACGGCACGGCCACGCTGGCGGCCAGCACCTGGCCCGTGCGGTCGTTGATGCGGCCACGGCTGGCCGGCAGCTCCAGCGTGTGGGCGTAGCGGGCTTCGCCCTGCTTCTGGAAGAAATCGGTGTTCAGTACCTGCACATAGACGGCGCGCGCCAGCAGGCCGAGGAAGGCCAGGCCGACGAGGGCGACCAGGAAGCGCGAGCGCCACGGCGGCGTCTTGGACGCGAGCAGCGGGCTGGTCGAATAGCTGACGGACTTGTTGGCCTTGTTCATTGGCCAACTCCCGATGCCACGACGGCAGGGCTGATGACGCGCATGCCCAGGCGCTCACGCGCGACCTGCTCGACGCGCAGATTGGTCGCCTGCGCGTGGCGCTCGGCGGCCAGGCGCTCGGCGTCGGCGGCCAGGCGCTGGCCCTCGGCCTTGGCCTTGTCGCGCTCGGCGAACAGGCGGCGCGACTCGTAGGCGCTGTGCACGAGGACGACACCGCTGGCCAGCACGGCCAGGATGAGGATGAAGTTGACTTTCGCCACGTCAGCGCCGCCCGGCCGCCCGAAGGCGCGGACGCACCCCCTCGGGGGGCAGTGAACGAAGAGAGCGTGGGGGCTTCATGTCAGCGCCTGGACGTGACCGGTGGCAGCGGCGCGTCGGTGCGCTCCGCCACACGCAACACGGCGGAGCGTGAGCGCGGGTTGGCGGCCACCTCGGCGTCGCTCGGCTTGATGCGGCCCAGCGCATTCAGGATCAGCGGCGCGGCTTCGGCGAACGGCGCGCGGCGGTCGAACACGGCCTTGCTGCGCTCGGCGATGAAGGTCTTGACGCGCCTGTCCTCCAGCGAATGGAAGCTGATGACGGACAGCCGCCCGCCCGGCGCCAACAGGCGCAGCGCGGCGTTCAGGCCTTGCTCAAGCTCCTCAAGCTCGCCATTGACATGAATCCGAAGGGCTTGAAAGGTGCGTGTGGCCGGGTCTTGGCCGGGCTCGCGGGTCTTGACCGTGCGAGCCACGAGTTCGCGCAGCTCGTCGGTGCGCGTGAGCGGCGTGCCGGCTTCCCGGCCAGCAACAACCGCCTTTGCAATCTGTGCAGCAAACCGTTCTTCGCCATAGTCTCGAATCACCCGTGCAATCTCGCGCTCGTCGGCGCCGGCCAGGAAGTCCGCCGCGCTCATCCCCCGCGTCGTGTCCATGCGCATGTCCAGCGGGCCGTTGAAGCGAAAGCTGAAACCCCGCTCAGGGTTGTCGATCTGAGGACTGGACACACCCAGGTCCAGCAGCACACCATCCACCTGATGAACACCCAGCGCTGCCAATCGATCGGCCATGTCGGCAAAGGCGCTGTGGACGATGGAGAAGCGCGGGTCGGTGATGGCGGCGGCCGCGGCAATCGCCTCGGGGTCGCGGTCGATGGCGATCAGGCGACCCTCGGGCGCCAGCTTGCTCAGCAGCAGGCGCGAATGGCCGCCGCGGCCGAAGGTGCCATCCACATAGACGCCGTCCGGGCGCGCGAGCACGCCGTCGACCGCCTCGTTCAGCAGCACGGTGGTGTGGCGGAACTCGGCGCTTTCGCTCATCTCGGCGCCCATCAGAAGCTGAAGTCCTTGAGCGCATCGGGCAGTTCGCCGGCCATCACTTCGGCCTCGTGGGCGGCATGGGCATCAACGTCCCAGAGCTCGAAGTGGCTCCCCATGCCCAGCAGCATCACGTCGTTCTTCAGCCCGGCGCTCTTGCGCAGCTCGGGCGAGATCAGCACGCGGGCCGCCGAGTCGACCTCGACGTCCATCGCGTTACCAAGGAAAACACGCTTCCAGCCGGCGGCCGACATCGGCAGGCCGGCAACCTTGTCGCGGAAAGCCTCCCAGGTGGGCCGCGGAAACAGCATCAGACAACCATCCGGATGCTTGGTGACGGTCAGGCGCCCCTGGCAGAGCAACTGCAGCACTTCACGGTGTCGACTGGGCACACTCAGGCGGCCCTTGGCATCTAAGGCCAAGTTGGAGGCACCCTGAAAGACGAATTCCGACACTTTTCACCACTGAACGACACTTCCTCCCACTTTAAGGCCCGCACCCCACCGGGTCAAGGTTCGGCACAAGTTTTTTCAATGAAATCAAGCACTTAGCCACAGCTGTAAATTTATACAGATATGGGAAAAAATCTCTTTAATAAATAAGGACTTGCCAAGATATTGCGAAGTGGTGCTTGAAGTGACGCACGCAACGGGATCGCGTTTGCCCCCATGCTTGAAGCGGCTCGGCGGCCTGGTGTCGCCGAGGCGACGCCAGGTCTGACAGGGTTTTGCCGCACAAATCACGGCAAGCCTCGCCAGCTGGCCGCCCAGAATGCATGCGGCCCAGTGATTTCTGCTGAAATTTCGTGCTGTTTCAGCCCCTTCAGCCAAGAACTCAAAACCGGGGCTCCCACCAAATATCAAAACCGAGGCAGCCCCCCATGAATTTCTTGTCCCATATGCGCATCGGACAACGCCTCACCGCCGGCTTCACGGTCGTGATCGTCGCCCTGGTCGCCATCACGCTGCTGGGCTACTTCGGCATCCAGACCCTGAACAGCGAAATCAGCCAGCTGATCAGCACCGACTACAAGACGGTGGCCCTGGCCAACCGCGCCAAGGCGGAGCTGGGTGATGCCTCGCGCAGCATGATGACGACGCTGATCATGACGGGCGAGGAGCAGATCAAGAAGGAGCTGGACACCGTCGCCAGCCTGATGGCCGCCCACGAAAAGACGATGGCCGAGCTCAAGCCCCTGCTGACCGACGAGGCCAGCCAGGAGCAGCTCAAGGCGGTGGAAGAGGCGCGCGCCAAGTTCATGACCGGCCAGGCGGCCTTCGTGAAGACCGTGGCCTCCGGCGACACCGAGGGCGCGCCGCTGAAGTACCAGTTCTCGGTGCGCGCCGCCCAGGGCAAATACATGGCCGCGCTGGACAAGCTGGTCGAGACCCGCAACGCCGGCATGGACGCGGCCGGCCAGAAATCCAACCAGGTGGCTCAGAAGACCGCCCTGCTGCTGCTGGGCCTGGCCATCGCCGCCATCATCGCCAGCGCGCTGACCGGCGTGCTGATCACGCGCGGCATCGTCAACCCGCTGCGCGGCGCGGTGGCCGTGGCGCGCAAGGTGGCCTCGGGCAACCTGACCAGCGAGATCGAGGTGCGCAGCCGCGACGAGACCGGCGAGCTGCTGCAGGCCCTGCATGACATGAACGAAAGCCTCAAGGGCATCGTCGGCCRCGTGCGCGAGGGCACGGAATCGATCTCGTCGGCTTCCAGCGAGATCGCCAGCGGCAACATGGATCTGTCGGTGCGCACCGAGGCCCAGGCGGCATCGCTGGAGCAGACGCTGTCGGCCATGAAGACGCTGACCGACGCCGTGCAGCAGAACGCGCAGAACGCCCAGCAGGCCAACCAACTGGCCAAGGCGGCCTCCCAGGTCGCCGGCGAAGGCGGCGCCGTGGTGGCCAAGGTCGTGACGACCATGGGCAGCATCGACGCCTCGAGCAAGAAGATCGTCGACATCATCAGCGTCATCGACGGCATCGCCTTCCAGACCAACATCCTGGCGCTGAACGCCGCGGTGGAAGCCGCGCGCGCCGGCGAACAGGGCCGCGGCTTCGCGGTCGTCGCCGGCGAGGTGCGCTCGCTGGCCGGCCGCAGCGCCGACGCCGCCAAGGAGATCAAGCGCCTCATCAGCGACTCGGTCGAGAAGGTCGCCCAGGGCAGCCAGCTCGTGGCCCAGGCCGGCAGCACCATGCAGGGCGTGGTGGCGAGCGTGCAACGGATGACCGACATCATGGGCGAGATCACCCACGCCAGCGCGGAACAGAGCTCCGGCATCGAGCGCGTCACGCATACCATCCACGACATGGACAAGAGCACGCAACAGAACGCCGCCCTGGTGGAAGAAGCCGCCGCGGCCGCTGACTCGCTGCGCGCCCAGGCCCATGGCCTCGAAGAGGTCGTCAGTCTGTTCAAGCTCGAAGCCGCGCACTGAGCCGCGGCCATCCCTATCCCCCCAAGATCAGGAGACTTCATGAAGATGCAGAAAGCGACCCGCTGGATGACCGGCCTGGTCCTCGCCCTGGGTCTGGGCGGTGCCGCCCAGGCCATCGAAGTGGGCGGCCTCAAGTTCGATGACACGGTCAAGGTCGGCGGCAAGGAACTGAAGGTCAATGGCGCCGGTGTGCGCGTGCGCATCGTCGTCAAGGTCTATTCCCTGGTGCTCTATCTGCCCGAGAAGAAGGACACCACGGCCGGCGTGCTGGAAACCACCGGCCCGCGCCGCTTCAGCCTCGGCCTGCTGCGCGAGGTGACCGGTGACGAGCTGGGCCAGGCCTTCATGGCCGGCATCACCGCCAACACCGACAAGGCCGAACGCTCCAAGTTCGTCAACCAGCTCGCCCAGTTCGGCGAGACCTTCGTCAACATTCCTCAAGGCAAGAAGGGCGACGTCATCACGGTGGACTGGGTGCCCGACACCGGCACCGTGATGTTCCTCAACGGCAAGCCGATCGGCGAGCCGATGAAGGACATCGCCTTCTACAACGCGGTGCTGAAGATCTGGCTGGGCGACAAGCCGGTCGACTCTTCGCTGAAGCCCCAACTGCTGGGCAAGGGCTGACGCTCATGCACCACGAAACACGCCACGCCGCCACCGCGTCGTGGCGTGTTTCGCTTTCTGGCAGCCCAACTCATGGCAGCATGACCGCATCTTGAGCCGCAAGCCCTCGTCCTCGCTCTTTGCCGCCCTGGCCCTCGGCGCCAGCATCGGCCTGTTGCTGCCGGCCCTCATCGTCGGCGGCCTCTTCATCGGGCTGCGCGAGTCCAAGGTCGCCGAGCAGGCGCTGCAGCGCGACCTCGACGCCAAGCTCGACGTGCTGGCCAGCAGCCTGCCCGAACTGCTGTGGAACCTGGACGCCGTCGCCGCGCGCGAGGTCGTGTCGGCCATCGTCAAGTCACCCGAGGTCGTGCGCGTCAGCGTCAGCGACGCGTCCCAGGGCCTGCCCTTCATCGAGAACCACCTGCCCGAGCGCCGCCTGGGCCAGACGCTGACCGGCGAGCGCGACATCCTGCGCGGCGCGACGCGCATCGGCCACATCCAGATCGAGATCGACGACCATCTCAGCACGACGGCCGTGCTGCGCCAGCGCTGGCTCTATGGCGCCACCGTCGGCGGCCAGTTGCTGGCCTCGCTGGCCCTGGTGCTGTGGCTGCTGAACTCGCGCCTGTTCCGCCCGCTGCGCGAACTCGGCGATTTCGCCAACGACCTCGCCGAGGGCCGCTTCAACGCCAAGCTGGAGCACACCCGCCAGGACGAGATCGGCCTGCTCGGCGGCCACCTCGAACACATGCGCGACGCGCTGCAGCAGCAGTTCGATGCCCAGCGCAACCTCATCGAGCGCCTGCGCGGCATGGCCGAGACAGTGCCCGGCGTCGTCTACCAGCTGCGCCTGGCCGTCAACGGCGAGTTCTCCTTCGCCTATGTCAGCGAAGCGGTGCGCGAGTACTTCCTGCTCGGCAGTGCCGAACTCGGCCGCAGCGCGGCGCCCTGGTTCGAGCGCGTGCACCCCGACGACCGCGCCGCCGTGCGCGAGAGCCTGCTGGCCTCCGCACGCAACCTCAGCCCCTGGCAGCAGGAGTTCCGCACCCCGCTGGCCGACGGCAGCGAACGCTGGATCTACGGCAATGCCATCGCCCAGCGCGAGGCCGATGGCAGCGTGCTCTGGCATGGCTTCCTGACCGACATCTCGCGCCAGCGCCGCGACGCGTTGGAGCTGGAGCGCTACCGCCACCACCTCGAGGAGCTGGTCGAGGCGCGCACCGCCGAGCTGGCCGAGGCCACCCAGGCCGCCCAGGCGGCGAGCCTGGCCAAGAGCGCCTTCCTGGCCAACATGAGCCACGAGATCCGCACGCCGATGAACGCCATCATCGGCCTGACCTATCTGGCCCAGAGCGACACCATCGAGCCCGAGCAGCAGAAACGCCTGCAGAAGGTGGCCAACGCGGCCGAGCATCTGCTCAGCGTCATCAACAACGTGCTGGACTTCTCCAAGATCGAGGCCGGCAAGGTCAGGCTGGAGCAGCGCGAGTTCACCGTCGGCGAGGTGCTGGACAACATCGCCAACATGACGACCCAGACGGCCGCAGCCAAGCGGCTGCGCGTCGAGAGCGACGTCGCACCGACCCTGCGCGGCCGCCCGCTGATCGGCGACCCGCAGCGCATCTCCGAGGTGTTGCTGAACTTCGCCGGCAATGCCGTCAAGTTCACCGACAGCGGCTTCGTGCGCCTGGGTGCGCGCCTGGACGAGACCCAGCCTGGCGCCGCACTGACGCTGCGCTTCGAGGTGCAGGACAGCGGCATCGGCATTGCGTCAGACGCGCAGGCGCGGCTGTTCCGCGACTTCGAACAGGCCGACAGCTCGACGACGCGGCGCTACGGCGGCACCGGCCTCGGCCTGGCGATCTGCCGGCGCCTGGCCGAGCTGATGGGCGGCCACGTCGGCGTCGACAGCACGCTGGGCCGCGGCAGCACCTTCTGGTTCACGCTGCCCGTCCAAGCCGCAGCCCATGCCCCGGTGGCGCCGGTGGCGGCCCCGCGGCCGCATTCGGCGCGCGAGCGTCTGGCCGAACTGGCGCGCGCCCAGCCCCGCCGCCTGCTGCTGGCCGAGGACAACCCGGTCAACCAGGAAGTGGCCGTCGCCCTCATCGGCAGCGCCGGCCTGACGGTGGACGTCGCCGCGGACGGCCAGCAGGCCGTCGACATGGTCAAGGCCGGCGACTACGCCCTGGTGCTGATGGACGTGCAAATGCCCATCATGGACGGCCTGGACGCGACACGCGCCATCCGGCGCCTGCCTGAAGGCGCCGACCTGCCCATCCTGGCCATGACGGCCAATGCCTTCGACGACGAGCGCCAACGCTGCCTGGACGCCGGCATGGACGACCACGTCGCCAAGCCCGTCGTCGCCGAGCAGCTGTTCGCCACGCTGCACGACTGGCTGTCCGGGGTCCGCAAAACCCGCCGAGGCTAAGGCGTCCCCAGCGATTCCTTGATGAGGCGCCCCGAGCCGGCCTGCAACGGCCGCGCATTCATCGGATAGAGCTTGGCGAAGATGCCCAGCTGCTGGGCCGTCATGGCGACGGGCTGGCGCAGCACCATCCACAGCACGCCCTCGCTGCAGGGCGGCGTCGTCAGCGATCCCATATAGGTGTAGTAGCCGCGCTCGACGGGCAGCAGCTGGTTCAGGTCAATCTGTACCTGGGCCGCCAAGGCCTCGCCCTTTTCCAGCGGCAGATTGGCCCAGACGGTCTGGATCAGCGGCTGGGGCTTGTTGTCGGGCCCGCGCTCCAGCAGCACGGCGACGACGGCGAGCTTGCCCTGCGCATCCTTGTGCACGAGGTGGGCCACCATGTCGGACTGCTTGCCGTTGACGCGCTCTTCGCTGGGCCGGTGGAAGTGGAACTGCACCAGCTCGTAGCGCCGACCCATCACCGTCAGGCCGTTGCCGGCGCCGACGTTGACCTGGATGGTGTGGCCGTTGTCCTGCACCGAGAAGCTGCTGGCGCGGTAGTCGAAGCTGATCTTCTCCAGCTCGACGGCAATGCCCTCGCGGATGTCGATGGGGCTCTGGCGCGTGCCGACGGCGCAGAGCTTGTTGTCCGGCGCCAGCTCGGCCCAATGATCGGGGCCGACGTCGCCGGCATAGCCCCAGTGCACGGGCTTGGCCGCCTCGGCCTTGGCGGGCTTGCCGGCCTTGGCGGGCGATTTGGCGGTGGCCGCGCCCTCGCCCTTGGTGGACAGGCGCTCCGCCAGGCGCTGGCGCAGCACCTCCACCGGTTCCTTGGGTTCATCTGCCTGCGCAGCCGCGCAGGCGGCCAGCAGCGCGGTGATCAGCCAGCGCTTTTTCATCATGTCGGTGATTTCGGCAAGTGATCGCCAGGCTTAAGTCACGACGGAGCGCCTGACGCCGTACCAGGCCACCAGGCCCACCATCATCAAGCCGGCGGATGTGAGGGCCAGGGCCACCGTCGAATGCATGACCAGGGGCACCAGCACGCCGGCGACGAGGCCGTTGGCGGCCGAGCCGATGCAGGCCTGCAGCGACGAGGCCATGCCGCGGCGCTCGGGCACCTGGTCCAGCACCAGCAGCGTGACGACCGGCACCATCATCGCCCAGCCGAAGGCGAACAGGCCGACCATGGGCAAGGCCCAGAAGGCACTCAGCGGCGCGAACAGGTTGAGCAGCACATTGGTGATCGACACGGCCACCATGATGCGAAAGCCGCGCATGATCTGGCGCTTCGCGCTCATCTTGCCGGCCAGCCGGCCGCTGACCGCCGCGCCGGCCATGATGCCGCCGATGGAGCACAGGAAGAACCAGAAGAACTGCTGCGGCGCGAAGTGCAGGTGCTCACCGAGGAAGACCGGCGTCGCCAGCACGTAGAGGAACATGCCGTTGAAGGGAATGCCGCTGGCCAGCACCAGCATCATGAACTTGCGGCTGCTGCACAGCCGCCAGTACTCGCGCATCAGCGCGCCGACGTGAAAGGGCTGGACCAGGCCGGGGTGCAGCGTCTCGGGCAGCAGCCGCCAGTTGGACACCAGCAGCGCCGCGCCGACAAAGGTCAGGAACCAGAAGATCGAGTGCCAGTCGGCGTGCACGAACAGGAAACCGCCCACCATGGGCGCAATCGCTGGCGCCACGCCGAAGAAGAGGGTCACCTGGGACATCACGCGCTGCGCGTCCGCCGGCGGGAACATGTCGCGGATGATGGCCCGCGACACGACGATGCCGGCGCCGGCCGACATGCCCTGCACTGTGCGCCAGAACACCAGCTGGCCGATCGAGCCCGCCACCGCGCAGCCGATGCTGGCGCCCGTGAACACCGCCAGGCCGATCAGCACGACCGGCCGGCGGCCGAAGCAGTCCGACAGCGCGCCGTGGAAGAGGTTCATGAAGGCGAAGCCGAGCAGATAGGCCGACAGCGTCTGCTGCATCTGCACCGGCGTCGCATCCAGCGCCGCGGCGATGCCGGCGAAAGCCGGCAGATAGGTGTCGATGGAGAAGGGCCCGACCATGGCCAAACAGGCCAACAGCACGGACAGGGCCCAGCGAGGCGCGCGCCAGAGGCGGCTGGCTTCAGGATTCATCGGGGCGGTCGGGTGGACGTGCTGGCAGCCGCGGGTTGCGGCTGCCAGCGAGTGTATCGACCGATCCCCACTCTCGGCGTCGCGGGGTTGACGCTGGCTCAGGCGAAGCCGCGTCCCGGCCGCGCCGTCTTGAATTGCGAGATCACATCCAGCAGGCCGGCCGCCTGGTGCTGCAGACTCTCGGCGGCGGCCGCACTCTGCTCGACGAGGGCCGCGTTCTGCTGCGTGCCCTGGTCGATGGAGGCGACGGACTGGTTGACCTGGCCGATGCCGCTGCTCTGCTCGTTGGCCGAGGCGTTGATCTCGGCCATCAGGTCGGTCATGCGGCGCACCTGGCCGACGATGTCGCCCATCGTGGCGCCGGCCTCGCCGACGAGCTGGCTGCCCGCCTCGACCTTCTCTACGCTGGCGCCGATCAGGCCCTTGATTTCGCGCGCGGCCTGGGCGCTGCGCTGAGCCAGCAAGCGCACCTCGCCCGCCACGACGGCGAAGCCGCGGCCCTGCTCGCCGGCGCGCGCCGCCTCCACGGCGGCATTCAGCGCCAGGATATTGGTCTGGAAGGCGATGCCATCGATGGTGCCGATGATGTCGGCAATCTTGCGGCTGGACGCGCTGATCTCACCCATGGTCGTGACGACGCGCTGCACGACATCGCCACCGCGACCGGCCACCTCGGTGGCGGCGCTGGCCAGCTGCGTGGCCTGGCGCGAACTCTCGGCCGTCTGCTGCACGGTGGAGGTCATCTGCTGCATGGACGCCGCCGTCTGCTGCAAGGCGCTGGCCTGCTGTTCAGTGCGGCTGGACAGGTCGTGGTTGCCGCTGGCGATCTCCTGCGACGCCGTCGAGATGCTGTCAGCCGACTGGCGCACGCGGCCGACCATCTCGACCAGGCCGTCATTCATGCGCTTGAGGGCCGCCAGCAGCTGGCCGGTCTCGTCGTTGCTGTCGATGACGATGTGCGAGCTCAGGTCGCCCGACGCCACCGCTTCGGCCAGGTGCACGGCGCGCTGCAGCGGCCGCGTGATGGCATTGCTCAGCGCCCAGCCCAGCAGCACGGCGGCGGCCACGGCGGCCAGGCTGACGCCCACCATCAGGATGCGGTCGTTGCCATAGGCGCCCTCCGCCTGCTGCACGCGCAGGACGGCCTGCTGGCTCTCGTAGGTCAGGTAGTCATCGGTCGCCTTCAGCAGGGCGGCCAGCAAGGGGCGGCATTCGGCGTTCATCTTGGCGATGGCCTCATCGCGCTTGCCGTCCAGCGCCATGCCGACGATGGCCAGCGCCACCGGCCCGTACTGGGCTTCGACGCGCTGCATTTCGCCGAGCAGCGCGTTGTCGCGATCACCCAGATCGCCGGCCTTGGCCAAGGCCTGCTTGAGCTTGGCCATGGATTGCTGCATGTCCTCATGCGCCTTGGTGACGGCGATCTTCTCGACGTCGCGATCGGCTGGCGTCGTCACCAGCACCAGATTGCGCGCCGCGATGGCCCGCCGCGCCGCGGCGTCACGCACATCGTTGACCAGGCGCTCGCGCTCGCCCACGCCCTCCAGGTAACCGGTGAAGCGCCCATTCGAGCGGCTCAAGGAGTTCAGGGACAGGCCCGACACCAGCAGCACGACGGCCGCGAGCAGCGCGAATCCCAGCATCAGCTTGGAACGCAGGCGCAGGTTGTTCAGCTTCATCACAGCACTCCCTTTGGCATGGCCCGTCATGGGGTCGGCATCCGTTGCGGCCAGATCGGATGCCGCGACTTCAATCCGGAACTTCCGGCGATTTCTGAAGGGGAGGAGAAAGAACTGACCGGCACGCGATCCGCCCGGCCAAGCATGAATCGGCCCGGCACCGCCGTTGGCGCCCGTTCTGGCCTGACTCGAGACTCGATCCTCGGTGGTCCGGGATCATCGTTTTTCTCCCCTGCCGGGGCTTTCGCCCGACATGGCGATGCTGCGCCAAACCTAACGCCGTGACAACGTGAAATCTAGCTATCGCCGCGGCACTTTTCCACGGGAGAAAGGTATGAGAAAGAAAGAGTGAAGCAAGCCGATAGGCCGGATTCTGTGCACCGCCCTCCCCTTGCGGTTCGGACGGCGTGACCGCCATTCCTCTGGGCCGGGCATCACTGCCCGGCTCGGTGCCACCTACCCGCCAGCTCTGCGAGCCGCATCAACGCTGGCCTACTTGGTGTTGCTGCGCGTAGAGATTGCCCGTTTCACCTCTGTCGGGCGAACCCGACAGAACTCGTCTCTGTTGCTCTGATCCTCGGCTTTCGCCGGGCAGCCGTTAGCTGCTACGCCGCTCTTTGCAGTCCGGACCTTCCTCCAGGGCCATGTTTCCATGATTGCCCCAGCGGCGGTCTGGCTTGCTTCACGGGGTGATTATCGCAGCCGCGGGCATATGGCTTGCCGAGCGAGATGACCACTGAGGAGATCTCGCCATGACTTCACCCGTGAGAACCGGCCAGGCGCAACCAACCGGGCGCGAAGAATTCGGACAACGCTTCCGCCAGCGCTTCGTCGACCCCGCCTACGATCCGGAACGCGAAGCGCTCGAGCGGCTGGAGCAGATCGCCTGGGAGGCCTTCGATGAGGGCCGCAAGGCCCCGATCAAGGTCAAGGCGGGCGCGGGCTTTGCCGACCCCGGCTACGACTTGTCGCGCGAGTGGCGCGACCTCCACCTGCGGCTGAAGCAGGCCCAGGACGCCTGGGCGGGTTCACCGCCGCGAGTTCTCGTCATCAACGCCTCGCCGCGCAACGACGGCAGCTGCCCCGGCGAGATGTCCAAGACCTGGCGGCTCACGCAGCTGGCCCGCAGCGCCTGCGAGGCCGAGGGCATGGCCGTGGACGTACTCGACCTGAGCCGCCTGACCTCCGACTACGACCGCCACATCCACCCCTGCAAGGGCTGCGTGTCCACGGCGATGCCGCTGTGCCACTGGCCCTGCAGCTGCTATCCCAACCACGCGTCGGGCCAGACCAACGACTGGATGACCGAGATCTACGAGCAATGGGTGCGCGCCCACGGCGTGCTGCTGCTGACGCCGGTGCATTGGTACCAGGCCCCCAGCCCCCTGAAGCTGATGATGGACCGGCTCGTCTGCGCCGACGGCGGCAACCCCGACCCGACGTCCACCCAGGGCAAGAAGGCCGAGCTGGCGCGCGAGATGGAGTTGAAGGGGTGGGACTATCCCAAGCACCTCGCCGGCCGCGTCTACGGCCTGGTCGTGCACGGCGACGTGGCCGGCATCGAGGGCACGCGGCGGGCGCTGTCGGACTGGCTGGACTGGATGGGGCTGCTGGACGCCGGCTTCGGCGCGCGGCTGGACCGCTACATCGGCTACTACGGACCCTATGCGACCAGCCATGACGCGCTGGACAAGGACACCGATGTGCAGGAGGAAGTGAAGCGCGCCGCCCGCGCGGTGGCCCTCAGCGTCGGCCTGATGCGCGAGCGCCGCATGCAGCACGGCGATGAGGGCCTGCCCAAGCCCCGCACGAAGTAGGAAACGACTGCTGGCACACTGTTCCGATTCGCAGAACCGGAGCCCACCGATGAAAGCCGCCAGCATCCTCGACACCATCGGCAACACGCCCCACATCCGCCTGCAGCGCCTGTTCAGCGGCGCCGAGGTCTGGGTCAAGTCCGAGCGCGCCAACCCGGGCGGCTCCATCAAGGACCGCATCGCGCTGTCCATGATCGAGGACGCCGAGGCGCAGGGCCTGCTGAAGCCCGGCGGCACCATCATCGAGCCGACCTCGGGCAACACCGGCGTCGGCCTGGCCATGGTGGCCGCGGTGAAAGGCTACCAGCTCATCCTCGTCATGCCCGACAGCATGAGCGTCGAGCGCCGCCGGCTGATGCTGGCCTATGGCGCGAGCTTCGACCTGACGCCGCGCGAGAAGGGCATGAAGGGCGCCATCGCGCGCGCCCGCGAGCTGCTCGAGCAGCATCCGGGCTCCTGGATGCCGCAGCAGTTCGAGAACGCGGCCAACCCGGCCATCCATGTGAAGGCGACGGCGCAGGAAATCCTGAAGGACTTTCCCGAAGGCCTGGACGCACTGATCACCGGCGTCGGCACCGGCGGCCACATCACCGGCTGCGCCCAGGTGTTGAAGGCCGCCTGGCCGCAACTCAAGGTCTACGCGGTGGAGCCCAGCGCCTCACCGGTCATCAGCGGTGGCCAGCCCAGCCCGCATCCCATCCAGGGCATAGGCGCGGGCTTCATCCCGGCGGTGCTGGACACCGCCCTGCTGGACGGCGTCATCCAGGTCGAGGCCGAGGCGGCGCGCGAATATGCGCGGCGCTGTGCCCGCGAGGAGGGCCTGCTCGTCGGCATCTCCAGCGGCGCCACGCTGGCCGCCATCGCGCAGAAGCTGCCCGAGCTGCCCGCGAATGCGCGAGTGCTGGGCTTCAACTACGACACCGGCGAGCGCTATCTGTCGGTCGACGGCTTCCTGCCGCAGACCTGAGCGCGCCGCGGCATCACTCGCTGCCGCTGTCGTCGTCGACGGCGCCTTCGTTGTCCTTGCGCGCCTGCTTGGCCAGTTCGGCCTTCAGCGGCTTCAGGGACTCGATCAGCGTCTCCGGCGACTGCGGCGACACCAGACGCAGCGCTGGCGGCGGCAGGCTGGCCAGATAGGGCGGGCCGAAGACGTATTGCTGCTCCTGGCGGCCGCCAACCTGCAGGCCCAGGCCCAGCAGCAGCAGGACCGCGATGCCGCCGTTCAGGATGCGCCGTGCGCCAGGCCAGACGAGGCCGGCATGCCAGGCGATCAGCGTCGCGACGGCCACCGGTGTCGCCAATGACTCCAGCACCATCAACCGCGGCCAGGAGAAGGCATAGGCCAGCGCCGGCAGCAGCCACTCCAGCAGCTGCAGCGCGACGATGACGACGAGGGCGCGGCGCAGATGCGTCGTGAACGGGAAGCGGTGATGGAAGAGCTGGCTGGCCAGCGACCACAGGCCGGCCCAGCCAAGCACGAAGGCCAGCGGGCCCAGCAGCGGCGAGGCGTAGTCGATCCAGCGCGCGTCGGGATCGACGGCGCTCCAACGGTCCAGCCACTGGAAGAACACCATGGACAGCAGCAGCAGCGGCAGCAGGGTCCAATGGCGTACCGGATGGATGACCATCGCCTGCTCCGGGGCCAGCACGTCGGCACTGGTGCGCAGGCGCAGCGAGCAGCCGGCGAGCTGGAAGGCGCCGCCCTCGGGCAGGGTGGCCTGCTCGCCCGCGGCCAGGCGCTTTCCGGCGACGCTGCCGCCGTTGCGGCTGTCCAGCAACCTGAGGCTGACGCCACCGCCGGGCGCGAGTTGCAGCTCGGCATGCTCGGCGGCCAGATGGCCGTCGTCCAGCACGATGTCGCAGGCCGGCGAGCGGCCGATGCGCACCGGCCAGTGCGTCACGCGCTGCACCAGGGCGGCGCGGCCGTCGCGGCCCAGCAGCTCGACGACGGCAGCAGCAGGCGTGGCGAGCGCCACGGCGGCCGGCGTCACTTGGTCTTGCTGCTCTTGGTCCACGCGAAGCCCTCCAGGTAATGCGCAGCCAGCTTGAGCGCGTTGTCGAAGCTGACGCCACGGGCGTCGAAGCGGCCCAGGGCGCCTTCGGTGGGCGAGTCCACCGTCGTCACGAGGACGCTGAGGTCGTGCAGGCCGTCCAGCTTGCGGTAGGCGCGCAGGCAGACGACGGCGCGCAGCGGCAGGACGTCGCCCGGGCCGCTCCGGCTCTGCCGGGCTACCGGCGCCCCCCCGGGGGGTGATGCGGGCTCGCCCGCATCTGGGGGCGGCATCCCTACGAATTGTTCTTTGCAATAGGGCGCGGTGCGGGACTTGTCCGCCGCGCCCAGGCGCTCGTTGCGAAAGCTCCCGGAATACTGGCGCGCGAAACGCAGCGCGCCGAGCTTGGTCCCGTCATAGGCCTCGTGGGACATGTCCAGCCAGCCGGTCTGCAGATTGCCGCTGACGAAGAGGGCATGGTCCATGCGGCATTGCGAGCGCTCGAAGTCCAGGCCCTTGGTGTCGGCCGAGGTGCCGCGCCCCCAGCAGCGCATGAAGTCCTGCTTGGGCACCGGCAGGCGGTAGCGGTCGTGGTTGGCGCTCTCCCAGGGGGCGGCGAGGAAGCGGGTGACGAGTTCGTCCTGGTAGCGCGTCAGCTGGTCGCGCAACCGGCCCCAGGCCGCACTGCGGATGGGCTTGGCGGCCAGGCTGCGCTTGACCAGGCCCTCGGCGAACTCGCCCGGCACCAGGAAGCTGACCTGCTGGGCGAACAGCAGCGTCGACACATTGACGCCGACGACGAGGCCGTCCTCGTCCAGCACCGGGCCACCGCTCATGCCGGGGTTGATGCCGCCGGCGTAATAGATCAGCGGGTCGAAGCTGCGCTCCACCAGGCCGTTGTAGTTGCCCTCGACGACGGCAAAGGCCACGTCGTGCGGGTTGCCCATGGAGTAGATGCGCTCGCCCTTGGCCAGCGGCTGGCTTTGCGGCCTGAAGCCCAAAGCGCCACGGCCCTTCAGCCCTCCGCCCTTGCCGTCATCGACGGCACGCAGCAGCGCCAGGTCGCGGCGGGCATCGAAATCCAGCAGTTCCAGCGCCCCGCCCTGGCCGTCGGTCGTGGCATAGCGCAGCCGGTAGCTGTCGGGCTCCAGCGCGAACTGGCTGATGACGTGATAGTTGGTGACGATGTGGCCGTCGTTGCTGACGAGAAAGCCCGAGCCGACCGAGGCCTGGCTGTCCTGGGTCTTCAGCAGCGTGCGGATCTGCAGCAGCTGGCCCTTGCTGCGCTCGTACAGGCGCCGCGCACTGGCCGACACCGTGGGCGGCTGCTGGGCTTGCGGCTGCTGCGGGTTGGGGGCTGCGACAGGCGCGGGCGGCGGCGATTGCGCGCCGGCGACGAGGGCCAGGCCGGCAAGCGCCGSGCCCAGCAGGGACTTCAGACAGGACTTCAGCAAACAAGACCTCCGGTGGAGGCCGCCGATGCTAGCCGCTTTGCGCGCGGCGGCCTCTCGTCAGGGTGCAAGGCCCGTGAAGCTTTCAGGATCATCCGTGGCCGAAGCGGACCTGGTTGGGCTGTTTGGCCGGCTGCAGCTGGAAGGCCTGCGGGTGCTTGCGGAACAGCTTGGTGGCCGGTGCGGACTTGGCCAGCAGGCCGGCGTCCTTCAGCGCCTTGGCGGCGGCGCCGAGGTCATGCCACTGGCCGTCGGCCAGCCTGGGCAGCAGGGCCAGCACGGCGTTGATCTCCTTGGCGGCAGCGACGTTGGCGTCCACCGGCTTGGGCTCGGCCTTCGGCGCGGGCTTGGCCGCGGTGGTCGGCGCGGGCGCGGGCTTCGCGGCCGCGGTGAGGGCCGGCGCGGGCGTCGGCTTGGGCGCGGGCGCAGCAGCCTTGGGCTCAGCCGCCTTCTTTGCGGCCGGCTTGGGCGTGGCGGCCTTGCGAGCCGGCCGTTCACGCTTGGCCGAGGGCTTCGGAGCGGACCGGCCGCTGTCGTGGGCCAGCTCGTTGAACTGGTCGTAGATCTGGATCACGCCGTCGCCCGTCTTGCCGTACTGGCCGAAGCCGCGCAGCCAGGCGCCCTTCTCACGCAGCCTCAGCACCAGCGGCGCGAAGTCGCTGTCGGACGACACCAGCACGATGACGTCGGGCTTCTCAGTGATGGCGATGTCCATCGCGTCGACGGCCAGCGCGATGTCGGTGGAGTTCTTGCCGATGGCCAGGTTGACGACGGCACGCAGGCCCAGGCGCTTCATGAAGGCCTGCTGGTGGTGGGCCTGCTCGGCATTGCAGTAGGCGCGGCGAATGTGGACGGCGTCGTAGTCCTTGAAGCACATCTGCAGGGCCTGCTCGATGACGTCGGTAGCGACGTTGTCGAAGTCGACGAGGAAGGCAACTTTCTTCATCAGATCAATTTCCAGTTCAGGGTTTCGCCGCCGCGCAGGGGCTTCAGCTGGGCTTCGCCGAAGGGCACGGCGCTGGGCAGAGTCCAGGGTTCGCGCTTCAGCGTGACGGTGCCGGTGTTGCGCGGCAGGCCGTAGAAATCGGGGCCGTGGTGGCCGGCGAAGGCGTCGAGCTTGTCCAGCGCGCCAATGCCCTCGAAGGCTTCGGCATACAGCTCCAGCGCCGAGATGGCCGTGAAGCAACCGGCGCCGCAGACCGAGCTCTCCTTCAGCTGGGCGGCGTGCGGGGCGCTGTCGGTGCCGAGGAAGAATTTGGGCAGGCCGGAGGCCGCGGCCTTCAGCAGCGCCTGGCGGTGCTCCTCGCGCTTGAGCACCGGCAGGCAGTAGTAGTGCGGGCGCAGGCCACCGGTGAAGATGGCATTGCGGTTGTAGAGCAGATGCTGAGGCGTGATGGTCGCAGCCGTGAAGCGGTCGGACGCGGTCACGTACTCGGCGGCTTCCTTGGTCGTGATGTGCTCGAACACGACCTTGAGCTCCGGCATGGCGGCACGCAGCGGCGTCATGACGCGGTCGACGAAGACGGCCTCGCGGTCGAAGACGTCGATGTCGGCGTCGGTCACCTCGCCGTGCACGAGGAACAGCAGGCCCTCGCGCTGCATGGCTTCCAGCGTCTTGTAGGTCTTGCGGATGTCGGTCACGCCGGCATCGCTGTTGGTGGTGGCGCCGGCCGGGTAGAGCTTGAGCGCGACGACGCCGGCCTCCTTGGCGCGCTTGATCTCGTCCGGCGGCGTGTTGTCCGTCAGGTACATCGTCATCAGCGGCTGGAAGGCCGAGCCTTCCGGCAGGGCGGCCAGGATGCGCTCGCGGTAGGCCACCGCCTGGGCGGCCGTCGTGACCGGCGGGCGCAGATTGGGCATGACGATGGCGCGGGCGAACTGGCGTGCGGTGTAGGGCAGCACGCTGGCGAGCGCCACCTCGTCACGCAGGTGCAAGTGCCAGTCGTCAGGCCGGGTGAGGGTGAGCTGTATGGGAGCTTGGGTCATAAAACCGCATTGTCGTCGCCGCGCCGCGCCGCTGTGCAGGCACACTGCGCATCTCGCCATTGCAAGGAGCTTGCTTCCCCCCATGAACACCCCGAAACGACTGGCCGGCACCCTGGTCCTGTTGGCCCTGTTTGGCGGCGCGCTGTTTTTTGCGCTGCGCGCCAATGACGAAACCAAGCAGATCGCACAGGAGCAGGCGGCCGTCGCGAGCGCCGAGCCGCTCAAGGGGCTGATCGCCGTCGACGTGGAGGCGTTCTTCAAGGATGAGAGGGTCAGCAAGGTCCTGAACCAGGGCAAGCTGCCGGTGCAGGTGGCCCGCGTGGGCAGCCGCGACATGGCGGCCAAGATAGGCGCGGCCGACCAGCCCGACTTCTTCATTGCCAGCGGCGTGGTGGCCGCCAACATGATTGCCGACGCCGCCCGCAAGGCCGGCAAGACGGCCACGCAGACCTCACCCTTCCACACGCCGCTGGTCGTCGCTTCCTGGGAGCCCGTCGCCAAGATCCTGGCGACCAATGGCATGGCCAAGGCCATGGCACCCAAGGTCTACAGCCTGGACATGGAGAAGCTGACCCAGGCCATGCTGGCCAAGCAGCGCTGGCGCGACCTGAAGGGCAGCGGCGACTACGCGGTGTCGCGCAGCGTGCTGGTGAGCACGACCGACATCCGCCGCAGCAACTCGGCCGCCATGTATCTGGCGCTGACTTCGGCGGCGCTGAACGGCGACGTGGTGGCCGACCGCACGGCAGCGCAGAAGTACGCGACGCAGCTGGCCGAGCTCTTCAAGCGCCAGGGCTTCCAGGAGAACTACGTCAACGGCGCCTTCGACGACTATCTGTCCATTGGCATGGGCAAGACGCCGCTGACCTTCATCTACGAGGCCCAGATGGTGGCCCAGGCGCAAAAGGGCGGCGTGCGGCCCGAGATGGTGCTGATGTACCCGCAGCCCACCATCGTCAACAAATGGGTGCTGGTGGCGCTGAACGAGCGCGGCAAGCAACTGGCCGAACTGCTGGCGACGAACAAGACGCTGCAGGCCGTGGCGCTGGAGCAGGGTTTCCGCACCGGCGACACGGCCGCGTTTGCCGCCGCCACGCAAAAGGCCGGCCTGGCCGTGGACGTGAAGATGAACCAGGTCATCGACCCGCCGGGCTTCGACCTGATGTTTGAAATGATCGACATCGTCAGCCGGGAGATGAACCAGTGATGCGCCGTGCCCTACTGCTGTTGAGCTTCACGCTGCTGGCCGCCTGCGGCAAGAAGCCGGAGCCTGATGCCCCCGCCGCACCTGCCCCGACAGCGCAGGCCAGCTCTACGCTGCAGGTGCTGGCCACCAGCGACCTCAAGGACATCGAACCGCTGGCCGCCCAGATCAAGGCGGCCACCGGTGTGGACGTGCAGTTCCGCTTCGGCGGCACGATGGAGAGCACCCAGGAGGTGCTCAGCGGCGACAGCGGCAGTGCGCCCAAGCCCGACGTGGCCTGGTTCGCCAATGCCAAATACCTGCTCAGCGACGCGGCCGGCCAGGGCAAGGTCAAGCTGCAGGAAAAGATCATGCTGTCGCCCATGGCGGTGGGCGTCAGCAAGAGCGACGCCGCCAGGAACGGCTGGGACAAGCCCGATGCGAAGCTGACCTGGGCCGACATCACGCGCGCCGCCAAGGCGGGCAAGCTGCAGTACGCGCTGTCCAACCCCGCCACCAGCAACCAGGGCTTCATGGCCTTGCTGGGCGTGGTGGCCGCGGCCGGCGGCAAGGGCGAGGCGCTGAGTGCCGCCGACGTGGACCGCGGCGCGATTGCCGACTTCCTGAAGGGCTACAGGATCGTCGGCGACAACTCGACCTATCTGGCCGAGCAGTTCATCAAGGGCCAGGGCACGCGCGCCAATGCCTTCATCAACTACGAGAGCTGGCTGCTGACGCTGAACGCCAGCGGCAAGCTGCGCGAGCCGCTGCACCTGATCTACCCCTATGAAGGCGTGGCCACGGCCGACTACCCCTTCATGCTGCTGAACGACGCGCGCCGCGCCGACTACTTGAAGGTCGTCGAGTACCTGAAGGGCGACACCGCCCAGCTGTGGCTGGCGCGCCAGACGCTGCGCCGCCCGATGCGGGCCGAGGTGGCTGCCAAGGTGGCCGACATCCTGCCGGCGCGCGGCTTCCAGGTCGAGCTGCCCTTCTCGCCCGACCGCCAGCTGGCCGACGGCCTCATCGACGCCTATCTGAACGAGTTCCGCAAGCCCATCGCCAGCACCTTCGTGCTGGACACCAGCGGCAGCATGCAGGGCAAGCGCCGCGAGCAGCTCGTCGAGGCCATCCATTACCTGGCCGGCGCCGATGTGTCGCTGACCGGCCGCGTCGCCAAGCTGACCAACCGCGAGCGGCTGTGGTTCCTGCCCTTCAGCGACCGCCCGCGCGTGCCGGTGGCTTTCGAGATCCCGGCCGGCAGCAAGGTGGCCAAGGGCGTGCTGCCCCAGGCCGACACCGAGGCCAAGCGGGCCGAGCTGCAACGCGTGCGCGACGCCGCCGACGAGCTGAAGATGGCCGGCGGCACGGCCCTGTACGACGCCGTGCTGGCCGGGCTGCAGCAGATGCTGGAAGAGCGCAAGCGCAACCCCGAGTACCAGTACTCCGTCGTCGCCTTCACCGACGGCAAGAACAACATGGGCCGCAAGCTCGAGGACTTCAAGCGCGCCTACGAGCAGCTGCCCGAGGACGTGCGCGGCATCCCGGTCTTCATGGTGCTGTTCGGCGAGGCCCAGGAGGGCGACCTGAAGGAACTGGTGAGCATCACCGGCGGCCGCGTCTTCGATGCGCGCAAGACGCCGCTGTATGCGGTGTTCAAGGACATCCGGGCGTATCAATGAACGGCGTGATTCGATGGCTGAACGCGCCGGCCAACTGGGCCGGCCTGCTGACGGCAACCGGCGTATTGGTGCTGAAGGCGCTGGGCTTGCTGGGCGGCTGGGGCCTCGGCGTGGCGGCACTCGGCTATGTCGCCGGCCTGGTCGGCGGTTCGCTGTGGTGGGGCTGGCCCACCACCAAGGAAGACGCCTGGGAGGCGCTGAACTTCGAGGACGAGGGCGACGCCCGCGAGGCCATGGGCCGCGCGCTCAGTGGCGTGCGCGGCCTGACCGAGCACAACCCCGGCGGCCGCATTCCGGCGCCGCTGGCCCAGCGCATCAAGCAGCTCTGCCAGCGCCTGGAAGGCCTGCTCGACCAATGGGAGCGCAGCAAGGGCCAGCTCAGCCTGCAGGAGACCTTCCATGCCCGCCACATCGCCATCAGCTATCTGCCGCAGGCGCTCAACACCTACCTCAGCATCCCGGCCCAGTTCGCCACCACCAAGCTGCTGGCCAACGGCAAGACGGCCCAGACCACCTTCGAGGGCGTGCTGGCCGAGCTGGAGACCAAGGTCGAGCAGCTCGGCGACGATCTCGCCTCGCAGGACGCCCAGGCCTTCCTGCGCCACAGTGAATTCCTGAACCAGAAGTTCGGCAACAAGGACATCGCATGAATACGACGACCACCGCGACCGCCACCCCCACGTTCACGCTGACCCCGCCCGAGGTCATCACGCCGGTGCAGCCGGTCCAGGCCGTCGAGGCCGTGCCGCTGAAGGCCGACGTCGCCGACAAGGTCGACGAGCAGGTGCAGCGCTTCATCGAGGCGCTGGAGAAGGAAGACCTGCACAGCGAACCCTTCAAGGCCAAGCTGGACAGCGCCTTCCAGTTGGGCCGCCAGGAGATCAGCTTCGCCGCCGGCCTGATGCAGGGCAGCCTGATGCAGCGCAACTTCATCGGCGCGACGGACACGCCGGCCTACAAGGCCATCGCCGCCATCCGCGGCCAGCTCGACGAGCTCAACCCCGGCAAGGACGGCGACCTGCTGCAGCCGCGCAAGCTGCTGGGGCTGATCCCCTTCGGCAACAAGCTGGAGGCCTATTTCCGCCGCTTCCAGTCCGCCAGCTCGCAGCTGCAGACGGCCATGACCCAGCTCTACGCGGCCAAGGACGACATCCAGCGCGATGTCGTCGACATCGAGGCCACGCGCGCCAAGCTGTGGGATGCGATGCAGAAGCTGGCCGGCGCCGCGCGCTTTGCCCGCGTGCTGGACGAACGCCTGGCCACGCGCGTGCAGCAGCTGCAACCCACCGACCCGATGAAGGCCAAGGCGCTGGAGCAGGAGGTGCTGTTCTATGCGCGCCAGAACCTGGCCGACATCCAGACCCAGCAGGCCGTCTGCGTGAACGGCTATCTGGCCCTGGACGTGCTGAAGAAGACCGGCCGCGAAATGATGATCGGCTGCGACCGTGTCGCGACGACCGGCATGAGCGCCCTGGCCGTGGCCCAGACCGTGGCGCGTGCCACCGGCAACCAGATCGAGGTCATGCAGATGCTGCAGGGCGTCAACAAGACCATCGGCGACCTGATCCAGCAGACCGGCACGGCGCTGAACCAGCACGTCGACGCGACGGCCGAGTTCTCGTCCAACCCCATGCTGGGCATCCAGCAGATCCAGTCGATGTTCGACCAGACCTTCCAGGCCATGGACGCGATGGACAACTTCCGCAGCAAGGCCATCGAGACCATGGGCACCAACAACAAGCTCATCCAGGAGCAGCTGCAGCGCTCCGAGGGCTATCTGGACCGCGTGCGCCAGCAGCAGGCCAAGGCGGCGGTGGCCGGAACGGCGATCGACGGCCCGGTGAAGCTCTAAGGATCCAGGCGGTCGGCCAGCCGCTCCGCCAGCCAGTCCATGAACACGCGCACCCGGCGCGGCGTGTGGCGGCGCTGACTGAGCACCAGGCGCACCGGCAGCGGCGCGGCATCGAAACCCTCGAGCAGCTGCACCAGACGGCCCTCGGCCAGCAGATGGCGCACGCCCTGGAGGGGGAACTGCGCCACGCCGGCGCCGGCCACCGCGGCGGCCTGGTAGGCGTCGGTGTTGTTGACAGTGACGCGTGACGGCAGGGTCAGCGTGTGCTCCTGCCCGCTGGCGTCCACCCAGTCGAAGCGCGGTCGACGGTCGGCCCAGCTCTGGCTGTAGTGCACCAGGTAGTGGCCCTGAGTGACCAGGTCCTCCGGCGTGGCCGGCGTGCCGTGCGCGGCGAGGTAGCCGGGGCTGGCCACGTTGACCATGCTCATCTGGCCCAGCGGCCGCGCCACCAGCAGCGGGTCGTGCACGGCACCCACGCGCAGCACGCAGTCGAAGCCCTCTTCCACCAGGTCCACGCGGCGGTCGGTGCAGCTCAGCTCCACCGTCACGCCGGGGTGGGCGGCCAGGAATTCCGGCAAGGCCGGCAGCACAGCGTCCAGGGCCAGGCGCACCGGCATGTCCACGCGCAGCCGGCCACTGAGCTGCTGGTCCTGCTGGAACAGCGCCTCGATCTCGCCCGCGTCGGCCAGCAATGCCCGGGCGCGCTCGGCCAGCAGCTCGCCGTCCGACGTCAGGCTGACGCGCCGCGTCGTGCGCTGGAACAGCCGCGTGCCGAGCTGCGCCTCCAGGTCGCGCACGACCTGGCTGACCCGGCCCTTGGGCAGGCCCAGCTCGTCGGCCGCGCGGCTGAAGTGCGCCAGTTCAGCCACCTGCAGGAAGACACGCAGCGCGGCGAGGTCCAGATTGAATGCCATTCGAAGCACAGTCATTTCAGTTACGGCCACTTTATCCATTTCGGCGTGAACAATAAATTTCAGTCCGTCCCAATCTTTCCCTGACGGAGCTGACATGACTTCTTCCTCCTCCCCCATCACCCTGATCACCGGTGGCAGCCGCGGCCTGGGCGCCCAGATGGCACTGTCCCTGGCCCGCGACGGCCACGACATCGTGCTGACCTACCGTGAAGCCGCGGCGGCCGCCGACGCCGTCCTCACCCAGATCCACGCCCTGGGCCGCCGCGCCCTCGCCCTGCCGCTGGACGTGGCCGACCCGACCAGCTTTCCCGCCTTTGCCGAGCGCGTCAGCGCGGGCCTGAAGACCTGGGGCGCGACCCAGCTCGATGGCCTCATCAACAACGCCGGCACGGGGGCCCATGCCAGCTTTGCCGAAACGACTTCGACCCAGTTCGACAGCATGGTCGCCATCCACCTGAAGGGCCCCTTCTTCCTGACCCAGGCCCTGCTGCCGCTGCTGGCCGACAACGCCCGCGTGCTGAACATCTCCAGCGGCCTGGCCCGCTTCACCATCCCGGGCTATGCCGCCTATGCCGCGATGAAGGGCGCCGTCGAGGTGCTGAGCCGCTACCAGGCCAAGGAACTGGCCGCGCGCGGCATCCGCGTCAACACGCTGGCACCGGGCGCGATCGCGACCGACTTCGGCGGCGGCGCGGTGCGCGACAACGCGGAGCTGAACCGCTTTGTCGCCTCGGTCACGGCGCTGGGCCGCGTCGGTGAAGCCGAGGACATCGGCGGCGCCGCGGCCGCGCTGATGCGCCCGGGCGCCGGCTGGATCACCGGCCAGCGCATCGAAGCCTCGGGCGGCATGTTCTTGTGAGATGACGCATCCGCGGCCGGCCGGGTCGCGTACAGGCGAATACCCCCACCAAGGAGACCGCCATGACGACGAGCCCGGCCGCGCTGGTCCAGTCCATCTACGCCGCCTTCGGCCGCGGCGACATCGAGGCCTTGCTGGCCGCCTGCAGCGACGACGTCGACTGGACCATGCTGGGCAGCATTGACCTGCCCTACCTCGGCCAGTTCCTGGGCAAGCCGGCGTTGCTGCGCTGGTTCGGCCTCGTCGCCGAGTTCGACGACATCCAGGCCTTCGAGCCGCGCGAGTTCTTCGCCGGCGAGGACCACGTCACCGTGCTGGGTTGGGAGCGCACGCGCGCCAAGCCCAACGGCGGCGTGTTCGAAACGCCCTGGGTGCACCTGTTCACGCTGCGCGACGGCAAGGTCGCGCGCTTCGTCGGCCTCTACGACACGGCGGCTGCCCAGGCGGCGCAGCAGGCCCGCGCCTAGGCCGCGCCGCGCACCTGCTGGCTGCTGAAGTAGGCCACCTTGCGGGCGCGCATGACCTCGCCCAGCGGGCGGTGTGCGGCCAGGGACTGCCAGGGGTCGAAGACACCGGCCTCGACGAGGGCGATGAAGTCGGCATCGGTCGACGGCGCGTCCAGCGTGAGTTCCGCCACGTCGACAAAAGGCGCGATGGACTCGGGCCATTCGACGGACGCGTCCTCAAGGGGCGTGCGTGCCTCGTCGACGAAGAACTGCAGCTGCAGCCGGTACTTCAGCGGCCCCGCGGCGGCCTGGGCGGTGAGATCACCGGCCCAGTCGCCATTGACTTCGGCGCGCGGTTTCAGGCCGGCCGGCGGCAGCAGGCGCACCTTGACGGCCGCCGGGCCGCAACTGATGGGCAACGTGCTGGCAAAGGCCTCGGTTGCGAAACCCGTGAAGGGCTTGCCGGCCGTCGCGGCCAGCTTCTTCAGCTGCTTGAAGCCGCCGACCAGGCCGAAGGTCTTGAACACCCAGCCCAGCAGCGCGCCCGGGCTGCGGCCGGCGGCCAGCACGAGGCCGAAGAAGTGGCGGCTGTCGGGGAAGGCAAACGCCGTCTGGTTGATCAGCGACAGGTCCTGGTGGTCCGTGCGTCCGCCCAGGGCGGCTTCGCCCTCGACACCGAAGACGCGCATCGCGAAGCCGCGGATGTCGGGCCGGCGGTTGCTTTGCCTGTCCATCGCGCCATTGGACAGGCGCACCCAGACCTCATGCATGCCCGGCGCAGCGAACAGCCCGTGGCGGGCCTGCTCGGGCAGGCCGTCCAGCACACGCAGCCGGCCGCGCACGGCGGCCAGGGGCTTGCGGTGCAGGGCGCGGCCGGCGCCGAAGCGCTCGTCCTTGCGCTTCTGCATCTCGGCCATGGCCTTCGCAGCCTCGGCGTGCCGCACTGCCTCGTCAGCGCCGATGATCTCTTTCCAACCGGTGCCAACGCTGCTCATAAGGCTTTCCTCAGTGTTGGAGGATCTTCGCCAGGAAGTCCTTGGCGCGCGGCGAGCGCTCCTCGGGCTTGGTGAAGAAATCGCTGCTGCTGCAGTCCTCGACGATCTTGCCGGCGTCCATGAAGATGACGCGGTTGCTGACGCGCTTGGCGAAGCCCATCTCGTGGGTCACGCACATCATGGTCATGCCCTCGTGGGCGAGCTGCACCATCACGTCCAGCACTTCGCCGACCATCTCGGGGTCCAGCGCCGAGGTGGGTTCGTCGAACAGCATGACGATGGGGTCCATCGACAGCGCCCGCGCAATCGCTACGCGCTGCTGCTGGCCGCCGGAGAGCTGGCCGGGGAACTTGTCCTTGTGCGCCGACAGGCCGACGCGGTCGAGCATCTTCAGGCCGCGCGTCTTGGCGTCGTCCGCCGAGCGGCCCAGCACCTTGATCTGGGCGATGGTCAGGTTCTCCGTCACCGACAGGTGCGGGAAGAGCTCGAAATGCTGGAACACCATGCCGACGCGCGAACGCAGCTTGGGCAGGTTGGTCTTGGGGTCGGCGATGGAGATGCCGTCGACGACGATGTCGCCCTTCTGGAAGGGCTCCAGCGCGTTGACGGTCTTGATCAGCGTCGACTTGCCCGAGCCCGACGGCCCGCAGACGACGACGACCTCGCCCTTCTGGATGGTGGTCGTGCAGTCGGTCAGCACCTGGAAGGCGCCGTACCACTTGGAGATGTTCTTGATGTCGATCATGGTGATGCTCGGCTCAACGAATGATGGCGATCTTCTTCTGCAGGCGGCGCACGAGCTGCGACAGGCCGAAGCAGATGACGAAATAGACGATGGCGGCGACGAGGTAGGTCTCGACCGGGCGGTTGAAGTTCTTGCCCGCGACCTCGAAGCCCTTCAGCAGGTCGTACATGCCCACCGCATAGACCAGCGACGTGTCCTGGAACAGGATGATGGTCTGCGTCAGCAGCACCGGCAGCATGTTGCGGAAGGCCTGCGGCAGCACGACGTAGCGCATGCTCTGGCCATAGGTCATGCCCACCGCATAGCCGGCATTCACCTGGCCCCGGGACACGCTCTGGATGCCGGCCCGCATGATCTCGGAGTAGTAGGTGGCCTCGAACAGCGTGAAGGTGATGAAGGCCGACGCCTCTGCGCTGACCGGCACGACCTTGGGGATCAGCAGGAAGAACCACAGGATCACCATCACCAGCGGGATGGAACGCAGCGTGTCCACATAGACCGCCGCCGGCGTGGCCAGCCAGGGCTTGCCGGACAGCCGCATCATCGCCAGCACCGTGCCGAGCACGATGCCGCCGATCATCGAGACAAGCGTCAGCTGGATGGAGAACCAGAAGCCCTTGGCGATGAAACTCTGGATGACCGCCCAGTTCAGGAAGGAATAGTCGAGGTTCAGCATCACTTGCCTCCCGACTGGCCGGGGATGCGCACGCGCGCCTCGATGAACTTGGCGACGCGGTTGACGGCGAACGCGGAAACGAAATACAGCAGCGTGACGGGGATGAAGATCTCCTCGAAATGAGACGTCTCTTCAGAGGCCTGCTGCGCAAACTGCGCCAACTCGGGAATGCTGACCGCGAAGGCCACGGCCGAGTTCTTGACGATGTTCATGCTCTCGCTGGTCAGCGGCGGGATGACGATGCGAAACGCCATCGGCAGCAGCACGAAGCGGTAGGTCTGGGGCAGGGTCATGCCCACGGCCAGGCCCGCATAGCGCTGGCCGGTCGGCAGCGTGCGGATGCCGGCCTTGACCTGTTCACCGATGCGCGCGCTGGTGAAGAAGCCCAGCGCCAGCACCACCAGCACCGACGAAGGAACTTCCTTGAGTACAGGAATGAAGGCGGGCAGCACGTGGTACCAGAGGAAGACCTGCACCAGCAGCGGGATGTTGCGGAACAACTCCGTCCACGCCTCGCCGAAGCGCGCCAGCCATTTGTTGGGTGCCGTGCGCGCGATGCCGATCAGCGAGCCCACGACCAGCGCGAGCAGCAGGGCCAGCACCGAGACATACAGCGTCCAGCCCCAGGCATTCAGCATCCATTGCAGATAGGTCTGCTCCTTGCCCCCGGGGCCGAAGCAGCCGGCGACGGCCTCCCCGGTGGCGGTGTCATTGCAGTAGAACTGCCAGTCCCAACTCATGGCCCTCTCCTCAAGCCTTGCATCTAAAGCAAAGCGGGTGCCAGGCACCCGCTTTGCAGCCGTTCAGGTCAACGCGCGAATCACTTCTTCGCGGCGTAGTCTTCCATCGGCTTGTCGTTGGGGTTGGCCCAGGCGTCCTTGGTGGCAGCCGACAACGGCAGGCCGATCTTGGTGTTGGTCGGCGGGATGGGCTGCAGGAACCACTTGTCGTAGATCTTGGCCATCTCGCCCGACTTCATCATGGCCTTGATGCTGTTGTCGACGGCGGTCTTGAAGCCGGGGTCGTCCTTGCGGATCATGATGGCGATTGGCTCGACCGACAGCACCTCGCCGACGATCTTGAAGTCCGCAGGGTTCTTGGACGTGGCGATGTTCTTGGCCAGGATGGAGCCGTCCATGACGAAAGCGTCGGCGCGGCCGGAATCCAGCAGCAGGAAGCTGTCGGCGTGGTCCTTGCCGAAGACTTCCTTGAAGTCGACGCCGGTGGCGCGCTCGTGCTTGCGCAGCGTCTGCACCGAGGTGGTGCCGGTCGTCGTCGCGACGGTCTTGCCGTTGAGCTGATTGATATTGGTGATGCCCGAGTTGGCCTTCACCGCGATGCGCACTTCTTCCACATAGGTCGTCACGGCGAAGGCGACGTCCTTCTGGCGGGTGGCGTTGTTGGTGGTGGAGCCGCATTCCAGGTCGACGGTGCCATTGACCGTCAGCGGGATGCGGTTGGCCGACGTGACCGGCTGGTACTTGACGTCGATCTTGCCGCCCAGCTGCTTGCGCAGATCGGCGATGACGTGCTCGCAGACATCGATGTGATAGCCGACGTATTTGCCATCGCCGATGGTGTAGGACAGGCCAGAGGATTCGCGCACACCCATCGTGATCGCGCCGCTGTCCTTGATCTTCTTCAGCGTGTCTTCGGCATGCACGGCAGAGACGCCGGCGAACAGGGCCGCGACGAGCAGAACTTTCTTCATGGAGACTCCAACAACAGGAAGTGGATATCGATAACAGGCACTAGCAGACCACGCCCCGCGTTCAGCCCGAATCCGGGTTTACACGATGCATGCCGAAGCTGGATGAGCTCATGCCTGAGACAGCAGATAGTCCCACAAAGCCAAGGAGGCAGGCTTGAGCCGGCGCGAAAGCTCGGGCTTCTCGCGATAGATGCGCAGCTCCATGCTGACGCTGAAAGTCCCTGGCGCCGCGGCTGGCACGAGACGGCCGCTGGCGATCTCCTTTTGCACCGAGCTGGCAGGCAGGAAGGCGAAGCCATGGCCTTCGAGCGCCATCGCCTTCAGGCCTTCGGCCATGTCGGTCTCGTAGATGGCATCCAGGTTCAGCGCGCAGTCGGCTTCCTTGACGATCAGCTCGACGAGGCGGCCGAGATAGGCGCCGGCGGCATAACTGAGAAAGGGGATCTTCTGGCCAGGCCGACCGGGCAGGCGGAACAGCGGCTCGCCATTCGTGTCGGCCTTGGCGTAAGGCGACAGGGTCTCATGGCCGAGCGACACCATCTGGTAGCGCTCCGGGTCCAGCTGCAGCGGCTGGCTGGCGTGGTGGTAGACCAGCAGCAGATCGCAATTGCCTTCACTGAGCTGCAGCATGGCGTCGTGCACATTGGCCGCGTTGAGCCGGCACTTGATGGCGCCGAAGCCGCGGCGCAGCCCCATCAGCCAATGCGGGAAGAAGGAGAAGGCCAGCGAGTGCGGCACGGCGAACTCGATCATGTCCTGGTCCGACGCCTGGTGGCTGCGCAACATATTGCGCGTGGCCTGCAGGTTGCCGAGCAGCTCGACGGCCTGGGCGAGCAGCGTCGCGCCGGCGGCCGTCAACCGGGTCGGATAGGACGAGCGGTCCACGAGGTCGACCCCCGCCCAGGCCTCCAGCGCCTGGATGCGGCGCGAGAACGCCGGCTGGGTCACGTGGCGCAGCTGGGCGGAGCGGGAAAAGCTGCGCGTCTCGGCCAGGCTGACGAAGTCTTCAAGCCATTTGGTTTCCACCGGCGGCAGTGTAGCCAAGGCCTCCCGGCCGGCCGCAACCGCCCTGCCCGAGCCCGACTTCACGCCGCCAGCACGCTTGACCCCCCTCAAGCGCGGCCCCTAGGTACTTGACTCCCCCTCAACTGAAGGGGCGTCAGCCGGCCCGGCGGGAGGACGCTTGTTTAAAGTCCAGCCACAACCCCAACTCGAACAAACCCGGACGGAGAACGCCATGCGCGCGACGAGCAAACTTCTGGCACTCGCCTTGACAGCCACCATGCAGTCGGCCATGGCCGGTGCGGTCTTCCTGGACTTCGAGGACCTGCAGACCACTGCAGCGCTGACCACCCGATACTCCGCCCTGGGCGTTGTCGCCAGTGGCGACTCCTGGGGGGCTACCTCGGCTGCCTGCAACTACGGCCCCAACAACACCCCTGGCAAGGTGAGCTTCTTCCGCGACAGCAGCTGCGGCGCGCTCTATCTCGCCCAGGACCCGACCAAGCCCGTCGGCGTCGGCGCCAGCTTGACGCTGGACCTGGCCGGCGGCTTCGTCGACACCCTGTCCTTCGTCTACGCCGGCAGCGTGGGTGCTCCCCACTTCTCGATTCATGTGTACGACGCCGCCGGCAACGATCTCGGCGGGGGTTTGGACAACCAAACCGCCGCCAGCTGCGACACCCTGGTGTTCTGCAACTGGATCAACGCCAAGCTGGACTTCACGGGCGTGGCCCGCAAGGTGGTCTTCTCGGCAGATGACCAGACCATCCTGCTCGATGACATCAGCTTCAAGACGGCCGACGCACCGGGTCGCCTGCCCGAGCCGACGAGCGTGGCTCTGGCCCTGGGTGCCCTCGCCGGCCTGGGCTGGACCCGCCGCCGCGCTGCCCGCTGAGCGCCGCCTGACCCGCAAGAACGACCGCCACGGCGGTCGTTTTTCATTGGCGCCGCCGTTTGCCCGGCGTGCAGCTGCCAGGTCGGACGCCAGCGCTTCGGCGCGATATGGCAAGCCCGGGCCTGGCAAGGCTTGAATCGCCACACTCCGTCCCTATAATGCCTGACTGCTAGCACTCGACTCATTCGAGTGCTAACGAATCGGGCCGACTGGTTTCTGAGCTGGCGGCCCCGTTTTTTCGGCGAGCCGCGGCGTTGCGGCCGCTCCAGTTCCAACTCTCAAGGAGATTCCATGAAGCTGCGCCCCCTGCACGATCGCGTGATCGTTCGCCGTCTGGAGCAAGAAACCAAGACCGCCTCGGGCATCGTCATCCCCGACAACGCCGCCGAGAAGCCTGATCAAGGTGAAGTCCTGGCCGTCGGCCCGGGCAAGCGCAACGACAAGGGCGAGTTCGTGGCCCTGAACGTCGTCGTCGGCGACCGCGTGCTGTTCGGCAAGTATTCCGGCCAGACCGTCAAGGTCGACGGCGACGAGTTGCTGGTCATGCGCGAAGAAGACCTCTTCGCTGTGGTGCAAAAGTAATGTCATGGGGATGGCCCATCACGCAGTGATGCTCCGTCCTCACTGATCAAGAGTTCGAAATTCGACTCTGACCCCAATTTAAGTATCCGGAGAATCAAATGGCAGCAAAAGACGTGATCTTTGGCGGCGAGGCTCGTGCCCGCATGGTTGAAGGCGTGAACATCCTGGCCAATGCGGTCAAGGTGACCCTGGGCCCCAAGGGCCGCAATGTGGTGCTCGAGCGCTCCTTCGGCGCCCCCACCGTGACCAAGGACGGTGTGTCCGTGGCCAAGGAAATCGAGCTGAAGGACAAGCTGCAGAACATGGGCGCGCAGATGGTCAAGGAAGTTGCTTCCAAGACGTCTGACAACGCCGGTGACGGCACCACGACCGCCACGGTCCTGGCCCAGGCCATCGTGCGCGAAGGCATGAAGTACGTGGCCGCCGGCATGAACCCGATGGACCTGAAGCGCGGCATCGACAAGGCGGTCACCGCCCTGGTCGCCGAGCTGAAGAAGGCCTCCAAGGCCACCACCACCTCCAAGGAAATCGCTCAAGTCGGCACGATCTCGGCCAACAGCGACGTGGAAGTCGGCCGCATCATTGCCGAAGCCATGGACAAGGTCGGCAAGGAAGGCGTCATCACCGTCGAAGACGGCAAGAGCCTGGACAGCGAGCTGGACGTCGTCGAAGGCATGCAGTTCGACCGCGGCTACCTGTCGCCCTACTTCATCAACAACCCCGAGAAGCAAGCCGCGCTGCTGGACAACCCGTTTGTCCTGCTGTTCGACAAGAAGATCTCGAACATCCGCGACCTGCTGCCCACGCTGGAGCAAGTGGCCAAGGCCGGCCGCCCGCTGCTGATCGTTGCTGAAGAAGTCGACGGCGAAGCGCTGGCGACGCTGGTGGTCAACACCATCCGCGGCATCCTGAAGGTCGTCGCCGTCAAGGCGCCTGGCTTCGGCGACCGCCGCAAGGCCATGCTGGAAGACATCGCCATCCTGACCGGCGGCAAGGTCATCGCCGAAGAAGTCGGCCTGACGCTGGAGAAGGTCACGCTGGCCGACCTGGGCCAGGCCAAGCGCGTCGAAGTGGGCAAGGAAAACACCACCATCATCGACGGTGCCGGCGCTGCAGGCGACATCGAAGCCCGCGTCAAGCAAGTGCGCATCCAGATCGAGGAAGCCACCAGCGACTACGACCGCGAGAAGCTGCAAGAGCGCGTGGCCAAGCTGGCCGGCGGTGTTGCCGTCATCAAGGTCGGTGCTGCCACCGAAGTCGAGATGAAGGAAAAGAAGGCCCGCGTCGAAGACGCGCTGCACGCCACGCGCGCAGCCGTTGAAGAAGGCATCGTGGCTGGTGGCGGCGTCGCGCTGCTGCGCGCCAAGCAAGCTGCTGGCGCCATCAAGGGCGACAACGCTGATCAGGACGCCGGCATCAAGCTGGTGCTGCGCGCCATCGAAGCGCCGCTGCGCGAGATCGTCTACAACGCCGGTGGCGAAGCCTCCGTCGTCGTCAACGCCGTGCTGGCCGGTTCGGGCAACTACGGCTTCAACGCCGCCAACGACACCTATGGCGACATGATCGAAATGGGCATCCTGGACCCGACCAAGGTGACGCGCACTGCCCTGCAGAACGCTGCATCCGTCGCGTCGCTGATGCTGACGACCGAAGCCATGGTTGCCGAGTCCCCCAAGGACGAAGCTGCCGGCGGCGGCATGCCTGGCGGCATGGGCGGCATGGGTGGCATGGGCGGTATGGACATGTAAGTCCACGCCGGCGACTCACCCGTCGCTGACAAACAAAGGGCTCCCGCGAGGGAGCCCTTTTTCATTGCCTCGTCAGAAGCTCAGTCGGTCGCACGAGCCTCCGAGCGCTTGAACGTGTAGGTCAGCCCGATACCGATGCTGGCGCCCGTCGTCTGGCGCACCAGCGGACTGTCGCGATTGGCGGCCCCGGCCACACTGTCGATGCGGCCGATGGCGAACAGGCGCACATCCGGCGTCAGCTGATGCGACACGCCCCCCTTGAGTCGCCAGGCGATCAGCCCGGCGCGGGCCGCGTAGGCCGGCCGATCCGCCAACACTTCGGTCGGCGCGACGCTGTAATAGGTCGCCCCAAGACGCCGGTCGCCGAACAGCAGGCCCGCGCTGACGCCATAGCTCCAACCCGCCCGCGAACGGTGCTCCAGGGCCAGTTCCGGCTCCAGGCTCATGCCGCGATGCCGGCGCAGGTCGCTGGCCTCGAACACGCCGCGCAGCGGCAGCTCGAAGGTCAGGCTGTCGGCGGCCTTGCGGCCGTTCAGATACCAGCGCCCGACCGGCCCGAACTCCACCAGCGAGTGCAGCCGCGGCATGCCCGCGCGCGCCCGCAGCTCCTTGCCGCCGGCACTCAGCGAGCCGGCGAAGGACACATCCAGCTCGAAGCTCTCGGTCCGCACCGCGCGCAGCCCGGCCCCTTCGTCATCGGCCCGCAGCACTTTGCCGCGGTAGATGACATAGGGCAGCAGCGGCGTGCGCGTGACCTGCTGGTCCGCGCCCGGATAGGCCTGCTGGGACAGGGCGCCGGCGGCCAGGCCCAGTTCCCACAGCGGCAGGTCCGGCTTGGCGGTCGCAGCGTCTTGCGCATGCGCGAGGGTGGCGAGGCAGGCCAGGCTGAAACCGAGAAAGCGCTTCATGGGCGAGGGGTAGGTGGCGACGGCGCGCATCATGCCTGCACCAGCGCCAGCCAGTCTGTGGCAAAGCGTTCGGCATCGCAGAGCGGGCTGGCGGCCATGCGCTCGCGCAGGCCGGCGCGCAGTGCCGCCAGGCCAGTGCGGTCACCGGCCCAGCGCGCCGCCCGGCGCACACAGTCGTCCTCGTCCGCCGCGACCCAGTCCGGCGCCAGCCCCAGGGTCTGCATGAAGCTCAGCCCCTGGCGCGAGATCGGCGCCGCCCCGGGCAGCGTCAGCACCGGCACGCCCATCCAGAGTCCGTCCAGCGTCGTCATGCCGCCGCTGTAGGGCGCCGGGTCGAGGGCGATGTCGACCTGTCCAAAGGCGCCGAGATAGTCGGCCAGCGGCCCCGGCCCCTGCAGGTCCAGCTGCGCCGCGTCGCCCGGCCAGCGCGCCAGCAGGGCGGCGCGACCGGCCTCGTGCTGCAGTCCGGGCGCCTTCAGCAGCAGGCGGCTGCCGGGCGTCGCCTCCAGCACGCGAGCCCACAGCGCCAGCACGCCGTCGCCGAGCTTGTGCAGCGCGTTGAAGCAGCCGAAGCAGACCGGGCCCTCGCGCACGGTCACGGCCGGCGCCTCGGCGGGCGGCGCATAGACGGTGAAGCTGTCAGGCAGGCGCAGCAGGGGCTCGACGAAAGCCGTTTCCGAGCCTGCCGGCAAAAGCCAGCGGTCAGCGATGAAGCCATCCACCTCGGCCAGGCCGGTGCTGCCGGCATAGCCGAGCCAGCTGAACTGGCGAGGCGCCGACCGGCGCGCGAACACACCCAGGCGATGGCCACCCGTGTGGCCGTTCAGGTCGACCAGCACGTCGATGCCATCGGCCGCGATGCGCTGTGCCAGCGCCGAGTCATTCCATGGGGCCACCTGCAGCCAGCGTGGCACCGCGGCCCGCAGCCGCTGCGTCAGGCCGTCGTCGCTGGCATGGCTGGCATAGACGAACAGCTCGCAGCGCCGCGCCAGCGCCGGCAGCCACGCCTGGGCCAGGCGCCCGACCGGATGGGTGCGCAGATCGGCAGACACCAGACCCACGCGCAAAGGCCCGGCAGCGCGGGCAGGCCGCGCCACGGCAGGCGCTGCTGCAGCCCGCCCAAAGGCCTCAGCCTCACCCCGCAGCGCAGCAGTCTGCCCGCGATACGCACGCAACAGCAGACGGTCGCTGCGCGCGGTCAACAGCGCCGGGTCCAAGGCAATGAGGCGGCTCAGCACGGCATCGGCCTCGTCCAGGCTGCCTTGCTGCTTCAAGGCATGCGCGAGGTTGCTCAGCGCCTGCGGCGACGTGGGCGTCTCATCCACGGCCTGGCGGCAAGCGGCCACAGCCTCGGCATAGCGGCCCTGCTGGGCCCTGATGCCGCCAAGATTGGCCAGCACCGCCGCCCGGCGCTCGCCGGCCGGGCCAGCAGCCAGGGCCGCGGTCAACACCGCCTCGCCGCGCTGCGGCCGCAGCAGGGCCAGGTTGCAGGCGGCTTCGGCATGGCCGGCATCCAGGGCCAGCACGGCCTCCCAGGCATCGGCGGCGCCGTTCGCGTCCCCGGTCTCGTTGAGCAGATTGCCCAGGGCGAAGCGGTGGTCGACATCCGCCGGCGCCAGGGCCACGGCCTCGCGCCACCTCGCCAGCGCATCAGCCGGCCGCCCGGCCGCCGCCCAGGCCGTTGCGGCATGGGCACGCAGGCCCGCGTCCGCCGGGCGCGCGGCCATCGCCTGCTCGAAAGCCCGCGCCGCGTCCGCATGCCGCCCCAGCGCCAGCAGCGCCCGCCCGCGGTTGCCCGCGGCGGCAGCCAGGCCCGGCTGCAGGGCCAGCGCCGCGTCGAAGGCGCCCAGTGCTTCGGCGGGTTGGCCAAGCGCCAGCAGCGCATTGCCCAGGTTGTTGTGCGCGCCCGCCAGGCGCGGCTGCAGCCTCAGCGCCCGCTCGTAGGCCGCCTTCGCCTCCGGCCAGCGCCCCCGTGCTGCCAGCAAGGCGCCGAGGTTGGCCGCCAGTTCGGCATCGCCCGGCAGCAGGGCGAGGGCCTGCTCCAGCGCCGGCAGCGCGTCCTCGCCCAGCATCTGCTGAGCGACGGACAGCGCTTTCCACAGCTCGCCGTCCTGTGGGTGGGTGGCCAGCAGGGCACGGGCCTGGGCGGCCATCTCGGCATGGCGCCCAGTCTGGAAAAGCGTGAAAAGGTTCTGAAGTGCGGCGTTTGCCATACGGTTGAGGGGTCAGTAAGAGTGGGCAACACCTCGGGAGGCACCAGCCTGGCGCCGGATAATCTCATCACGCCCCCCGATAGCGTCCATGCCCTTCAGCCCGCATCCTCACGACCTGCTTGACCACGCGCTGACCGAAGCCGGCCCGCTGGCCCGCGACCTGCTCAACAGCATGCAGGACGAACTCGACGCCCAGCCCCAGCACTATCCGCTGCGCGAGGCCTGGCGCAAGGTGCGCGCGCATTTCGCCACCGATTTCGAAGGCAAGCTCATCGAACTGCTGCAGGCCGGCCGCCGCGGCGACKATCCCCTGCACCGCAACCCCGCTCAGTTCGGCGGCCTGGAAAGCCTCAGCCTCGTCGATGAGCACCAGGCGCTGCAGGACGTGGCCATCGCCCACGTCGCCCATGCGGCCGAGGAGATGAGCCGGGCTGAACTGCACCAGATCGGCAACTTCTTTGCCGCGCTGCGCGGCATCGCCCGCGCCCGCGAGCGCGACAACCCGCTGCGCCCCGCCCTCTTCGCCCATGCGCTGCACCATGCGCTGGCCTCCAGCCCCCTCGGCGCCCAGGCCCAGTACGAATTGATGCGCGTGGCCGCGACGCCGCTGGCCCGGGCCCTGAACCGCCTTTATGTGCAGGCCTGCGCGACGTTGCACGCCGCCAACATCAGCGACATGGTGGCCTCCCACGGCCACGCCCAGACCGACCCGCTGGCCCACCAGCGCCTGGCAGCGGCCCGCGGCGTCAGCACGCGGCCGACCGCGCACGGCACGCTGGACGGCCTGTCGCGCCGCGTCGATGCGGTCAATTCCCGGCCCCAGGGTCTGGCGCACCACAGCCCCGTCACGCAGCGCGACCCGCTGGCCCCCGCCCCCTTCGTGCGCTCGACCGGGCCGGACATGCTGAGCCGGCTCTATGACCAGATCCTGGCCGACCCACGCCTGCTGCCGCCGCTGAAGGCCCTGCTGGCGCGGCTGCAGATCGCCGTCGTGCGCCTGGCGCGCAGCGACAGCATGCTGCTGCGCCGCCAGGACCACCCGACCTGGGCGCTGCTGAATCGCGTCGCCGCCCATGGCATGGCCTTCGACCGTGCCGACGATCCGCGCTTCGTCGGCTTCCTGCGCTTCATGGAGGCCGAGGCCCAGCTCCTCGTCGATGCCCCCACGCCGACGGCCCTGCTCTTCCAGCAGGTGCTGGCGCGCGTGGACGCCCACATCGACCATCAAGCCCGCCAGAGCAGCGAACTCAATGCCGTCGCACTGGCCGCGCTGGAGCGCGAGCAGCTGCGCAGCGACTGGCGCGAGCTGATCCGCGAGCAGATCGACCACCAGATCACCGGTGCGCCGCTCGGCCCGCGCATGCACCGCTTCCTGCAGACGCACTGGGTCGACGTCATCGTCACGGCCATGGTGCGCTGGGGCCGCGATTCGCACGAAGCCCATGCCGCGATGGAGATGGTCGACGCCGTGCTGGACAGCCTCACCACGCCGCGCGACCTCGCCGACCGCGAGGCCCTGCGCATGCGCCTGCCGGTCCTCATCGAGCGCCTCGTCACCGGCTGCGACAGCATCCAGCTCTCCGACGCCAAGCGTGAGCCGGCCCTGTCCGAGCTGATGGGCCAGCACGCGCGCCTGCTGCGCGGCCTGCCGGCCCTGGACCCGGCCGATCGCCGCCCCGTGGCACCGCCGCCGGCTTCCAGTGCGGCGAGCAGCGCCCCGGCCTCGGCCGACGAAATCGTCAAGCGCCTGATGGAAGAGCGCGACTCCCAGGTGCCTTCGCACTGGCTGAGCGCCGACGTCGACCGCGGCGAGCTGCCCACCGTGCCGGTGCAGCTCTACAACGAGCACGATTCGCCCGACGCCCGCGCGGCCCTGCAGCGCTGGATCGACGGCCTGCAGATCGGCCGCTGGTTCCATCTCTTCATCCAGGGCGACTGGCATACCGCGCAGATCGCCTGGATCAGCGAAGGCCGGCAGTTCCTGCTCTTCGTCGGTCGCGACTCGGAAGTGCGGCTGCCGCTGACCCGCCGCGCGCTGGAGGCCCTGCTGTCCAACGGCCTCATCACGGCCCTGGAAGACGACAACGTCGTCCAGCGTGCCGTCGATACGCTGATGAGCGACCTCGACGGAGGCTGAAGCTCAGTCTTCCGGCTCGGCGAGCGGCGCTGCGGCGAGCACCTCGTCAGGCACCTCGCCCGGGCTCTGGTGCGCCAGCACCCACTCGCGCAACGCCACGGCGACGTCGCCGACGCCGCTTTTCTTCAGCGCCGAGAACAGCGTCACCGCCACGTCCGAGTTATCGGTCGTCATCGCGGCGAGGAATTCCGTCGTCGAGCGCAGGGCCGCATCGGCTTCCTTGCGATTGAGCTTGTCGGACTTGGTCAGCAGCACCAGCAGCTTGATCTCGCCGGTCGCGACGCGGGCGGCGACGAACTGCAGCAATTGCTTGTCCAGGTCGGTCAGCCCCAGGCGCGAATCCACCATCAGCACGACGCCCGACAGGCTGCGGCGCACCTCGAGGTAGTCGGCCATCACCTTCTGCCAGCGCAGCTTGGCGGACTTGTTGACGGCGGCATAGCCATAGCCGGGCAGGTCGGCGAACAGGGCGTCGGCCGCGTCCTTGGGACCCAGCTCGAACAGGTTGATGTGCTGGGTGCGGCCCGGCGTCTTGGACGCGAAAGCCAGCCGTTTCTGCTGCGCCAGCGTGTTGATGGCGGTGGACTTGCCGGCGTTGGAGCGGCCGACGAAGGCGACCTCGGGCAGCTCGGTGGCGGGCAGGTGCACCAGCTGGCTGGCGGTGGTCAGGAAGCGCGCGGTATGCGTCCAGGCCAGGGCGAGCTTCTCGGTGAGAGGCTCGGCCGGGACGGCCTCAGGGATCTTGTCGGTCATGTCTAGCTCGGGCGCTGTGGTTCAGCATTGTAAAATTCGGAAGTTGCGCCCAACGAAACCGAATAAATCCATGAAGACTGTCGCTCTCCTCCTGTCGAGTCTGATGCTGGCCGCCACGGCTCACGCGAACGAGCCCGCTGCCGCTGCGTCCAAGCCCGATCTCGGCAAGGGCGGCGCCATCTCCTCCCAGGTCTGCGCCGCCTGCCACACGGCAGACGGCTCGCGCGGCAGCCCGGCCAACCCCATCCTGCAGGGCCAGCACGCCGAATACCTGGCCAAGCAGCTGACCGAGTTCAAGAGCGGCAAGCGCAAGAACGCCGTCATGAGCGGCATGGCCGCCCCGCTGTCGGAAGAAGACATCCGCAACGTCTCCGCCTTCTACGCCGCCAAGACCGCCAAGCCGGGCTTTGCCAAGAACAAGGACAGCGTCGCCCTGGGCGAGAAGATCTACCGCGGCGGCATCGCCGAGCGCAATGTGCCGGCCTGCGCGGGCTGCCACGGCCCGTCCGGCTCCGGCCTGCCGGCCCAGTACCCGCGCCTGGGCGGCCAGCATGGCGACTATGTCGAAGCGCAAATGACGGCCTTCCGCGCCGGCGGCCGCGCCAATGGCCCGATGATGGTCGCCATCGCCGCCAAGATGAACGACAAGGAAATCAAGGCTGTGTCCGACTACATCGCCGGCCTGCGCTGAACCTCACGCAAGCCTCGAGGAACGAAGGCCGGTGATCCCCACCGGCCTTTTTTCTTGCCCCTGCCCCTAGCGCCTGATGTCCCAAGCCGCCGTCCCCCGCCAATCGGTCGCCCGTGAACTGCTGGACCTGCTGTCGTCCATGCGCTTCGCCATCACGCTGCTCAGCGTGATCTGCATCGCCTCGGTCATCGGCACCGTGCTGCGCCAGAGCGAGCCCATGGGCAATTACGTCAACCAGTTCGGTCCCTTCTGGGCCGAGGTGTTCGGCAAGCTGGGCCTGTACACCGTCTACAGCGCGCCCTGGTTCCTCGTCATCCTGACCTTCCTGGTGCTGTCGACCAGCCTGTGCATCGCGCGCAATGCGCCCAAGATCCTGGTCGACCTGAAGAGCTACAAGGAGGGCGTGCGCGAGCAATCCCTGCAGGCCCACCACCACAAGGCCATCGGCGAGCTGCACAGCAACCCGCCCATGGCGGTGGCCGAGATCGGCAGGGCCTTGACCGAACTCGGCTGGAAGGCGCGCGTGCAGCAGCGCGAGCACGGCACCATGATCGCGGCCCGCCGCGGCGCGGCCAACAAGATCGGCTACCTCTGCGCCCATTCCGCCATCGTGCTCATCCTCATCGGTGGCGTGCTGGACGGCAACGCCATGGTCAAGCTGGCGATGTGGGCCCAGGGCAAGCAGCTCTACACCGGCTCGGGTTTCGTCTCCGACATCCGGCCGGAACACCGCCTGTCCACCGGCAACCCGAGCTTCCGCGGCAATGTGTCGGTCGCCGAGAAGCAGCGCTCGGGGCTAGCCGTGCTGAGCCTGCCCAGCGGCGTCGTGCTGCAGGACCTGCCCTTCGACATCGAGCTGAAGAAGTTCAGCGTCGACTACTACCCCACCGGCATGCCCAAGAGCTTTGCCAGCGACATCGTCATCCATGACGGAGCGACGCTGCGTGAGGCCACGGTCAAGGTCAACGAGCCCGTCATCCACAAGGGCCTGGCCATCTACCAGAGCAGCTTCGAGGACGGCGGCAGCAAGCTGCAGCTCAAGGGCTTCCCCCTCGCCGGCGGCAGCACGCCCGTGAAGATCGAAGGCCGCGTCGGCACCAAGCTGGCCTTCGGCGACCAGACGCTGGAGCTGGACGGCCTGCGCGTCATCAACGTCGAGAACCTGGCTGGCGACTCGACCAATGCCAGCGGCGCCGATGTGCGCAAGGTCGACCTCGCCGACTCCCTGGGCAAGCACCTCGGCAGCGGCGCCAAGGGCGACACGGCCAAGACCCTGCACAACGTCGGCCCGAGCTTCAGCTACAAGCTGCGCGACGCCGCCGGCCAGGCCCGCGAGTACAACAACTACATGCTGCCCGTCGAACTGGACAGCCACAAGGTCTTCCTCGCCGGGGTGCGTGACACGCCCGCCGAGGCTTTCCGCTACCTGCGCATGCCGGCCGACGAAAACGGTGCGCTGGACGGCTGGCTGCAGTTGCGCCAGGCCCTGGCCACGCCGGCCCTGCGCGACGCCGCCGCCCAGCGTTATGCGGCCGCCGCCACGCCCCCCAACCAGCCCCAGCTGACACCGCAGCTGAAGTTGACGGCCCAGCGCGCGCTGACACTCTTCTCGGGCGCCGCCGCCAAGCCGGGCGACGAAGTCAAGGGTGGCCTGCCGGCCCTGTCGCAGTTCATCGAACGCGACGTGCCCGAGTCCGACCGCCAGCGCGTCTCCGAGGTGCTGCTGCGCATCCTCAACGGCAGCCTGTTCGAACTGCACCAGATCGCCCGCGAGCGCGCCGGCCTGAAGCCGGCCGCCACCGACGCCGCATCCCAGGCCTTCATGACCCAGGCCGTGCTGTCGCTGTCCGACAGCCTCTACTACCCCGCCCCCATGCTGCTGCAGCTGGAAAACTTCGACCAGGTGCAGGCCAGCGTCTTCCAGGTGGCCCGTGCCCCTGGTCAGAAACTGGTCTATCTGGGGGCGCTCTTGCTCATCGTCGGCGTCTTCTCCATGCTCTACATCAAGGAGAGGCGGCTGTGGGTCTGGATTGCGCCCAGCGCCGACATCGGCGGCTCGCAGGTGCGCATGGCCATGTCGAGCACGCGTGAATCGCCCGATAACGCTACGCTCTTCGCTCAGCTCAAGGCTGCAGTGCTCAAGGATCACGCATGAACACGACCACCTTCGACCTGCCGCGCCGCCACGCGCTGCAGCGCCGCGACACCCTCGACTGGCTCTTCGCCGCCCTCGTGCTGCTCGGCGGCGGCTATGCCTTCAGCCGCTATCACGCCAGCATGGATGGCTATGAGCAGGGCATCCTGCTGTGCGCCATGCCGGCCCTGGTCGCGCTGGGCTGGTTCTGGAAACCGCTGCGCTGGCTGAGCGTCGCCGTCGGCGCGGCCACCCTCGTCGCCATCGGCCTCTATGCCCAGCACACCGACGCCTTTGGCGCCGACCTCGCCGCCGGCGAGAAGGTCTTCTGGCTGAAGTACATGCTGTCCAGCCAGAGCGCCATCCTGTGGATGAGCCTGCTGTTCTACATGAGCCTGCTGTTCTACTGGGGCGGCTTCTTCACCGGCGCCGGGCGCAACAGCATGGCCGAGGTGGTCGGCTCCAAGCTCGCCTGGGGCGGCGTCTTCATGGCCCTGGTCGGCACTCTGGTGCGCTGGTACGAGAGCCACCAGATCGGCCCCGACATCGGCCACATCCCCGTCAGCAACCTCTACGAAGTCTTCGTGCTGTTCTGCTGGCTGACGACCACCTTCTACCTCTACTACGAGGCCCGTTTCGCGACGCGCTCGCTGGGCGCCTATGTGATGCTGGTCGTCAGCGGCGCGGTCAGCTTCCTGCTCTGGTACACGCTGGCCCGCGAGGCGCAGGAGATCCAGCCCCTGGTGCCGGCCCTGCAGAGCTGGTGGATGAAGATCCACGTGCCGGCCAACTTCGTCGGCTATGGCAGCTTTGCGCTGGCCGCCATGGTGGCCCTGGCCTTTCTGTTGAAGACGGCCACGACGCGGGCCCTCGTCATCGGCCTCATCGCGATGCCGCTCGGCATCGTCGCCCTGATCCTGGCCGTACGCTTCGGCGCCACGGTCGACGCCGCCACCGTCGCCGGCCTGAACGGCTGGGCCTACAAGATCACCGGCGTCGCGGCCTTCCTCGCACTGGCCGTCGCGCTGCGCAGCCGCATCACGGCCCGCCTGCCCGACCTGCCCCAGCTCGACGACCTGATGTACAAGGCCATCGCGCTCGGCTTTGCCTTCTTCACCATCGCCACCATCCTCGGCGCCTTCTGGGCCGCCGAGGCCTGGGGCGGCTACTGGAGCTGGGACCCCAAGGAGACCTGGGCGCTGATCGTCTGGCTCAACTACGCCGCCTGGCTGCACATGCGGCTGATGAAGGGCCTGCGCGGCATGGCCTCGGCCTGGTGGGCGCTGGTCGGCCTGCTGGTGACGACCTTCGCCTTCCTCGGCGTGAACATGTTCCTTTCGGGCCTGCACAGCTACGGTACTCTTTGATGAGCCCCTCGTCCAAGGAGTACCTTGGCCTGGACCGCGCCGCGGCCAGTGGCCGCAGCGCTTCGGCAAGCACAGCGCACCCACTGGGCGCACTGTGTCCGGCCTCAGCCCCCGAGGGGACGGCGATGCTTGCCGGATCGACCGGCAAGCACATCGCCAGTGCGGGCCGGCTAGGGAGCGGCCCGGCGCTCGGCCCGCGAAATCAGCACCGCAAACACCATACGTCAAGCCGCTGAAATGCCGGACCGCGCGCCCTGGACAAAGGCCGCGCCGGCCATCGCGGCAGCCCTGCCCGATCTGTGCTTCCTGATCGGCCCCGATCTCCGCTTCGCGGCCTGCAATCACCCCGACCACGCTGACCTGCACGCGCCCTGGGCGACGCTGCACGGACGCCCACTGCAAAGCGTCGGCCCGCCCGCCCTGGCGCAGCGCGTCGCCGCGGCCTGCACGTCGACCCCGCAACGCCTGCGCTATGCGCTGCGCACCCAGAGCGGTCGCCTGGCGCGCTTCGAGGCCAGCATCGCGCCCTTGCCCGATGCTGCCGGCTGGCTCTATGTCGCCCGCGACCTCGGCAACGTCGATGCCGAGCAGGCCCGCTATGCCCGCGCCATGCAGGGCGCGGCCGACGGGCTGTGGGAATGGGATATCGCCGCCGACAGCGAGTATTTGTCGCCGCGTGCCCTGGCGCTGCTGGATCGCCCGGGCCGCTTCGCCGAGCAATTGCACGCTGACGACCAGGGCCAATGGCGCGCAGCCCTGCAATCGCATCTGCAGCATGGCGCGCCGCTGGACATCGACCTGCGCCTGGCCGGGCCTGGTGCACGTCCAGCACGCTGGCTGCGCTGCCGCGGCTGGACGGAGCGCGACGCCCGCGGCCAGCCGGCCCGCGTGCTGGCCACGCTGTCCGACATCACCATCGCCAAATTCACCGAGCAGGCGCTGACCGACAGCCAGTCCAAGTTCCGCGCCCTCTTCCACACCGTGCCCATCGGCATCGCGCTGTTCGACGTCGCCAGCGAGACCGTCGTCGAGTCCAACGATGAGCTCGGCCGCCTGCTCGGCTGGCCGACGCTGTCTGTCGTCGGCCAGCACGCCAACGCGCTCGGCCTGGCGCCGCTGCCGGGCGTGGACGGGCGCACCGAGATCGACGACCGCGAGCTGCGCCCGCACTCGGGCTGCCGCCTGCATGCCAAGCTGGTGGCCGAGCCGCTCGAACTGGCCGGCCGCGCGCTGCTGCTGTGCGTCGTCGTCGACATCTCGGTGCAGATCGACGCCGAGGCGGCGCTGTCGGCGCTGGCCGAGCAGTTGATGGACCAGGAGAGGCGCACCACCCAGCGCCTGGCCCAGGCCCTGCACGATCAACTCGGCCAGACGCTGACGGCACTGCGCCTGATGCTGGACCTGGGTGCCGCCGAGGCCCGCCAGCAGGCCCGCGGCCTGGTCGACCAGGCGCTGCGCGATGTGCGGCAGGTGCTCGTCGACCTGCGCCCACCGCTGCTGGAGGACGAAGGCCTGGCCGCGGCGCTGGACAACGAGATCGCCCAGCGCCGCGCCCTGCACCCCGGCGTGCGCCTGGTGCTGGACGCCGAAGAGGAGCTGCTGACCCAGCGCTGGCCGGTGCAGGTCGAGTACGCTCTCTTCATGATTGCCCGCGAAGGCCTGGAAAACGCGCTGCGCCACGCCCGGCCCACCGAGGTCAGGATCCACTTCTACGGCTGCGAGGACGAGATCGAACTCGGTGTCGTCGACGACGGCAGCGGCCTGGAGGCGGGCTTCGAGCGCCGTCCCGGCCATCTCGGCCTGATCGGCATGCGCGAACGCGCCCGCGCCATCGGCGCGACGCTGGAACTCGGTCCGCGCGAAGGCGGCGGCACCCAGCTGACCCTGCGTTGGCAGGCCCCGGAGGAATGAAGCCCCTCGTCCAAGAAATACTTGACCGGTCTTGCAGACCGCGCTGCGGCATGAGCCGCAGCCCTTCGGCAGGCACACGGCGCCCACTGGGCGCCGTGTGTCCGGCCTCAGCCCCCGAGGGGACGGCGATGCTTGCCGGATTGACCGGCAAGCACATCGCCCCAGGCGGGCCGGCTAGGGAGCGGCCCGGCGCTCGGCCCGCTAACACCAACTGACATGACACAAGCTGCTCGCGTCTACCTCGTCGACGACCACGCCATGGTCCGCCAAGGCCTGCGCGCGCTGCTGACCGAGGCTGGCCATGACGTCGTCGGCGACAGCGGCGACATCACCGCTGCCCTGGCCGAACTGCAGCAGCTGACGCCCGACATCGTCCTCGTCGACCTGTCCATCGGCCCGCGCTCCGGCATGGAGCTGCTGGCCGAGCTGCAGCGCCGCCACCTGACCGTGCGGCCGCTGGTGCTGACGATGTCGGCCCAGCCCCGTCATGTCGGCATGGCGCTCAAGCTCGGCGCCTGCGGCTATGTGCTGAAGGGCTCGCCGTCGGAAGAACTGCTGCAGGCCATCGAAGCCCTGCGCGCCGGCCGCCGCCACCTCGGCCAGGGCGTGGCCGAACTGGCCGCGCGGGCGCTGGCTGAAGGCGCAGGCGACGACCCCTTCGCCAGCCTGTCGGTGCGCGAGCGCCAGGTCGTCACCATGGTCGTCGACGGCCATTCCAGCACCGAGATCGCCACCGCCCTGCACCTGTCGCCCAAGACGGTGGACAGCTACCGCAGCCGGCTGATGGCCAAGCTCGGCGCGCCCGACGTGACGGCTCTCGTCAAGTTGGCAATACGTCACGGCTTGGTCAGCAACGACGCCTGAACCGCGCCGACCTAGGCGCCCTGACAACCGACGTCAAGAACTCCCCGCATCGCCGCAGAGGGTGGGCACCTAGATTGCCCACCATGAATGCTGCCGAACTGCCTCTGGACGAAGCCCTGCGCCTGCAATGCCTGGCCGAACTGGGCCTGAGCGAGCCGCCGCGTGAGCCAGAGCCCGACGCGGTGCTCGATGGCCTGGTGCGCTGCGCCGCCCATCTGCTGGGTTATCCCATCGCGCTGATCAGCCTCGTCGGCGAGCGCCGCATGTGGTTCAAGGCCCGCTACGGCACCGAAATCCTGGACGGTGAACGCGACCAGTCTTTCTGCACCCACACCATCCGCGGCGAGAGCCTGTTCGAGGTGGCTGACGCCGCGGCCGACCCGCGCTTCGCCGACAGCCCCTGGGTCGTCGGCGAAACCCGCCTGCGCGCCTATGCCGGCCTGCCCATCCGCCTGGGCAACCTGACGCTGGGCGCCCTGTGCGTCGGGGACACGGTGCCGCGCCGCCTCGATGCCGTGCAAGCCACGCTGCTGGCCGACATCGCCAACGCCGTCAGCGCCTGGTTCGCCCACCGCCGCGAGCATGTCGACCTGCTCGCCAGCCGCACCCATCTGCAGGCCCAGGCCGAGCTGCTCGGCCGCCTCGGCACCGAGACGCCCGGCATGCTGTTCCAGTACCGCAGCACCGCGGGCAGCCCCGGCGAACTCAGCTTCGTCGGCGGCCAGGCCGAGCACATCTTCGGCGCTGTCTCGCCGCTGCAGCCCGAGGGCCTGCGCGTCTTCGCCGAGCGCGTCCACGCCGAAGACCTGCCCGGCCTGCTGGCCGGCATGCGCGAGGCCGAGGCCAGCCTGCAGCCCTGGCAGCGCCTGTTCCGCGTCTGCCTGCCCGGCAGCGACAAGCCGGCCTGGCGCTCCGGCCGCGCCAGCCCTTCGACGCAGGCCGACGGCAGCGTGCTCTGGCATGGCTTCATCGCCGATGTCGACGAGCACATCGAGATCGAAAACCTGCGCCGCGACAAGCTGGCCGCCGAACAGGCCAGCGCCGCCAAGAGCGCCTTCCTGTCGCGCGCCAGCCATGAGCTGCGCACGCCACTGAACGCCGTCATCGGTTTCAGCCAGCTGCTGCTGCTCAACCATGACGACCCGCTGACGCCGCATCAACAGGAGCGCATCGAATGGGTACTGGACTCCGCCAAGCGCCTGCACCAACTCGTCGACGGCTTGCTCGATGTCGACCGCGACCAACCCGGCCGGCCTTCAGGCTCCAGCGCCGGGCCTGGCGCCGACGACGCGTACACGCTGCTCTACATCGAAGACGAGCCGCTCAACACGCTGCTGGTCCAGGAAGCCCTGCGCGACCGACCCGACTGGCGCGTGCTGCACGCCGGTGACGGCCGCGCCGGCCTGGCCCTGGCCAGGACGCGCAAGCCCGAGGTCGTGCTGACCGACATCAACCTGCCGGGCCTGTCGGGCCTGGACGTCGTCCGGGAGCTGCGCGCCGACGCCGCCCTGGCCGGCACGCTGTGCATCGCGCTGTCCGCCGACGCAACGCCGGGGCAGATCGAGCGGGCCATGCAGGCCGGCTTCGACGACTACTGGACCAAGCCGCTGGACATCCTCGAGCTGGCCGGCCGCCTGGCCGACGCGCTGGCCCAGCACGGCGGCCGCTGAGTCGATTGATTCTCAGGGAGAGAACATGATGAATGCCACCACGACGGGCCCCAGGCTCGCACCCGCGTTGCCCAAGCCCCGCGTGATCTGGCGCCCGGCCGCGGCAACGGCCCGCACGCCGGCCGAGCGCGCCTGCCTCATCCACCTGCTCGTCGTCGATGACGACGTGGCCGTCATCGAGTACCTGGGCCAGCTGCTCAAGGGCTTCGCCCAGATCAGCTTCGCCACCAATGGCGAAGACGCGCTGCGCCTGGCCGAGCAGCACCGCCCCGACCTTGTGCTGCTCGACGTCGATCTGCCCGATCTGGGCGGCTTCGAGGTCTGCCGCCGCCTGCGCGCCACGCCGGGCCTGGCCGACCTGCCCATCATCTTCGCGACCTCGCATGCCGACACCGGCACCGAGGCCCGCGCCCTCAACCTGGGCGCCGACGACTTCCTGCGCAAGCCCTTCGACGACGTGCAGGTGCTGGCGCGACTGCGCACCCAGCTGCGCGCCGCCGCCGAGCGGCCGGCCACGACCGAGGCCACCGCCCCGAGCCGCACGCGCATCCTCATCGTCGACGACGACGCCACCAGCATCCAGCTCGTGCGCAGCCTGCTGGCCGAGGTCGGCGAATGCCATTTCGCGCTGAACGGCGCCCAGGCCCTGAGCCTCGTCGGCGAGCTCAAGCCCGACCTCATCCTGCTGGACATCGACCTGCCCGACAGCGACGGCTTCCGGCTGTGCAAGCGGCTGCGCGCCGACCCCGCGCTGGGCCAGGTGCCCATCATGTTCCTGACCAACTCGCACACCATCGGCCACGAGGCCCGCGCGCTGGCCCTGGGCGGCGACGACTTCGTGCGCAAGCCCTTCAGCGCGCCGGTGCTGTGCGCCCGCGTGCGCCGCCTCGTCGACCGCAAGCGTTCCGTCGAGCGCTATCTCGACCAGGCCGACCATCGCCACCGCCAGATCAGCGATGGCCGCGTCGCTGCCGTCGTCGAGGCCTGCAAGGACGCCATCCTCGTCGTCGACACCGAGGGCCGCGTCGTCATGGCCAATGCGGCTGCCAGCGCGCTGCTCAACCTGCAGGCGGAGCCTCTCAACCGGCTGCACCTGGACGAACTGCTCATCGTCGACGCCCTCGGCCGCCACTGCGTGCAGCGTGCCAGTGGCCAACGCGTGCCGGTCGAGGTCAGCACCTCGACCGAAGGCGAAGGTGCCGACGCCCTGACCGTGCACGTGCTGCGCGACACCCGCGAGCGCGATCGCGAACAGGCCCTGGTGCGCCGCCAGACCGAGACCGCCGCCGCGCGCCGTGCGACCACGTCCATGCTGTCCTATATCGCCCACGAGATCGGCAATCCCGTCAACGTCATCAAGGGCTTCGCCCAGCTGATGCAGGCCGAACGCCTGAGCGCCGGCCAGGCCGACAAGCTCGCCCATATCCTCGATGCCGTCGGTCGCCTCTCGGGGCTGCTCGCCGACGTCACCGATGTGGCGCGCATGGAGTCCGGCCAGTTCCATGTCGAGCTCAAGGACGTCGAGCTGCATGCGCTGGCCGGCCAGGCCTGCGAGCCCGCCGCGGCCCAGGCCGCCGCCGTCGGCATGCTGCTGAACGCGCCGGCACCGGCGGCCCCGGTCCCTGTCCGTGCCGACGCCCGACGCTTGCGTCAATGCCTGGACAACCTGCTGTCCAACGCCATCAAGTACGCCGGCGACGGCCTGTGCATCGAAGTCGAGATCGAAGCCCGCGGCGCCGAGGTCGCGCTGGCCGTGCAGGACCATGGCTGCGGCCTCAGCGAGGACCAGCTCGCCCACCTCTTCGAGCCCTACAACCGCCTCGGCCGCGCCGGCGGCGGCATCCCCGGCACGGGCCTGGGCCTGACGCTGACGCGCGACCTCGTGCAGGCCATGGGCGGCCGCCTGGAAGTGCACAGCCAGCCCGGCCGCGGCTGCCGTTTCGAAATGCTTTTGCAGGCCAGCCAGCCCGCCGACTAGCCCAGCGCCACCGCGTGGCCCCAAAATGGGCCGCGCCATGACCTTGACCCTCCCCAGCGCCATCCACCCCGCCGCACCCAGCCCGCTGGCCAGCCGGCTCGACAGCCTGCTGCCCTCGCTGGCCGATGCCCGCGTGCTGCTCGTCGACGACGACCCCGGCATGATCCAGATGCTGGGACGGCTGCTGTCGGGCTACAGCCAGCTGCGCTTCGCGACCGACGGTGCCCAGGCCCTGGCCATCGCGCGCAACTGGCAGCCCGAACTGGTGCTGCTGGATGCCGAGATGCCCGGCATCGACGGCTTCGAGGTCTGCCGCCAACTGAAGGCCGACCCGCTGCTGGCCGAAGTGCCCGTCATCTTCGTGACCCAGCACACCGATGCCCGCGTCGAATCGGCCGTCTTCGAGCTCGGCGCGGCCGACTTCGTCGCCAAGCCGGTGGCCGGTCCCGCGCTGCGGGCCCGCGTCGCCATGCAGCTGCGCCTGCACCGCACCGCCCAGCGCCTCGTGCGCCTGGCCCGCCGCGACCCACTGACCGGCCTGGCCGAGCGCGCCCAGCTCGACGAGGAGCTGGACCTGGAATGCCGCCGCGCGCGCCGCAGCGGCCAGCCGCTGGCCCTGCTGCTGGCCGGCCTGCAGGGCCTGGCCGCCTACCGCGAGCGCCATGGCCAGGGCGCCGCCGACAACGCGCTGCGCCATGTCGCCGGCCTGGCCCAGCAGGCCCTGCAGCGGCCGGCCGACCTGGTCGCCCGCCACGGCGACGAAAGCTTCGCGCTGCTGCTGCCCGACACCACCGCCGCCGGCGCCGCCGCCCTCGCCGCACGGCTGCAGCAATCCCTGGCCGGCGAACAGGAACTGAGCCTGGCCATCGGCATCGGCCTGCTCGCCCATGACGGCGACCCAGCCGCGGCCGCCGTCGCCGCACTGGCCGCCGCGCGCGCCGACGCCAGCGGCCGTGTCCACGTGTGCGCGGCGACCGCCGACGGCCACGAAGCGCCGCTCGCGACATGAAGCTGCCCGCGCCCGACACCTGGCCCGCCGAGCTCGGCACGCGCCAGAGCCTGCTCCTCGTCGACGATGACCCGGCCAGCGTGCAGGTGCTGGCGCGCATGCTGAACGGCCTGGGCGAGGTGCGCTTCGCGCTCAGCGGTGAAGCCGCGCTGCGCCTGGCCCGCGAGAGCCCGCCCGACCTCGTCCTCGTCGACGCCGAGATGCCCGGGCTGTCCGGCTTCGAGGTCTGCACCGCGCTGCGCGCCGACCCACGCCTGGCCGACGTTCCCGTCGTCATCATCACCGGCCACACCGAAGTCGCCGTCGAGGTGGCGGGCTTTGCGGCTGGCGCCTCCGACTTCATCCGCAAGCCGCCGGTGGCCGAGGTCGTCGTCGCCCGTGCCCGCACCCAGCTGCGCCTGAAGGCCCTGGGCGACGCGCTGCGCGCCTCGGCATTGACCGACGGCCTGACCGGCCTGGCCAACCGCCGCCGCTTCGACCAGGACCTGCGCATCGAATGCGAGCGCGCCCGCCGCGGCCACGAGAGCGTCGCGCTGCTGCTCATCGACGCCGATCACTTCAAGCGCTACAACGACCGCTACGGCCATGTCGCCGGCGACGCCTGCCTGCGCGAGATCGCCGCCGCCATCCGCGCCTGCATCCGCCGCCCGGCCGACCTCGCGGCGCGCTACGGCGGCGAGGAGTTCGCCGTGCTGCTGCCGCAGACCGACGCGGCCGGCGCCCGCGCCATGGCCCAGCGCATCGTCGACGCCATCGCCGACCTTGGCCTGCCGCATGCCGACGCGCCGCCAGGCTGCACCGTCAGCGTCTCGGTGGGCTGGGCCGCGGCCCGGCCCGACAGGGACGCCAGCCTGGTGCGCACGCGCGGCGAGTCCCTCGTCGAGGCGGCCGACCGCGGCCTCTATGCCGCCAAGGCGGCCGGCCGGGGTCGCGTGGGTGAAGTGCCCGAAACCAGCGAGGCGCATGCCGAAGCCTGAGCGCAGGCCGCGGCGGGGCGGCGAAGATCGCGCATCGCCAGACAAGGCCTCGACATGCCCTTGACCTCATCCACCCCACCCTCATGGCGCCGCTGGGCCGCCGGCCTGCTGGTCGCCCTGGCCACGCTGACCGCCCAGGGCGCGCCGCTGGTCATCGCGGTCGGCGAGTCGACGCTGTTCGCGCCCATGCAACTGGCCGCCCAGGAGGGCTTCTTCGCGGCCGAGGGCCTGGATGTGCAGATCATCGGCTGCATCAATGGCCGGCGCTGCCTCAAGCACCTGACCGACGGCGAGGCCCAGATCGCGACCGTGGCCGACACGCCCATGGTGTTCGCCCTGCATGCCGGCCAGCGCTTCGACATCCTCGCCACCTTCGGCAGCTCGACGCGCGACGCCGCGCTGGTGGCACGCACCGACCGCGGCATCCGCACGCCGGCCGACCTCGCCGGCAAGCGCATCGGCGTCGTGCGCGGCACCAGCGCCCACTACTTCACCAATGTCTTCCTGCTCGTCAACGGCGTGCCGCGCGACTCGGTGAGCCTGGTCTTCATCGACCCCAATCGCGGCGCCGACCCGCTGCTGCGCGGCGAGGTCGACGCGGCCAGCCTCTACCGCCCCGCCGGCCCGCAGGCGCTGGAGCAATTGGGCGCCAAGGGTGTGCAGCTGCCCACGCTGCGGCCCTATACCGTCATGGTCAACCTGGTCGCCCAGCGCGGCCTCAGCCAGGACACGCTGCTGCGCCTGCTCAAGGCCGCGCAGCGCGGCGTGGCCCTGCTCAACGGCCAGCCGGGCCGGGCCCATGAACTGCTCGGCGCACGCTGGAAGGTCGACGCCCGCAACGCGGCCGCCCAGCTCGACGGTTATGAATTCCGTCTCGGCCTGGACCAGAACCTGCTGTCCACGCTGGAGGCCGAGTCGCGCTGGGCCGTGCGCGAGGGCCTGGTGGAAGGCAAGGCCATGCCGGACTATCTCGAGCTGATGCGCATCGAGCCCCTGCGCGCCCTCGATCCACGCGCGATGACCCTCGTCAAGTGATGACGAAGCCCCTCGCCTGCCCTCGCCCTGCTGAACGCGGGCGTGTCCAGTCGGTCCCCCTGGGGGACGGCGATACATGCGGCGTCGAACCGCATGTACATCGCCAGAGCGGGCCGGCTAGGGAGCGGCCCGGCGCTCGGCCCGCCGAGAAGAGGCACTGATGCGGTTGCGTCCCGCGCTGATGACCTGCGTGATCGCCGCGCTGGGGGTGGTCGGCGCGCGGCTGACGACGATCGCCATCGAACGCGAGGCCTCGGAGCGCAACGATGCCCAGCGCACGACGGTCGAGATCATCGCCCGCGACGCCGCCGGCCTGCTCGTGCTGACCCAGGACTACGGCCTCTATCACAGCGAACGCGCCGCGCGGCAGTGGAACCTCGTGCACCAGCGCCTGAGCCGGGCCCTCGCCGACTACGCCGCCGCCGATGCGGCCAGCGCGGAGCAGGTCGAGGACCTGCAGCACACGGCCCGCAGCCTGCCGCAGATCTTCGCCACGCTGCGCCAGGCCTCCCAGTCGCCCGTCGTCGACGCCGACGGCGTGGCCCGCCGCGAGACGCTGACCGACCAGCTCGTCAACGAGACGCGCCGCGTCAGCGACGGCGCCTTCGAGCTGTCGCGTGACCTGGTCGAGTCGCGACGCCGAGATGCTGTCAACCAGCGTTGGCTCGCTATTGCCACCCATGTTGTGACCCTGACGCTGACGCTGCTGCTCGCCGGCCTGTTGCTGAAGCGCGTGCTCGCGCCCATCGACAGGCTGCGCGCGGTGGCCAAGGCCGTCGAGGGCGGCGACCTGGCCGCCCGCAGCAGCCTGAACAGCAAGGACGAGCTGGGCCAGCTGTCCCAGGCCCTGGACGCGATGACGGCAGCCCTGCAGCAGCGCGACACGGCGCTGCGCGACAGCAACCGCCAGCTCGAGCGCAACGAGGCCTTCCTGGAGCGCGCCGGCCAGATGGCGGGTGTGGGCGGTTGGGAGCTGGACCTCGTCAGCGGCCACCTCAGCTGGACCGCCCAGACCCACGCCATCCACCAGTTGCCCCCAGGCACCGAGCTCGACACCGAGGCCATGCTGCGCGGCCTCATGCCCGAGTCCGAGCAGAAGCTGCGCGAGGCCATGGCCAGGGCCGCCAGCATGGGCGAGGGCTGGGACCTGGAGCTGGAGCTGCTGGCGCCCGATGGCCGCCTGCGCTGGCTGCATTCCGTGGGGGCCGCGGAGAGACAGGACGGACGCGTCGCCAGGCTGGTGGGCGCCGTGCAGGACATCACCGAGCGCCGCGCCGCCGCCGACAGACTGCGCCGCGCGATGCTGGCGGCCGACGCCGCCAGCGCCGCCAAGAGCGATTTCCTGGCCAATATGAGCCACGAGATCCGCACGCCGATGAATGCCGTCATGGGCCTGAGCTTCCTGCTCGAGCGCACGGCGCTGGACGACGCCCAGCGCGACCTGCTGGCCAAGATGAGCAGTGCCAGCCGCTCGCTGCTGGACGTCATCAACGCGGTGCTGGACCTGTCCAAGATCGAGGCCGGTGAAATGGTGCTGGAGGCCACGCCCTTCGACCCGCAAGCCCTGCTGCGGGACGTCACCAGCCTCTTCCAGCCCCAGGCCGAGGCCAAGCACATCGCCTTGAACCTCGACCTCGATGCCGGCCTGCCGCCGCTGCTGCTGGGCGATGYAGCGCGGCTGCGCCAGATCGTCGGCAACCTCGTGTCCAACGCGATCAAGTTCACCGCCGAGGGTGAGGTCACTTTGAGCGCGCGCTGCACCGAGGCGCAGGCACGGCCGCTGCAGCTCGAGATCGCCGTGCAGGACAGCGGCATCGGCATCCCGGCCGAAGCGCTGTCGCGCATCTTCACGCCCTTCACCCAGGCCGACAGCTCCACGTCGCGCCGCTACGGTGGCACGGGCCTTGGCCTGTCCATCGTCAAGCAGCTGTGCGAGCTGATGGGCGGCCAGGTTGGCGTCAGCAGCAGCCCGGGCGCGGGCACCCGCTTCCTGGTGCGCCTGCCCTTCGCGCCGGCGGTGGGCCTGGCCGCGGCTGCGCGGCCCTTGAAGCTGCTGCTCGCCAGCGACGACGCCACCCAGCGCGACGCCTTGCAGCGCCTGTGCGCCGCCCTCGGCTGGCGGGCCGAGCCGCTGGACGACGCCACCGGGCTGGCCGAACGACTGGACCGCAGCGCGCCCGATCTCGTGCTGCTCGACCACCGCCTGCTGCAGACCCTGACCCCCACCGAGCAGCGAGCCCTGCAAACCCGCCTGGCTGCCCTCCCCTGCGTGCTGATGAGCCGCGCGGCCGGGACGGGTCAGCTGCGTCTGCCGGCCGATGTATCGGCCCTTTTCGATGCCGTGCACGCGGCCCTGGCCGGCCACGGTGCGGCCCGGCATCTGCTGGCCGGCGCGCCCGATGCCACGACCGTGCAGCGCCTGCCCGGCGTGCGTGTGCTGGTGACCGATGACAGCCCCATCAATCTCGAGGTGGCCCAGCGCATCCTGGAGCAGGAGGGCGCCATCGTCACATTGGCCCAGGACGGCGCCATGGCGGTGGCGCACTTGCGCGCCGCGCCGGCCGCTTTCGACGCCGTGCTGATGGACGTGCAGATGCCTGTCCTCGACGGCCTGTCCGCGACGCGCAGCATCCGCGCCGAACTCGGCCTGCAACAATTGCCCATCCTGGCGCTGACGGCCGGCGCCCTGCTCAGCGAGCGCCAGCGCGCGCTGGACGCCGGCATGAACGGCTTCATCAGCAAGCCCTTCGACCCGGCCGGCCTCGTGCAGCTGCTGCGCGAGCATGTCGAGCGCGCGCAGGGCCGGCGGCTGGCCGTGGCCGCGCGCGCCGGCGAGGCCCAGGCAGGCGAGCCCTGGCCGGCGCTGGACGGTGTCGACAGCGACGAGGYCAGCCAGCGCATGCAGGGTGATGTGGCCTTCTACGCCCGGCTGATGGAGCGCCTGCTCGACGAGTTCAGCGACCTGACGGCGCCGWCACCGCTGGATGCCGCGCAGGTGGCGCCCCGGCTGCACAAGCTCGGCGGCAGCGCCGGCCTGCTGGCGGCACGGCCCCTGCGCGAAGCGGCCCAGCGCGGTGAAGCCCTGGCCCGTGCCGGCGGCGACTTCCATGCCGACCTGGCCGAAGTGGCGCGGCTGCTGACCGCCCTGGCGACGCAGGCCCGGCCCTGGTTGCAGCGCCGTCGCCCCGCCCCGCCGGCCGCGGCGGGCGGCCCTCTGGATGCGCTGGCGCTGGCGCGTCTGAAACAGGCCCTGCAGGCCCACGACCTGGCGGCACTCGACCTGTTCCAGCCGCTGGCGCCGGCGCTGCGAGCGGCCTGCGGCGAAGCCGGTTTCGAGACGCTGCGCCGCGCGCTGGACCGGTTGGATTTCGAGGCGGCGTTGCGGGTGCTCAGCCCTGCTGACGCCGGACCAGCTTGACCCGGTACATCGCCGCGTCGGATTCCCTCAGCACCTGCTCGATGTCGGCATCGTTGGGGTCGATGCAGGCCACGCCGACGCTCGCGCCGGCGTAGTCGATGGTGGCGCTGCCCGCCGCATGGCGGCCGACGGTGGCCCCGGCCAGCCGCTGCTGCAGCAGGCGCGCCGCCGCGATGCCGTCGCCGCCGAGCTGGGGGCCGAGGCCGATGACGACGAACTCGTCGCCGCCCATGCGGGCCAGCACGTCGCCGCCGCGCAGCCCCGCCTGCAGGCGCGCAGCCAGGGCGCGCAGGAAGTCGTCGCCGGCGTCGTGGCCATGCACGTCGTTGACCTGCTTGAAGCCGTCCAGGTCGATGGCGCCGGCCAGCAGCCAGCTGCCGGTGCGCTGGGCCAGCGCGCGCAGCCGGGTCAGCTCCAGCATCAGCGCGCGGCGGTTCAGCAGGCCGGTCAGTGAATCGGTCAACGCCTGCGTCTTGAGCTCGGCATTGGCCCGCTGCAGCTTCTCGACGAGGCGCTCGCGCTCCACATGCTGCTCGATGAGGCGGGCGAACAGATGCAGCACATGCTCGGCCGACGCCGTCATCGCGCGGCGCTGCGAGCTGGCCGCGCACAGCGTGCCGTAGAGGGCGCCGTCGTCGGTGCGCACCGGCGTGCTGACATAGGTCTGGATGCCGAGGTCGCGCGCCGCGCCGGAGTCGCCCCAGAGGCCGGCCACGTCATCGGTATAGGGGCGGTTCTCGTCCAGCGCGCGCTTGCACAGCGTGTCGCCCCAGGGCACGGTCAGGCCCTCGGGGATCTGCAGCTCGCGCGAGTTGCGCGCATACATGACGTGCTGCAGGCCCTCGGTGAGGTCGATGGTCGTCAGATAGGTCGACTCCAGGCCCGTGACGGCCTCCAGCATCTCCAGCAGCGGCCGGGTCAGCTCCTCCAACGTGCGGGCGGTGGCGACGGAATCGGAAAGCTGGGCGAAGAAGGAATCCATGGGCTCGGTCGAGTCGCGACGAGCCCACTGTAGGACAGCTCAGCCCACCGGCAACGCCGTCTCGTACTTGACCTCGCGCAGCACCACGTTGCTGCGCACGCTGCTCACGCCCGGCAGCTTGAAGATGTGCTGCTGCAGGAACAGGTCATAGGCCTTCATGTCGGCGGCAACGACCTTGATGACGTAGTCGGCCTCGCCGGTGATGGCATGGCATTCGATGATCTCGCGCCGCGTGGCGATGAGCTGCTCGAACTGCTCGACCGCGCCCTCGCTGTGCCGCACCAGGCTCACATTGGCCAGCACGAGGATGGACAGGCCGATCTTTTCGCGGTCCACCAGCACGACCTGGCCGCGGATGACGCCGCGGTCCTCCATGTCCTTGACGCGCCGCCACACCGGCGTGGCCGACAGGCCGACCTTCTCGGCCAGGGCCTGGGTCGACAGGCCGGCATCGGCCTGCAGGGCCTCCAGGATCTGCAGGCTGGCGCGGTCGAGTGGGTTTGTTTCCATGTCAGTGGCGCCCGGCCGCCCGAAGGCACTGACGCGCCCCCTCGGGGGGCAGCGAGCAGCGCGAAGCGTGGGGGCGTTTCGTTAAATAGCCTCTTTGGAGAAGAATCATCTCATTTGGCCGGCGCTGACCCGGCAATGAGGCAAGTTCTTCCGCCCCCGGGAGGGAAGAATTTCCCGCCCCCAAGGAGACAGTTAGATGGCCGACACCCCCGCCCTGCGCCCCTACCAGCTCAGCGACAACCTCGCGGCCGACAACGGCGCCGTCTTCCTGACCGGCACGCAGGCCCTGGTGCGGCTGCTGCTGGCGCAGAAGGCGCAGGACGAACGCGCCGGGCTGAAGACGGCCGGCTTCGTCTCCGGCTACCGCGGCTCGCCGCTGGGCATGGTCGACCAGCAGCTGTGGAAGGCCAAGAAATTTCTCGAGAAGGCCCACATCGAGTTCCTGCCCGCCATCAACGAGGACCTGGCCGCGACGGCCTGCCTGGGCGTGCAGCGCGTCGCCCTGGACCCGCAGCGCACCGTCGACGGCGTGTTTGCGATGTGGTACGGCAAGGGCCCGGGCGTGGACCGCTCCGGCGATGCGCTCAAGCATGGCAATGTCTACGGCACGTCGATGCAGGGCGGCGTGCTCGTCGTCTGCGGTGACGACCATGGCTGCGTGTCCAGCAGCACACCCCACCAGAGCGACCAGGCCCTGCAGGCCTGGAGCATGCCGCTGGTGCACCCGGCCAATGTGGCCGAGTACCTGGAGTTCGGCCTGTACGGCTGGGCGCTGAGCCGGTTCTCGGGGGCCTGGGTGGGCTTCAAGGCCATCTCCGAGGTCGTCGAGAGCGGCATGACGGTGGACCTGGACGCGGTGGCGCTGAACTTCGACCACGCCGTCGATTACGTCGCGCCGACCAATCTGCACATCCGCTCGGTCGACCTGCCCTCGCTGGAGTTGGAGTCGCGCCTGGCGCACAAGATCGAAGCGGTGAAGGCCTTCGCCGAGGTCAACAGCATCGACAAGCACATCGTCACCAGCCCGGCCGCGACGCTGGGCATCGTGACGGTGGGCAAGGCCCACTACGACTTCATGGAGGTGCTGCGGCGCCTGGATCTCGACCCCAACGCGCTCGCCGCGGCCGGCGTGCGGGTCTACAAGGTCGGTCTCGTCTACCCGTTGGAGCCGACGCGCATCGTGGAGTTCTGCTCCAACCTGACCGACGTGCTGGTCATCGAGGAGAAGGGCCCGGTCGTCGAGCGCCAGATCAAGGAGCTGCTCTACCACCTGCCGGATTTCCAGCGCCCGCGCGTCGTCGGCAAGACGGATGAGCATGGCTGCGCGGTGCTGAGTGCCCTGGGCGAGTTGCGCCCCAGCCGCATCATGGGCACGCTGGCCGACTGGCTGGCGCGGCTCAACCCCGCGCTGGACCGCCGCCATCTCGTCGTCGACTTCCTGACGCCGCAGCTGCTGTCCAACGCGGCCGACGCGGTGCGCCGCCAGCCTTACTTCTGCTCGGGCTGCCCGCACAACACGTCCACCAAGCTGCCCGAGGGCTCGCGCGCGCTGGCCGGCATCGGCTGCCACTTCATGGCGAGCTGGATGGAGCGCGGCACCTCCGGCCTGATCCAGATGGGTGCCGAGGGCGTGGACTGGGCGGCGCATTCGCGCTTCACGACCGAGAAGCATGTCTTCCAGAACCTGGGCGACGGCACCTACTACCACTCGGGCTATCTGGCCATCCGCCAGGCCATCGCGGCCAAGACCAACATCACCTACAAGATCCTCTACAACGACGCCGTCGCCATGACCGGCGGCCAGCCCGTGGACGGCCAGACCAGCGTGCCGCAGATCGCGCGCCAGGTGGAGGCCGAGGGCGTCAAGCGCCTGGTGGTCGTTTCCGACGAGATCGGCAAATACGACGGCCACCATGGCCTCTTCCCGACCGGCACGACATTCCATGACCGCAGCGAGCTGGATGCGGTTCAGCGCGAGTTGCGCGAGATCGAAGGCGTCACGGTGCTGATCTACGACCAGACCTGTGCCGCCGAGAAGCGCCGCCGCCGCAAGAAGAAGGAATTCGCTGACCCGCCCAAGCGCATCTTCATCAACGAAGCGGTCTGCGAAGGCTGCGGCGATTGCGGCGTGGCGAGCAACTGCATGAGCGTGGTGCCGGTCGAGACCGATTGGGGCCGCAAGCGCGCCATCGAACAGAGCAGCTGCAACAAGGACTTCTCCTGCGTGAACGGCTTCTGCCCGAGCTTCGTGTCGGTGCACGAGCCGGTGTTGAAGAAGAAGGCCGGCGGGAGCTACACGGCGCAGGACCTGGCGCGCGAACTCGCCGCCATCACGCCACCCGCGCCCTGGCAGTGGACGGGGCCGTTCGACCTGCTGGTCACCGGCGTGGGCGGCACGGGCGTCGTCACGGTCGGCGCGCTGGTCTCCATGGCCGCCCACCTGGAAGGCAAGCAGGCCTCGGTGCTGGACTTCATGGGCTTTGCGCAGAAGGGCGGCGCGGTGCTCTCCTTCGTGCGCGTGGCGCCGACGCTGGACCTGCTCAACCAGGTGCGCATCGACACCCAACAGGCCGATGTGCTGCTGGCCTGCGACATGGTCGTGGGCGCGTCGCCCGATGCGCTGGGCACCATCAAGGCCGGCCGCACGGTCATCCTCGCCAACACGCACGAGCTGCCGACCGCGACCTTCGTGCGCAACCCGGATGCGTCGCTGCAGGGCGACTCGCTGATCGCCAAGATGAAGTTCGCCGTCGGCGAGCAGGGTGAGCTCAGCACCATCGACGCCCAGGACATCTCCCAGCGCCTGATGGGCGACACCCTGCCCAGCAACATCATCATGCTGGGCGCCTGCTGGCAGCGCGGCCTGATCCCCGTCAGCGAGGCGGCGCTGATGCGCGCCATCGAACTCAACGGCGTCGCCGTCGAAGGCAACAAGACAGCCTTCGCGCTGGGCCGGCTGGCCATCGCGGCACCCGACGCCATTGCGAGACTGGCCGGCGACGTCAATGTCGTCAAGCTCTTCAACTTCGACCAGCTCGACGGGCCTGACGGCCTGATCGAGCGGCGCGCCCAGTTCCTGACCGACTACCAGGACGCTGCCTACGCCCAGCGCTACCGCGCCCTGGTCGAGCAGGTGCGCGCTGCCGAATCTCAACTCGGCAAGGGTCAGCGCCTGACCCAGGCCGTGGCCCGCTATTACGCCAAGCTGCTGGCCATCAAGGACGAGTACGAGGTGGCACGCCTGTACACCGACGGCCGCTTCGAGAAGGCCATGAAGGACCAGTTCGAGAACTGGGAGCGCCTGAGCTTCCACCTCGCCCCGCCGCTGATCTCCAGGCCCGGCGCCGATGGCCGCGCGAAGAAGATCGAACTGGGCAGTTGGACCTTCACCGCCTTCAAGTGGCTGGCCAAGTTCAAGGGCTTGCGCGGCGGCGCGCTGGACATCTTCGGCAAGACCGAGGAGAGGCGCATGGAGCGCCAGCTGATCGTCGACTACGAAAAGCTGGTCGACGAGATCCTGGCCTCACTGACCGCCGACAAGCTCAACACCGCCGTCGAGCTGGCCCGCCTGCCCGAGAAGATCCGCGGCTACGGCCATGTGAAGCATGCCAATGTCGTCGCCGTGAAGAAGCAGTGGCAGGCCCTGCTGGACCGCTTCCACGGCCGTGCGGCCGAGGTGGTAGCCCAGCCGGTGGCGCTGCCGGTGCGGGTCAAGGGCGTGGCGGAGCTCTGAGAAGAGCGCCAGGCGCTCAGCACGTCACGCAAGCGCCTTCACGAGGACCGTCACCAGACCCACTAGAGTCACAACGATCAAGATGACGAGCGCAACTTTCGAGAAAACGTAGGGGCTTTCGCCGCGCTTGACCCGTGCCCACTCAGCCTTCAAAACCGGCGCTGCCTTTTCGTGCAAGCTATCTAGCGCCGCCTCTGCTTCATCGTACAGATCAGCATTGACAGCCCTGCGAATGTTCGCGATCGCAGCAAGCAGTGTGTCGTTGCGGCCCTTCATGGCGGAATCTGTTTCTGCCGGATTGATCCTCAGGCGGATTCGAGACTGCGAGTGAACGAGCTGCTCAAAGGTTTCCTTGAGCATCTTTTCATACTCAATGGCCTGAGCCCCTCCCTGTGTTTTCGTCCGTTTGGCGTCAGCCAGCAGTGACTCGTAATAGAGGAACGATTTTCCGGACGATGAAAAATCTGCAAGATCATTTCGCAAGGCATCAATCCAGGCCTGACGGAACTCCGAAGTCTTTTGCTCCTTGGCAATGATCAGCCCGAGCAGGCCAAACAACCCCGCGACAAACGCCGCCGCAATCGGAGCGATAACGGAAGCCGGAGCGTTCGACGGCGGCTGACTGGGGCAACTTGCACAACCTGCGACCACATGAACCACACCATTCGCACCCGGTGGCCCGGGCGGTCCTGACGGCCCCTGAGGTCCTCGAACACGCGCGACTCCTGTGCCGATGACATTGGTAATACGAACTTCGGAATTGCGACAGTCGAGTCCGCCTGTATCACAGGCTACCCCACGGACAGAAGATGCATGCAAAGCAGCACTGGCCGGGTTCTCTGGCTGAGCCTGCGCCATAGACAGCGCCGAAAAAAACAACCCGACGGCAAAGCCGGTGGCGCACCCGAAGCTACGAAGCGTCCACGGCCGCACTCTTGAGAATTCTTGTTTCACGAAGACCCTCCCTGGATCTGTCAGTTCTGATCGTCTCTTGGCGCCTAAAACCGCATCAGCGCCAATCTGCGCGGTGTCCAAACTGTAAGTGGCGGGCGGATCTGAAAGATCAGCGCGGCGACGCGCTCGACATCTTCGGCAAGACCCAGGAGAGGCGTATGGAGCGCCAGCTGATCGTCGACTACGAAAAGCTGGTCGACGAGATCCTGGCCTCACTCACCGCCGACAAGCTCAACACCGCCGTCGAGCTGGCCCGCCTGCCCGAGAAGATCCGCGGCTACGGCCATGTGAAGCATGCCAATGTCGTCGCCGTGAAGAAGCAGTGGCAGGCCCTGCTGGACCGCTTCCACGGTCGTGCGGTCGAGGTGGCGGCCCAGCCGGTGGCGCTGCCGGTGCGGATCAAGGGCGTGGCGGAGCTCTGAGCGCCTCGCGCCGTCTGGCCTGACAGCCACATGGCGTGAAGGCTGACACGGCCTGCCGCGGGCGCGACCTATCTTGAGGGAACCGTTGTTCAGCCAAGGATTCCCCATGACCGCCCCCATCCTGAATTCGTCGACCCAGGACATGCATCCCACCCACCCCAGGGATGCCGACGCCTTCCACGACCGCTCGGGCGCCGAAGCCCTCGAGAAGATCCGCGAGGTCGCCAAGAAGGCCGAGACCTGCTTCCTCGTCACGCATGGCGGCGTGCGCCCGATGGGCGTGCGCGAGATCGACGAGGACGGCACGATCTGGTTCCTCAGCGACAAGCACAGCCACAAGAACGCCGAGATCGAGGCCAACCCGCAGGTGGAGCTGTACTTCCAGGCCACCGAACATTCCGGCTTCATGCACCTGAGCGGCCAGGCCGCGGTGCTGCACGACAAGGCCCTCATCGACAAGCTCTGGACGCCGCTGGCCCGCGTGTGGTTCGAACAGGGGAAGGACGATCCCTGCGTCAGCGTCATCCGCGTGCAGCCCACCGGCGGCCAGTACTGGGACAACAAGCACGGCGATGCCGTGGCCGGCGTGAAGATGCTGATCGGCGCGGTCGTCGGCAAGCAGTTCGACGACGGCGAGGTGGGCAGCCTGCGCCCCTGAGCGCGAGGGCCTAGACGGGCTCGGCCCAGCCGAGCGCGGCCATGTCGTCGACGCGGTGCTTGTCGTCCCCCAGCAGGATGAAGTCGTCCAGCTGGGGCGGCTTCACGGCCGTGCCGGCCAGCATGGCGTGCGCCTGCCCGCGGTGGTGGGTCTGGTGCATGAAGAGGTGGCCCAGCACCCGGCCCACCGGCTCGCGCGGACCGTTCTCGATGCCGGCGCCGCGGTCGAAGGCGACGATGCGCTCTTCGTCGCCCGACGCCAGGCCTGAACAGACCTCGATCAGGCGCAGGTCGCTTTCATCCTGGCGCGCCGCCAGCTCCAACACGGTCTTCGCTGGCACATAACTCGCCCAGATGCTGCGCATCGCCGCGTCGCCCCGCAGCGCGGCGATGTAGTAGTGGTCGACGTTGAGCACATGGTTCAGCGTCAGCGCCAGACTGGGGAAGAAGCTGGTGCGCGGCGCATGGAAATCGGCGTCGGACAGCTGTGCCAGCGCGCCGAGCAGGCGGCGGTTCATCAGGCGGTTGGCGCGGGCCTGGATCAGGAAGAGATTCATGGCGGGCATTGTGCGCGGGCCGGGGTCGCCAGGGGCTGACGGCGCGGGCCGGACATGCTTCAATCGATGCGCAGGCATTGCGCCGCCAGACAAGAGAGACAGCTTGCGCATCGGAGACGGCTATTCCGGGCCAGAGATGGTCAGCACGACCGCATGGGTGGCCGCTGCGGCGGTGCTGTCCCTCGGTCTCGCGCTGACGGCCGCGGCGGTCATCTGGCAGCAGCACCGCGCCGGCGCCGAGGCCCGCGGCCTGCAGGAGCGCCAGGTCGAGCGCCTGCAGGCCGACGTCGTCAAGCGGCTGACGATGCCGGTCTACGGCCTCAAGGGCGCGCGCGGCGCGCTCGCGGCGTTGGAAGGCAAGTTCAGCCGCGCCGCCTTCGATGCCTATGTCGAGTCGCGCGACCTGCCCATGGAGTTCCCC
>NZ_JBFUAB010000021.1:0-149694 GCF_056406535.1 Roseateles sp. P1_C1_2
GAGCCGCGAGCACATCGCCCAAGGCGGGCCGGCTAGGGAGCGGCCCGGCGCTCGGCCCGCAAGACTAAAGCGCGTCAGGTCCTTGCACGGCGTGCAGCGTCACCTCGGGCTCGCCATCTCGCTGGCGCCAGCGCAGCCACCAGACGGCGCCCTTCTTGACGGCCCATTCCTGGTCGACGCCGGCCAGCAGCCTCGCGGCCAGCAGGCCCAGCGTCGGTTGGTGGCCGCAGATCAGCACGGGCTCGTTGGCCTTGGGCCAACGAGAGGCTTCGATGAGCGCCTCGACGGCGGCATCCGGTGCGATAGCCGGCACGATGCGCGCTTCACGCCCCAGCGCCTCGGCCGTCTGGCGGCAGCGCAGCGCCGGGCTGACCAGCACGCGTGTCGACGCCGCCAGCCGGTGGTTGAGCCAGGCCGCCATGCGCCGGGCCTGGCGCTCACCCTTGGGCGTCAGCGCGCGCTGCAGGTCGTCCTGGCCGGGGGCGATGACCTCGGCTTCGGCGTGGCGCCAGAGGATCAGGTCCATCAATGACCGCCCGGCCGCCCGAAGGGCATTGACGCCCCCTGGGGGGGCAGAGAGCGAAGCGAACGTGGGGGCTTCATTTCGTTCAGCCTTCGGAGTAACGCCGCATCAAGGCCTGCTGGGCGCTGATGCCGTGATCGCTGATGCGCACCGAGCGGCCGTCGGGGCCGAGCTGCCAGGCGTCCATGCTGTCGTGCAGATAGGGCTGCAGGGCCTCGTCGACGACGCGCTGGCGCAGCCTGGCGTCCTGCACCGGCCAGGCCACCTCGATGCGACGGAACATATTGCGGCTCATCCAGTCGGCGCTGGACAGGAAGAGGGCTTCGCCCTCATCGGCATCGGCCCAGCGGAAATACAGCACCCGCGTGTGCTCCAGGAAGCGCCCAACGACGGAGCGCACGACGATGTTGTCGCTGACACCCGGCAATCCCGGCGGCAGCATGCAGGCCCCCCGCACGATGAGATCGACCTTGGCGCCGGCCTTGGCCGCGCGCAGCAGGCCATGGATGAGCTCGGCATCGGTCAGCGCATTGATCTTCACGACGATGCGCGCGCCCTTGTAGCCGGCCAGGGCCGCGGCCTCCACCTGGGCAAGCAGCTCCAGCATGCGGCTGTGCATATTGAAGGGCGCCAGCAGCATGCGGCGCAGCGGCTTGAACTTGCCCAGGGACGCGAGCTGGCGGAACACCGAGTCGGCATCGGCCGTCAGGTCGGCGTCGGCCGTCAGCAGGCCGAGGTCGGTGTACAGGCGCGCCGTCTTGGGGTTGTAGTTGCCGGTGGAGATGTGGGCATAGCGGCGCAGCTTGCCGTTCTCGCGCCGCGTGATCATCAGCAGCTTGGCGTGGGTCTTGTAGCCGACGATGCCGTACACCACCTGGGCGCCGACGGCCTCCAGCCGCTCGGCCCAGTTGATGTTGGCCTCCTCGTCGAAGCGCGCCTTCAGCTCGACGACGGCCATGACCTCCTTGCCACGCCGCGCGGCCTCGATGAGCAGGTCCATCAGCTCGGACTTGGCGCCCGTGCGGTAGATGGTCTGCTTGATGGCCAGCACGTCGGGGTCCAGCACCGCCTCGCGCAGCATCTGCACGACCGGCTCGAAGCTCTCGAAGGGATGGTGCAGCAGCACATCGCCCTTCTTCAGCTTCTCGAAGATGGACTTGTGGCGCGGCAGGCGGCCCGACGGCCAGGCCGGCTCGAAGGGCGTGAAGCGCAGGGCCGGCGCATCGGTCTGGTCGATGAGCTCGTTCAGGCGCACCAGGTTGACGGGGCCGTTGACGCGGTAGAGGGCCGCATTCGGCAGACCGAACTGCTCGAGCAGGAACTCCGACAACTCGGCCGGGCAGGTGTTGACGACCTCCAGCCGCACGGCCCGGCCGAAGTGGCGCGTCGTCAGCCCCGAGCGCAGCGCATGGCGCAGGTTGGCGATCTCTTCCTCATCGACTTCCAGGTCGGAGTCGCGCGTGACGCGGAACTGCGAGAAGGCCTCGACCTTGCGGCCGGGGAAGAGCTCCTCGAGGTGGGCGCGAATGACGCTGGTCAGCAGCACGAAGGCCTGGCGGCCGTCGCTCAGGTTGGACGGCAGCTTGATGACGCGCGGCAGCACGCGCGGCACCTTGACGATGGCGATGCGGTTGTCGCGCCCGAAGGCGTCCTTGCCCGACAGCCGCGCGATGAAGTGCAGCGACTTGTTGGCCACCTGCGGGAAGGGGTGGGCCGGGTCCAGGCCCACGGGCACCAGCAAGGGCTTCACTTCACGCTCGAAATACTTGGCCACCCATTGGCGCTGCGGCGCGTCGCGATCGGCGTGGTTGAGGACGACGATGCGCTGCTTGCGCAGCAGCGGCGTCAGCTGCTCGTTGAAGATCAGGTACTGCTCGTCGATCAGCGCATGGGCCGCGCGGCCCACCCGGTCGACGTCCTGGCCGGTCACGCTGCTGAGCGGATCGCGCGCTGCCTCCAGCATGTCGGCGAAGCGCACCTCGAAGAACTCATCCAGGTTGCTCGACACGATGCAGATATAGCGCAGCCGCTCCAGCAGCGGCACGTCTTCGCGTTGGGCCTGGGCGAGCACGCGCCGGTTGAACTCAAGGATGGCGGTTTCGCGGTTGATCAGCTTCAACGGGGTCGGGTCGGTCATGAAGAAAAGTGTATGAAGCTTGTGTGACAACGCGTTGAAAGGCCCCCGGGATAATCCCGTCCCATGCATCTGATGATCCCCCATGCCGGCGCGCTCGACGAGGCCGCGCGGCATGCCTTCTCCAGCCTGGCCCTGCCCAACCTGGCTGCCCAGCTGGGCCGGCTCAGCCCGGCCGACACCTGGGGCAGCGACGAATACGCGCCCCAGCCCCCCCATCACCTGGCCCTGGCGGCCCTGCGTGGCCAGGCCGAACCCAGCGCGGCCGCCTGGGCCGTGGACGCGGGGGGCGACCTCGCCTGGGCGCTGATGACGCCGGTGCATCTGGCCGTCGGAACGGATGGCGTCGACGTGCTGCCGCCGGCGGCGCTGCAGCTTTCGGAATCGGAGGCGGCCCGTTTCGTCGCCCTGCTGAAGGAACTCTGGCCCGAGTCCGAAGGCTGGCAATGGCGGCTGCTGGATTCGACACGCTGGGCCATCGGCCATGCCAGCCTGCTGGAGGGCCTGCAGGCCGCCAGCATCGAACGCGCAGCCGGCCGCTCCATCGAACCCTGGCTGCCGCAGAGCCGCGTGCTGCGCCGCTGGCAGAACGAGGCCCAGATGCTGATGCACGGCCATGCGCTGAACGAGGAACGAGAGGCGCGCGGGGACTATGCGATCAACTCCGTCTGGATCAGCGACATCGGCCGCTCGAGCGGCCGGCCGGCCGACGTGACCGTCGACGCGCGCCTGACCGGGCCGCTGCTGAACGGCGACCTCGCTGCCTGGGCCGAGGCCTGGCAGCGCCTGGACGCCGGGCCGCTGGCCCAACCGCTGACCAGCCTGACGCTGTGCGGCGAACGCTTCGCGCGCCGCTTCACGGCCCAGCCGCTCTCGCTGGTCGAGAAGCTCAAGCGCCGGTTCAAGGCGCCCGACCTGGCTGCCGTCATGGAGGCGCTGTGAACTCGCCCCGCCTCATCGAACGCGATGTGCCACCGCGCACCGCCTGGGCGCTGGAGCAGGCCGGCGTCGCGCCGCTGCTGGCCCGTCTGCTGGCCTCCCGCGGCGTGCGTGAGGCCGCCGAGTTGGACGAGAGCCTGGCGCAGTTGCTGCCGCCCACCGACCTCAAAGGCTTGGCCGAAGCCGGTCGCCTGCTGGCCGATGCCATCCAGGGCGGCGAGCGCCTGGTCATCGTGGCCGACTACGACTGCGACGGCGCCACCGCATGCGCCGTCATGCTGCGCGGCCTGCGCCTGCTGGGCGCCCGGCCCGAGCAGCTCGGCTATGTCGTGCCCGACCGCGCCGTGCATGGCTATGGCCTGACGCCCACCATCGTCGACCTGGCGCTGGCGCAGCGACCCACCCTCCTCGTCACCGTCGACAACGGCATCGCCAGCCTCGCCGGCGTGGCGCATGCCCGCGCGCAGGGGCTGAAGGTGCTGGTCACCGACCACCATCTGCCGGCCCTGGTCGAGGGCGCCATCGTCGTCCCCGATGCCGATGCAATCGTCAACCCCAACCAGCCGGGCTGCACCTTCGCCAGCAAGTCGCTGGCCGGCGTGGGTGTCGCCTTCTACGTGCTGATGGGCTTGCGCGCCGAGCTGCGTTCGCGCGGTGCGTTCACGGAAGTGCCACGCCTGGACGGCCTGCTCGACCTGGTGGCCCTGGGCACCGTGGCCGACGTCGTCAAGCTCGACGCCAACAACCGCCGCCTTGTTGCCCAAGGGCTCAAGCGCATGCGCGCCGGCCGGGCACAGCCGGGCGTCATGGCCCTGTTCAGCGCGGCCAAGCGCGATGCGTCCAAGGCCCAGGGCTTCGACCTCGGCTTCGCTTTGGGCCCGCGCATCAACGCCGCCGGCCGCCTGGCCGACATGACGCTGGGCATCGAAACACTGACGACCGACGACCCGGAGCGAGCTCTCGAACTCGCCACCCAACTCGACGCCATCAACCGCGAGCGCCGTGAGATCGAAAGCGGCATGCGCGAGATGGCCGAGGCGCGGCTGGAGGCCCTGGTGGAGGCGCTGCAGGGCGCCCTGCCGCCGGCGGTGGCGCTGTTCGATGCCGACTTCCATGAAGGCGTCGTCGGCATCGTCGCCTCGCGCATCAAGGACCGCGTGCACCGCCCCACCTTCGTCTTCGCGCGCGGCGCCGATGGCCAGCTGAAGGGTTCGGGGCGCTCCATCCCGGGCTTCCATCTGCGCGACGCGCTGGACCTCGTCAGCAAGCGCGAGCCCGAGCTGCTGGCCAAGTTCGGCGGCCACGCGATGGCGGCCGGCGCGACGCTGGCGATCGACGACGTGGCCCGCTTCGCGCTGGCCTTCGCGCGCGTCGCCGAGGAATGGCTGAACGAGCAGGACCTGACCCGCACGCTGCGCCACGACGGCATGCTGCCGGTGGAGGCCGCCACGGCCGAGACGGCGCGACTGCTGGACGCCCAGGTCTGGGGCCAGGGCTTCGAGGCGCCGGTGTTCTGCGACCGCTTCGAGCTGATCTCGCAGCGCCTGGTCGGCGAGAAGCATCTCAAGCTGCGCCTGCGCCGGGGCGGCCAGCTCATCGATGGCATCTGGTTCAACCGCGTCGACATGCTGCCCGAGCGCGTCACGCTGGCCTACCGGCTCAGCCTGGACGAATGGCAGGGCCAGCAGCGCGTGCAGTACGTCATCGAGGCTTGCGCCGAAGTCTGAGGCCCACCGCAGCCTGCTGGCGGCCTGAGTTTTCCGCCTTTCGCCCGGGCCGCGTCTGCGGCATGCTGCACCTCACCAATTCAATGACGAGGTGGGACATGCTCAGACAGATGACGATCAAGCTGCGCCTGGCCGTGGCCTTCGGTGTGATGCTGCTGTTGATGCTGGTGCTGGGCCTGGGCGGGCGCTTCGCCACCGGGGCGATGTACGGCGCCTTCGAGCAGTTCAACGAGAACGTCGTCGGCTCGCTGCGCAGCGTGGACCAGCTGCGCGCCGGCCTGCTGACCGCGCGCCGCTACGAGAAGGACATGATCTTCGCCGCCATCGGCGTGGCCGACTTCAAGCGCGCCAGCACGCGCTGGGAGGAGTCCATGGCCGAGGCCGACAAGGGGCTCAAGGACCTGGAGCAGCGCGTCAAGCGCGAGGAGGTACGCAAGAGCCTGGCCCAGGTGCGCCAGAACTTCGACGCCTACCGCGGCGCGATGAAGCCCGTCATGGAAAAACTGTCGCAGGGTGACATGGCGGGCGACCTGAAGGCGGCCTGGGACACGCCGCGTGACGCCAAGAAGCATGTCGACGAGGCCGAGAAGATTCTCGAAGGCGCCATTCAGCGCGTCGATGAGGCCGTGAAGGAGGCCCAGCAGAAGCTGGCCGGCGTCTACGCGACGATTTCCATGGTCATCTGGGCCGCCCTGGGGGCCGGCGCCCTGCTGGCCGTGCTGATCGGCTGGCGCATCACGCTGTCGGTGCTGGAGCCGGTGGAAGGCAGCATCCGCTTCGCAGCCGCCGTGGAAGGCGGCTCGCTGGACGAGGAACTGAGCACCGAGGGCCGCGACGAGCTGAGCCGGCTGTCCAGCAGCCTGGTGCAGATGCAGGCCGGTCTGCGCGGCATCGTGCTGCGCGTGCGCGAGGGCTCCGAATCCATCCAGCTCGCTGCGGCCGAAGTGGCCACCGGCAACCTCGACTTGTCCAGCCGCACCGAGCAGGCCGCGGCCAGCCTTCAGCAGACGGCTTCTTCCATGGAGCACCTGACCGAGAACGTGCGCCACAACGCCGACTCGGCCCGCCAGGCCAACCAGCTGGCGGCCAACGCGTCGGAAGTGGCGACGCGCGGCGGCAACGTGGTGGCCCAGGTCGTCACCACCATGGACGACATCAGCGCCAGCGCCAGGAAGATCGCCGACATCATCGGCACCATCGATGGCATTGCCTTCCAGACCAACATCCTGGCACTGAATGCCGCCGTGGAGGCGGCACGTGCCGGCGAGCAGGGTCGCGGCTTTGCCGTCGTGGCGGGTGAGGTGCGCCTGCTGGCCCAGCGCAGCGCCGAGGCGGCCAAGGAGATCAAGTCGCTGATCACCGCCTCCGTCGAGAAGACGGGTGCCGGCGCGGCCCTGGTGCAGCAGGCCGGCACGACGATGACCGAGATCGTCGCCTCGGTGCGGCGCGTGACCGACATCATGGGCGAGATCAGCGCGTCGACGACCGAGCAGAGCCAGAGCATCGGCGAGGTCGGCCAGGCCATCACCAACCTGGACCAGATGACCCAGCAGAATGCCGCCCTCGTCGAGGAAGGTGCCGCGGCCGCGGCCAGCCTCAAGGAACAGGCCGTGGGGCTGACACAGGCCATCAGCAGCTTCCGCGTGCGCTCGCGTTAGGGCTTTCATGCCCTTCCTACAATGGGGCCGTGAACCTCGACCCCACGCTCAACGCCGATCTGCACTGCCACTCGGTCGTCTCCGACGGCACGCTGACCCCCGAGGCCCTGGCCGAACGCGCCAAGGCCGGTGGCGTGCAGCTCTGGTCACTGACCGACCATGACGAGATCGGCGGCCAGGCACGCGCCATCGCCGCGGCCCGTGCCAACGGCCTGGCCTATCTGACCGGCACCGAGATCTCGGTCAGCTTCGCCGGCCGCGTCGTGCACATCGTCGGCCTGGGCTTCGACCATGAAGCGCCCGAGATCATCGAAGGCCTGCGCGCCACGCGCGGTGGCCGCGAGGCCCGCGCCCGCGAGATGGCGGCCAGCCTGGCCCAGGTCGGCATCCACGGCGCCTTCGAGGGCGCGCTGAAATACGTCGGCAACCCCGACCTGATCTCGCGCACCCACTTCGCCCGCTTCCTCGTCGACGCCGGCCATTGCAACGACATCCCCGAGGTCTTCCGCCGCTTCCTGACCGAGGGCAAGCCCGGTTTCGTGCCGCACAAATGGGCGTCGCTGAAGGACGCCGTCGGCTGGATCACGCGCGCCGGCGGCATCGCCGTCATCGCGCATCCGGGCCGCTATGGCTTCACACCGACGGAAGAGTACGCACTGATCACCGAGTTCATGGCCCATGGCGGCCGTGGCATCGAGGTTGTCACCGGCAGCCACACGACGGCCGAGTTCGAGCAGTACGCCAACACCGCCCAGGAGTTCGGCCTGCTGGCCTCACGCGGCTCGGACTTCCACTGCCCGGAAGAAAGCCGCATCGACCTGGGCGCCCTGCCGGCGCTGCAGGGCCGGCTGACACCGGTCTGGTCGGCCCTCGAAAGCCGGATCCATCACTGATGGCCCAGCTCTTCGAAGTCCACCCCGACAACCCGCAGCCGCGCTTTCTGCGCCAGTGCGCGCAGATGCTGCAGGCCGGCGGCATTGGCGCCGTGCCGACGGACTCCAGCTACGCCTTCGTCTGCCACCTGAACGACAAGTCCGCCGCCGAGGCGCTGCGCCGGGTGCGCGGCGTGGACGACAAGCACCACCTGACGCTGCTGTGCCGCGACCTGTCGGCGCTGGCCACCTATGCAATGGTGGACAACCGCCAGTACCGGCTGCTGAAGCTGGCCACGCCGGGCGCCTACACCTTCATCCTGCCGGCCACCAAGGAAGTGCCGCGCCGCCTGTCCCACCCCAGCCGGCGCACCATCGGCCTGCGGGTGCCGGAGCACAAGGTCCTGCAGGAGCTGCTGGCCTTGTTCGGCGAGCCCCTGCTGTCGACGACGCTGATCCCGCCCGGCGACACCGAGCCAATGAACGATGCCGCCGACGTCTGCGAGCGGCTGGACCGTCAGCTGCAGTTCGTGCTGGACGCCGGCGCCTGCCCGGCCCAGCCGACGACGGTGCTGGACCTGAGCCAGGGTGACGAGCCGGTACTGGTGCGCCAGGGGCGAGGCGATCTGAGCCGGCTGGGCCTGCAGTTCGACTGAGGCGTCATGCCTCGCCGCTGGCGGGCCGGCGGCGGTTCATCCGCCGCGCTTGCAGTTCGTCCAGCCCCGCCGGCGCTTGATCGCAGGCGCCTGGAAGCGTCGCCATCCATTGCCGAAACTGACTCCATCGAACAAGCAATCAAGCAGTTCGAAACCCACCGAACGGAGTCCATCATGAGCCTGCAAACTGTCTTCACCGCCGCCGTCCTGGCCTTCTCTGCGGTCGCCGCCCAGGCCGCCACGCAAGAGGTCGTCAAGCTGGAGCGCGTCGTCATCACCGGCAAGGCCGTCCGCGAAGTCGCACAACTGCCGCGTGTCGTCGTGACCGGCTACGCCCAGCGCGCTGATTCTCAAGTCGTGGCCCAGTTGCCGCGCGTCGTCATCGTCGGCTACAGCGAAGCCACGCTGGCCCGCCAGACCCTGGCCGCCGCCAAGACCAGCGCCAAGCGCGGCTGAACCAGGCGTCGAATCGATATGCATCTGACGCCTTTTTGCACCACCGCCGAGTCGAGTCGCCAGCGCTGCTGAGCAGCGTTGCCGACTCGGCTCGGTCTTGCCGTTCTGCCGACCTCACGAAGCCGCCCACGGGCGGCTTCGCCATGCTATGGCCACAGGGACTGGTCCGTGCCCGTGGGCCTGGACACGCCGGGTTCACTGCAGTCTGTCAGCCGCGCCTGCAGTTCATCCACCGCCGCCGGCGCTTGATCGCAGGCCCCTGGAAGCGACGCCATCCATTGCCGAAACTGACTCCATCGAACAAGCAATCACGCTTCTCGAACCCCAAGCAAACGGAGTCCATCATGAGCCTGCAAACCACCCTCTTCGCCGCCGCCCTGGCCCTGTCCGCCGTCGCCGCCCAGGCCGCCCCGCAAGCCACCGTCAAGCTCGAACGTGTCGTCGTCACCGGCAAGGCCACCCACGAAGTCGCTCAACTGCCGCGCGTCGTCATCGTCGGCTACAGCCAAGCCACCGCCCTGGCCCGCCAGACGCTGGCCGCTGCCAAGAGCAACGTGAAGCGCGGCTGAAACAGGCGTCGAATCGATATGCATCTGACGCCTTTTTGCACCACCGCCGAGCCGAGTCGCCAGCGCTGCTGAGCAGCGTTGTCGACTCGGTTCGGTCTATTTCAGGATGTCGAGCAGGCGCGCACGGTCAAAGCCGATGACCCGCTGGCCGCGAACGAGCAAGGTCGGCGTCCCCAGGCCGCCCAAGGCCTGGTAGTCCGCCAGGCATTGCGCGTCGCGCTCGATCAGGCATTCCTCGAAGGGAATGCCTTCCTGCTTCATCCAGCGCCTTGCGGCCAGGCAGTACGGGCAGGTCTCGGACGAGATCATGCGGATATCGCCCGGCTTCACGCGCTGCAGCAGCAACTGGCCGTCCTGATCGGCCACGTGGCCGCGCCAGGCGGCCGACGCCAGCCAGGCCAGGCCGGCGACAACGAGCAGGGACAGGGGTGGCCACTTCATGGCCCGATGCTAGGCTCAATAGACCTCGGGCACGACGATGTCGTCGGGCACCGGGTGGCGGATGTAGTCCTCGCGGCGCTCACGCGCGGGCAGCTCGATGTCGGCGTGCGGCACTTCCTGGTAGGGCATCTGGCCCAGCAGGTGGCTGATGCAGTTCAGCCGCGCACGCTTCTTGTCGTCGGCCTTGACGACCCACCACGGCGACTCCGGCGTGTGTGTGCGCTCCAGCATCACCTCCTTGGCCCGGGTGTACTCCTCCCAGCGGCGGCGCGACTCCAGGTCCATGGGGCTGAGCTTCCACTGCTTGAGCGGATCATGGATGCGGCCCAGGAAGCGCACGCGCTGCTCGTCGTCGCTGATCGAGAACCAGTACTTGATGAGCTGGATGCCCGAGCGCTGCAGCATGCGTTCGAACTCGGGCGCGGAGCGGAAGAACTCCTCGTACTGCTCGTCGGTGCAGAAGCCCATGACGCGCTCGACGCCGGCGCGGTTGTACCAACTGCGGTCGAACAGCACGATCTCGCCCGCCGCCGGCAGGTGCGACACATAGCGCTGGAAATACCACTGCGTGCGCTCGCGGTCGTTGGGTGCCGGCAGCGCCGCCACACGGCAGACGCGCGGGTTCAGCCGCTGCGTGATGCGCTTGATGACGCCACCCTTGCCCGCCGCGTCGCGCCCCTCGAACAGGATGACGACCTTGTGGCCCGTGTGCTGCACCCAGTCCTGCAGCTTGACGAGCTCGCTCTGCAGCCGGAACAGCTCGCGGAAATAGCGCTTGCGCTCGGTCGAGGCGTCAGCGGGCGCATCGCTCGGCATGGCGCCGTAGTCGCGGTCCTCGAGTTCGAGCTCCAGCTCCTCGTCGAAATCGTCCTGCAGGTCGCGGTGAATGCGCTTCACCAGTTCGTCTTCGATGTGGCTCACAAGGGCTCCCGGCCGCGACAGCGGCTCTGGCCGCCAGCCTAGGCAGCGGACATGGCGAGGGTGTGACAGCAGGGCTTGACGAACTCGATTACACGCGTAATCATTCGCCATCGTTTACGCACGTAATCATGAACAAGCCGCCCCCACCCATCAGCGACGCCGAGGCCCAGGTCATGCGCCAACTCTGGCAGCGGTCTCCGCAGGCAGCCGACGAGCTCGCCGCGGCCCTCGGTCCCCAGCAAGGCTGGGCCATGGCGACGGTCAAGACGCTGCTGAACCGCCTGCTGAAGAAGGGCGCCGTGACCGCTGAGCGCGATGGCCGGCGCTTCCTTTACGCGCCCGCCATTCCCGAGGACGCCTGGGTGGCCGACACCGGCCTGTCGCTGATCGACCGCCTGTTCGGTGGGCGCCTCGCGCCGCTGGTGGCGCAGTTCGCATCGGAGCGCAAGCTCAGCGCCGACGATGTCACCGCGTTGAAGGCACTCTTGAAGGAGCAGGATCATGGCTGAGGCACTGCTCACCGGCCTGCTGCTGCAGGCATTGCTGCTGAGCTTGGCCGTCACGCTGCTGTGGGCCCTGCGTCCGCTGCTGAAGCGGCTGGGCGCCAGCGCCGTCTACGCGGCCTGGCTGCTCGTGCCGGCCCTGCTGCTGACGCCCGCCCTGCCGCGCCCGCAGCAGGAACCGCTGCCCCTGATGTTGAAGGCGACGGTCGCTACCCCGCTCGTTGCCCTGCCCGCGCTGCCGACGCCGCCAGCCACGCAAAAGCCGCTCTGGTTGCTGCTGTGGCTGGGCGGCAGCGCCGTCTTCATCGCCCTCCAGGCCCGCCGCCAGTGGCGGCTCGCCCGCCTGGGCAAGCAGTTGCCGGCGGGCAGCAGTCCGGCACTCGTCGGCCTGCTGCGCCCGCAGGTCGCGCTGCCGGTGGACTTCGAGCAGCGCTTTTCGCCCGCCGAGCAGCAGCTCATCCTGGCCCACGAGCAGGTGCACCGCGAGCGCCTGGACAACCTCTGGAACCTGCTGGCCTGCGCGCTGACGGCCCTGCACTGGTGGAACCCGCTGGTCTGGTGGGCTGCGCGGCGCCTGCAGGCGGACCAGGAACTCGCCTGTGACGCCGCCGTGCTGGCGTCGCGACCCGGCGCGCTCGCCGACTACACCCGTGCGCTGCTCGCCGCGCACGGTCTCCACAGCCTCGGCGCTCCGCTTGCGAGCCGCTGGGGCACCACCCATCCCCTCGTCGAAAGGATTGCGATGTTGAAGCATGCCCGTCCCCTGAACCGCAGCCGTGGGTTGCTGCTGGCCGCCACTATCGGCATGCTGACGACACTCGCGTATGCGGTCGGCGAGAGCCCCGTCGCTTCTGCTGGCCCGTACGTCCACCTTGACGTCATGCTGGAGCAGAAGCAGGGCGACACCAGGACCACGCGCACCTTCCGCCTGGTAGGCCGCGATGGCGAGCGGATGATGGTGATGATGAGCAAGGCCGACGACCTGACGGATTCGATGCGGATCACCTTGCTGCCACGCAAGACCGATGACAACCAGGTGAGGATCGAAAGCCAGGTCAGCGCCGGCGAGCCGCTTGTCGAATTGGGCCGGCCGGCGGTGCAGACGCCCTGGGGCCAGAAGGCACGCGTCGAGTTCGCCGAAAACGCCGCCGGCCAGAAGTTCGCGCTGGAGCTCACGCCGACGGCGCTGCCGGCCGACTATCAACCACCGGCGAGGCCCACGATCAAACCGCCGCAGTGATGCCGGCAGAGCCGGCCCGGCATACTGCACGCGAGGCCCGGTAGAGTCCCGCCCTCCCGCTTCCACCTTCCCTTTTTCGATGAGCCTTGCCGACGTGCGCGCGGCGCTGGATGCCGAGCTGTCGGCCACGCCCGAGTATTACGACTTCAAGGTGCTGAGGAGCGAGCGCGAGGGCGCGCTGTGGCGCGTGACGCTGGAGGCCGGCTATGTATTTGCCGAGGGACAACGCCCCGGAAGCGCGTCGGCGCAGGCACTGCTGGACGACAGCCTGGACGGCGCCAGCGCCTGGTGGGGTGCGCCGGTCAAGGGCGGCGCCAGCGTGCTGGCCGTCGTCGCCGAGGACGATCAGCTGGTGCTGCAGAACGCCAGCAGCGCGCCGCCGCCGGCGGCCAGCCTGATCCGCCTCTACCCAACCCGATTCCTGAATGCCGTGGCCGACGCCTGGTGGGACACGTCCTGGGCCGAGCGCGCCCTGGCCTGTCTGCCCGATCTGAGCCAGCCGCAAACCGTCGATGCGATCCCGGCATTGACCGGTGCGCCCTTTCGCTGGCTGCGCAAGGCCCAGCGCGAGGCCCTCGCCCTGGTCGGCCATAGCAGCGCCTTCCTGTGGGGGCCACCGGGCACCGGCAAGACGACGACCCTCGGCGTGCTGCTGGCCGAGTACCTGGACAGCCGGCCGGCGGCGCGCGTGCTGCTGCTGTCGACCACCAACCACGCCGTCGACCTCGCAACGCTGGCCGTCGACAAGGCCTTGCAGAAGGGCCGGCGCGAGCATTGCCGCCCGCTGGTGCAACGCCTGGGCACGCGCTTCGACGCGGCGGCCTATGCGGGGCGCGAGCACCTGATCCCGACCGACGACGCGGATCTGATCGCCCGCCTGGCCCGCGCCGAAAGCGCGCGCCCATCCGCACGCGACGCCGTCGCCCTGAAGGCCTGGGCCGACCGTGTCGCAGCCCTGCGCGACGAGCTGCGCGCGGCCTCGCTGAAGGTGCTGAAGCGCTGCCGCCTGGCGGCGATGACCACGACACGGGCCGCCTTCACGCTGAAGTCGCTGCGCGAACTGAGCGCCGGTGGAGAACCGCCCTTCGACCTGGTCGTGTTTGACGAGGCCAGTCAGGTCAGCCTCGCCCATGCGCTGGCACTGATGCCCCTGGGTCGCGCGCGGCTGTTTGCCGGTGACCCCCAACAGCTGTCGCCCGTGCTGCGCAGTGAAGACCGCGGCGCGCGCCGCTGGCTGGGCCGCTCAGCATTTGCCGGGATGCCGCGCGCAGGAGCCTCGGTCGCCCTGTTGGACGAGCAATCACGCATGGCGGCGCCGATCGGCGACCTGGTCAGCCAGCTTTTCTACGACGGCGCGTTGCGCGTGGCCGCCGACACCTCGGCCGATTGGCAGGCGGCACGCTGCCGCGTGCTGGGCGACATCGGGCCCGACGAGCATGTCCACCTGCGACGCATCCGGCGCGACGGCGGCTGGTCCGCGCACGAGCGCGGGCCGGTGCGGCGCGAGTCGGCAGAGGCCATCGCCGAACTCATCGTCAACGCTTTGAGCAGCGGCTCATGGCAGCCCGAGGAGCTCATCGTGCTGACTCCCTTCCGCGCCCAGCGGGCACTGATCCGGCAAGCCTTGCGGGCGCGCGGCCTGCCCGAGTCGCTGCGCGTCAGCACGGTGCACCGCGCCCAGGGCAGCGAGGCACCAGTCGTGTTGTTCGATCCGGCCGATGGCGCCCAGCCCTTTCTGCAGGGCGAGGAGGCGCAGCGCCTGCTCAACGTCGCGCTGAGCCGCGCCCAGGCCAAGCTGGTGGTGTTCGTGTCAGCCGCCGATGCGGCCAGCCCGTTCCTCGCGCCGCTGGTTCAGAAACTGAGGCTGGCGGCCGACGATCGCGCCGCCCAGCCCTTGATCGAGCTGGCGCGTCTACCGGGCTTCCCGGCCAACGCCGTCGGCCGGCGCGTCACGGCGGGCCGGCACAGCGGCGAAGTGGCGCGCATCAGCGCCGACGGCAGCCTGTTCTGGTTGATCAACGCGAACACCGGCGTGCAGCAGGTGTTCGACGCCGAGTTCTGGCGCCAACGGGCCAGGGAGGGTGCCCGGGGCGCTTAGACCGCAGCGGTGACGACGATCTCGACCTTCCACTCCGGCCGCGCCAGGCCGGCGATGACGGTGGCGCGCGGCGGCGTGTGGCCGGCCGACACCCAGGCATCCCAGGCGGCGTTCATGCCGGGGAAATCGGCGCGGTCGGCGAGGTAGATCTGGGCGCGCAGGATGCGGCTCTTGTCGGTACCGGCGCGCTGCAGCAGCTTGTCGATGGCGGCCAGCACCTGGGCCGTCTGGCCGGTGATGTCGGCGCTGGCGTCCTCGGGCACCTGGCCGGCCAGGTAGGCGACGCCGTTGTACACGGCCATCTCGGACAGGCGGGCGCCGATGTCGAAGCGTTCAACGGGGGTGGAGGCAGTCATGGTTTCTTCCGGGCGGTTTTCGATCGGGGGGCTTTGGCGGGTGCTGCGGCGGCGCCAGCCTTTGCCCCAAGCTTGCTCTCGGTGCCGGCCAGCAGCTTCTTGATGTTGGCCGAGTGGCGCCACACCAGCAGCAAGCCCATGATGATCAGGGCCAACGCGATGGGGCCGGCTTCCCAAATGAGCAACTGATACATCGGCGCGAAGGCGGCCGACACGATGGCGGCCAGGGACGAGTAGCGGCTGAACCAGGCAATGATGAGCCAGGTCGCCAGCGTTGCAACCCCCAGCAGCGGGTTGAAGGCAAAGATGACGCCGGCTGCGGTGGCCACGCCCTTGCCGCCCTGGAAGCGGAAGAACACCGGCCACAGATGGCCCAGGAAGGCCGCCAGGCCGACCAGTGCGGCCGTGCCCTCGCCCAGGCCGTGGCGCGGCCCCCAGATCACGACGGCGAGCACCGGCAGGTAGCCCTTGAGGGCGTCGAACACCAGCGTCAGAATGGCCGCGGCCTTGTTGCCCGAGCGCAGCACATTGGTGGCGCCGGGGTTGCCCGAGCCATAGGAGCGTGGGTCCGACAGGCCCATGGCGCGGCTGACGATGACGGCGAAAGACAGCGAGCCGATCAGGTAGGCGGCCACGGCGGCGAGCAGTGGGAAGAGAGTCTCTTGCATGGCCGTCATTGTGCTTTGGCGGCGCTCGGCGTTCGCCAGCCACGACCCGGTAAGTACCCCAATCAAAAAATGAAAAGGCCCCGCATGGCGGGGCCTTGGCCGACGGGCGTCGATGGGTCCGACGGCCTCAGGCGCGGCGGCGGCGTGCGGCGGCGCCCAGGCCCAGCAGCGCAGTGCCGACGAGCAAGGCCGAGGCGGGCTCGGGCACGCTGCCATTGGGGTCACCGATGCTCGCACCGGCCAGGCACAGCCGGTCGACGCGGTTGCCCTCGTCGAGCAGCAGGCAGCCCTTGGTGTCGATGGCCACGTAGTCGCCGCGGTCGGCGCCGAAGGGTGACGAGCCGGTGGCCAGCGTGATCATCGTGCTGGTGGCGAAGTGCCACAGGTCAACATCACCGTTGTTGTTGTTGATGATCAGGTCGCCGTTCAAGGCCCCGCCGGTGATCACGCCCGTGCCGTCGGCACTGCTGCCCGGCACCGCGATGAAGGGGCCCGCCGCGGCACCCGTGGCGATGTTGTAGCCCTGGATGCCGCCCGACACTTCCACATAGGCGGTCAGGCCGTCGGGCGAGACGGTCACGCCGTCGCCGAAGACGCCGTTGATGATGCGATAGGTCCCCGCGCCACCGGCACCCAGCGGGTCGATGTCGATCAGGCCCGCGCCGCTGGTGGCGATGATGTGCCCGTTCGGCGCGCCCCACATGCCCAGGTAGGGGCTGGGCACACCGGTCAACGCATGGTTGACGGTGCCGTCGTTGTTGAACTGGACGAAGTTGCCACCGTTGCCACCGTAGGCGAGACCGCCGGCCCGGGCATAGGCCTGGGTGCCCGAGCTGCTCCCGGTGGAGCTGATCGCCGAGCCGGGCGTCTGGCCATCGGTATTGCTGAACACGTAACGCGTGCCGCTGACCGATACCAGCACATTGCCGTCCGCCGCGACCGCCAGGCCGAAGGGGCCGCTGCAGCAACCGCCGCCGGTGATGGTGCTGAAGTCGGCAAAGGTGGTCAGACTGAAGCCGTTGCTGGTGCCAGCGGCAGTCAGCGTCAACGAGGCCTGTGCCGGCGTTGCCAAGGCCAAGGCAGCGGCTGCCAAGCTCCAGATCGCTGCAATGCGGGTGAGATGTCTCATGGTGTTCTCCTCAGGGTGACTGATCGCACCAAACTCACTGCATATTTCGGGCCACGCCCCATATGTGATTGATTGAAATCATTTTCTTCAAACTAGGGGGGCGCTTATCGATGCCACCTGTAACGTTGGCCGACATGAAAGGCTTGCTGGAAGCCTTCGCCAAGGGTTCAGGCGTGGCCCCACGCCACCTGGCCACGCCGATGCAGCGCCCGTTTCAGTTCGCGCAGTTCACGGACCTGGCGCCCAGCAACTCGGTCAGCACCTGCGGCGCTATGCCCACCAGGTAGCCACGCCGGCCGCCGTTGATGCAGATCCTGGGCAACTCGAGGATGCTGGCCTCGACAAACACCGGCATGGCCTTGCGCACGCCGAAGGGCGACGTCCCGCCGACCTGGTAGCCGCTGTGGCGCTGGGCCACCTCGGGCTTGCAGGGCTCGACCTTCTTGCAGGGAATCTGCCGCGCCAGCTCCTTCAGGCTGACCGTGCGATCGCCATGCATCAGCACGATCAGCGGCTCGGCCTTCTCGTCCTGCATGACCAGCGTCTTCACGACGGCGTGCTCCTCGACGCCCAACTGCTTGGACGACTCGGCCGTGCCGCCATGCTCGACGTAGTCATAGACATGCTCGGTGAAGGCGACACCGGCGCGCTTCAGGGCCTGGGTGGCGGGCGTCTCGCTGACATGGACGGTCTTCTTGCTCATCCCCTCATTTTCGGGGTCCCGCACGATTCTGTTTCTCGGCAATGAATTATTGTTTTACAGTAAGTTTTCATCGTTTCCCCCAAGGCCCTCATGCCCGACTCCTTCTCCGCCGACGGCCTGCGACGCATCCGCCGCCTGGCCTGGGTCGTGCGGTTGCTCTGCCTGCTCGGCGTCGTGGTCATCGGCACCCTGCCCTTCATCTTCTGGGCCGATGCGATCTGGGTCGCCGAGGTGGCCGCACGCACCTGGAGCCTTGGCAAGGTCCAACTCGACCTGGGCTCGCGGCTCTGGGGACTGGCGGCATCGATGCTGCCGACCTCGGTGAGCCTGTTCGCGCTGTGGCAGATGTGGTCGCTGTTCGGCTGCTTCGCCGAAGGCGAACTGCTGGCGCGCCGCCCCGCCCAGCATTTGCGCCGCCTGGGCCTGGGCCTGTGCGCACTGGCCGCCGCCCAACCGCTCAGCCACACGCTGGCCATCCTCGCGCTGACCTGGGGCAACCCCGTCGGCGAACGCCAGTTCTGGTTCGGCCTGTCCGGCGACCACTACCTTGCGCTGCTCTTCGGCCTGCTGCTGCTGGCGCTGGCGCAAGTGCTGCATGAAGCCGTGCGCGTCGCCGACGAAAACGCTGAATTCATCTAAGCCCATGCCCATCGTCGTCACCCTCGACGTCATGCTCGCGCGCCGCAAGATGCGTTCGCGCGAGCTGGCCGAGCGCGTGGGCATCACCGAGGCCAATCTGTCGCTGCTGAAGAGCGGCAAGGTGCGCGGCGTGCGCTTTGACACCCTGGCGCGCATCTGCGAAGTCCTGCAATGCCAGCCCGGCGACCTGCTCGCCTGGGAACCCGGCCCCCAACCTCCCGAAGACCTCCCCTGACCCATGCGAATCCTGCTCGCCTGCCTGCTGGCCACGGCCACGGCCGCCCACGCCCAGACCGAAGTGCTGCCCACCGTGAAGACCGAGCTCAAGCGCGACGGCGGCGTGCTGCCCTATGCGCAGATCAACAGCCTGCTGACCAAGCTCAAGCAGCATGGCGAGGGCCTGTTCCGCATGGACTTCAAGGTCGATGTCGAGAAGACCAAGATGCCGCTGCCCGACATCCGCATGGCCGTGCGCAGCGACGAAGCGGACTACCCGCTCAAGATCGACGGCGAGGGTCGCTTCGAGCTGCCGCTGCTGGCCGAGGCCCAAGCCAAGACGGCCGACCTGGCCACCAACGCCGCCAAGGGCCAGATGGCCGTGCGCGGCACCATCGAGCTGACCACGCCACCCGAGCAGCTGACCATGGCCAAGGTGCGTCAGCTCATGCGTGTGGCCCGCACCCTGCGCGAGGAGCTGCTGCCCTGGTATCTGCGCTGGCTGTTCCCGCGCATCGAGGCCGTGCGCGTGTGCTCGGCCACGCCGACCTGGGAGCTGGAATGGCGCGAGAACGGCCAGTTGCTCGGCCTGCCGCTGCCGCAAGCGACGGGCGAGCGTGATCCCGACGCCAAGCCCGGCGAGAAAGGCCGCCCCTGCACATTGCTGACCGGCCAGGAGAACTGGCCCGACGCGGCCCGCCTGCTGCCGCCGGCCGGCAGCAAGCTCAGCGTCAAGCTCTAGCCGCCATGGACCACCGCTGGATCGCGCGCATTGCCGTCGCGGCCCTGCACCTCGGGCTGTTCGCGGCGCTGTGGGCGCACCGCCCGCCCCCGTTCGGCGAGCACCCCGACAGGCGGCTGACGACGGTGCGCCTCATCGCGCCGCCGCCGCCGCGGCTGCCGCCACCACCCGCAGCGCCCAAGCTGGCGGCGCCCCGCGACGCCGAACGCCGCATCATCCCGCCGCCCAGCATCAACATCGCGCCGCAGACGGCGCCCGAAACCGCCGCCACACCGGTGACGATCACCCCACCGGCAGGCACGCCTGCCGCGGAGCCACCACGCACGGCGCTGCGCCTGACGCTGCCGCCCGGCTATGCCGCCTCCAGCGCCGCGGCGCGCAACCCGGCGCTCAGCGACCCGCGCAGCAACACGGCACGCCCGACGTTCGAGGACCGCATCGCCGATGCCACCGGTGGCGCCGGCGCCTGGGTCGAGGAAAGCACCAGCGACAACCGCTCCCAGGAGGTCGGCGCACTGGGTGGCCGCCGTACCGTCATGCGCCGCGGCAACACCTGCGTCGAGATCTTCCGCTCGCGCATCGCCGACACGGACAGCTTCAACGGCAGCGTCGCCCCCCGGGCGGTCAGCATGGTGGGCAAGCCCTACAAGTGCAAATGAGCGCCCTGCGCCGCCAGCCGCTCGCGCAGCGCCTGCCCGCCCGCGCCGCCAAGGCGCTTGAGCTGGCGGAACAACGTCTGGCGTGAGCCCAGGCCGCTGCGGGCGGCGACCTCGTCCAGCGACAGCGTCGCATCGCGCAGCAGGCGCGCAGCATGCTCGGCGCGCAGCCGCCCAAGCCATGCCATCGGCGTGCAGCCCTGCAGCGCGCGGAAGCAACGCACGAAGTGGTATTTGGACAGCCGCGCCACGGCGGCGATCTCGTCCAGCGTCAGCGGCTCGGCATGGCAACTCAGCATGAAGTCCGTGGCGCGGTCCAGGCGGGCGAGCAGTTCGGCATGCTGGCTTTGGCTCAGCGCTGCCAGGCGGTCGCTGCGCGAACGCCAACCGGGCTCGGCCTCCAGCATGCGCCACAGCAGGGACTGCAGCCTCTCCTCCAGCCAGGCTTCGTCGCCCGCATCGCCGAGCGCCGCGCCGCGGCCGGCGAGGACGGCATCGCGCAATGGGGTCAGCTCCCCGTTCAACGCGCCTTCGGCCGGGCGCAGATGCTCGGCAAAGCCCGCCGACAGGCGGCCGTCCTGACCGCCGGCGGCCAAGGCCTCTGGCAGGGTCTGGCGCGCCGCGTGAGCGATCTCCTCGGCCATGCCGGGCCGGAAGAAGACGCCAAAGCTCAGCACCGGCTCGCTGCTGCGGATGCGCGCGCCGTAGTAGCCGCCCTGGTTGAGGATCAGGCAGCGGCCGGCATCCACGCGCAGCCGCCGGCCGGGCAGCAGATAGTCCTCGCCCTCGCCGCCCCAGGCGCGCTTGATGGACAGCGTCTGCGTGTGCGGCGGGAATTCCACGTCGCGGCTAAGACCCATGACGATGGCGTTCTCGCGCCCCCAGTGCTCGGAAAACCACTGGCGGAAGCCCGCGTTCGCGGCCGTCAGCGGCCGCGGCGCCAGGTCGGGCAACTCGCGCAGGATCATGCGCGCAAGTCTAGGGGCCTAGCGCGGCGCGCTCGCGGCAGAGGCGGCCGGCGTGCCATCGCCGCCGCTGGGCTGGATCGGACGCGAGCGCGCGCCGCCCGCGTCCTGCCCGGCCGTCATCGCGCCCACGGCGGGCGGCGCCTGCTGGTGATCGGAGGCACCGCGCAGGTCGGTGCTGGGCGCCACCTTGGGCAGCGGCTCGGCCGGCGGTACGGGCGGCGGCGGCACCTCGCGCCGGCAGGCGGCCAGCAGGGCCAGCAAGACCGGCGTGACGCGGAACAGGAAGGGACGGCTGTGCATGACGCGCTCCTGGCAGGCGGGGCCTGATCCCACGCCACCGGCAATCAGCGTGCCCTCGCGACGCGGGGCCGCGCTAACTCTTGACCGCCCAGCCATCGCCGGCGGCCCGCACGGCCGCCGTGAAGCCGGGAACCGCTGCAAGCTCACCCCACAACTGAGGCAGCGCGCAGAAGGCCGCGACCGGATCCGGCGCAGCCAGCACGGCGCGCATCTGCGCCGGCACCAGCGCCTGGTCCTGGTAGTCGAAGGGCAGCCTGCCGGCCTGCCACTGGCGCAGGAAGTCCAGGTACAGCGCCGGCAACCGTGCGCCCGCCTCGAGCGTGCCGCCCTGGGCCATGCGCTCGCGCAGCGTCGGCAGGATGAAGCCGGGGATCTTGGCCATGGAGTCGGCCGCGACGCGCTGGCAGGTGTCGGCCAGGGCCGCGTTGGCAAAGCGGTCCAGCACGGCGTCGCGGTAGGCCGGCAGGTCCAGCGGGCTGGGCTGCAGGCAGGGGACGACCTCGTCGGTGATGAAGCCATGCGCCATGCCGCGCACTTCGAGGATGGTCACGGCCTCGTGGATGAAGCGGCAGCCGCGCAGCGCGCCGGCCCAGGCCAGCAGGCTGTGCGTCGCGTTGAGGATGCGGATCTTGGCCTTCTCGAAGGGCTGCACATCGTCGACCAGCTGGGCACCGACTGTTTCCCACGCCGGCCGCCCGTCCGCGAAACCGTCGCGCTGGAGAACCCATTGCAGCCAGTGCTCGGCCATCAGCTCCGCCGTGCCTTGCGCGGGGCGCGGCGTGATGCGGTCCACCATGCTGTCGGGCTGGGTGGTGTGCAGCCGCACCCAGCTCAAGAGGCCGGCGTCACCGACGGCTTCCAGGAACTGCAGCAGGCCGGAGCGCGAACGTTGGCCGTTGTGGCGCAGGTTGTCGCAGCACAGCAGCGTCAGCGGTCCGCTGCCGGCCGCGCGGCGGGCGCGCAGCAGCGCGGTCAACGCACCGTAGAGCGTCGGCGCATGCGCATGGACATGACCGTCTCTGGCCGCTGCCAGGTCAGCGCGCAGCTCGACGTGATCCAGGTCCAGCACGTCGCGGGGACCGAGGTAGTAGCCCGCCTCGGTGACGGTGAAGGAGACGATGCGCGTGGCCGCGTCGGCACCCAGCTCGACGAGGCGGGCGAGGCCCGACGACCAGGGCACGACCTCTTCGAGCGCGTGGATGCTCTGGCGGTGGCGTTCCCCCGCGGGCGTGACGGTCTCCAGCGTATAGCGGCCTTGGCTGGCGACCAGCGCGGCCTCGCTGCCCGTCGTGTCCGCCCTCAAGTTGCCCGCGGCCAGGCACCAGCGCTTGTCACCGACGTCGTGCAGGCGCTGCAGGTAGGCGGCCTGGTGGGCGCGGTGGAAGGCGCCCAGGCCCAGATGCAGCTGGCGCAGCCGCGTCATGCCGGGTGCAGCGTGCGGATGCGCCGGGCGAGTTGCCAGAAGCAGACGATGGTCAGCACATTGACGCAGGCCACCACCGTCATCGCGTCGCGCAGGCCCGAGGCCGACGCGCCACCCAGGCGGTCGCTGAGCGCGCCCACCAGCACGGGGCCCAGGCCCTGGCCGAACACGACGCCGGCCACGCTGACGATGGCCACGGCCGTGGCGCGGGCGTTGGGGTGAACAAGGTCCTGCAGCGTCGCGAACACGGGGCCCAGCAGGTTGCCGGCAACGAGGAAGGCCAGGAACAGCAGGCCGAAGGCCAGCAGCGGCACCGGGGCATGGAAGCTCGCGATGTAGAGCGGTGTGACGATGGCGCACACGGCGGCGGCAAAGGCCGCGCCCCAGGCGCGCGAGCGGGCGGCGTAGCGCACCGACAGCTGGCCGCCCGTGATGGCGCCGATGGCCGTCGCGACACCCAGGCACAGGCCCAGGCCGCCGCCGATCTGTACGGGCGTCAGCGTCGGGAAGGCGCGCGCGAAGTAGCTGGGCAGCCAGGACATGACGGCCGCACCCGCCAGCGAGGTGGTGGAGAAGGCGCCCACCAGCAGCAGGAAGCTGCGGGCATCACCGAGCTGCTGGAAGAGGCTGCCGCTCGGGGTCGCGGCCTGGGCCATCGCGTCGGCGCGGGCCGGCTCACGCACGGTCAGGTGGAAGACCGCCGCGACCACCAGGCCCAGCACGCCCAGCACCATGAAGCCGTAGCGCCAGCCAATCGTCTGCACCAGGATGCCGCCACCCAGCAGTCCGCCCAGCATGCCCAGATACGTCATGGCGCTGTGGATGCCCAGGGCGCGGCCGCGCAGGTCGCGCGGGTAGTAGTCGCCCAGCATGGAGTGCGTGGCCGGGATGCAGCCGGCTTCGCCGATGCCCACGCCCACGCGGGCCAGCAGCATCTGCGTGAAGTTCATCGCCATGCCGGAGGCGGCCGTCATCAGCGTCCAGGCAATCAGGCTGCCGTTGATGATCCAGCGGCGGCTGCCCTTGTCGGCCCAGCGCGCCAGCGGGATGGCCGCGAGGCCGCCGAGCACCGAGAAGGCCAGGCCCGTCATCAGCCCGAGCTGGGTGTCGCTGAGGCCGAACTCCTTCTTGATGGGCTCCATGAACATGGAGATGACGACCTTGTCCACCGCGCACAAGAAGCCCACGACGGACAGCATCACCAGCACATAGGTGCGGTAGCCGCGCCCTCGCACAGGGGTTTGCGCCAGATTGGCAAGCTCAGCTTGGCTCATGTTCATGTCTCACTCCAGATCCAGCGCAATGCGTCGGGAAAGATGGCGCCACCATGGCGAAGGGAATGGCCACCCTGGCCGACGACGAGCTGGTGCTCGTAGCCGCGGTAGGCCAGGGCCGCGGCGAGCTGGCGGTTGGCCAGCTCCCAGTGGCCGAAGACGATGTCGAGGTCGTTCTCGCCCGTCTGCAGGAAGATGCGCAAGGCCTTGCCTTGCACGCGGCGCACCGCCGCGTGCAGCAAATGGCCGCCACGCAATGCAACAAAGCTGCCGCAATGGCTGATGACGCGACCAAAGGCGTCGGGCCGCTCCCAAGCTGCATTCAGCGCGGCATGGCCGCCGGAGCTGAGGCCGCAGATGGCGCGCCAGGCCGGGTCGCTGCGGATGGCCAGGCCCTCGATTGCGGCAGGCAGCAGCTCGTCGAGCAGGAAGCGGGCATAGGCGTCGCCGGTCGAGTCGTATTCGAGGCTGCGGTTGTCGGCGCCGCCGTAGATGGGCAGGCCGAGGCCGGTCGCGCCGGGTTCCACGAAAACGGCCACGACGGGCGGGATGTCACCAGTGGCGATGAGGTTGTCGAGCACGGTCGCCACGCGCGCCTCGGGGCCCAGGTAGCGGGTGCCGTCCAGGCAGACCAGCAGCGCGGCCGGCTCGCAGCACTGCGCCGGCACATAGACCTGGTAGTCGTGCGGCACGCCGGGGTAGACGCTGCCGGGCGGGCATTGGCCGGCGCGCAGGCTGCCCTGCGGCACGCCGTCGCGGGGCAACGAGTCAGGCCCCAGCACATAGGGCTCGGCGCAGGCGACATGGCGCGAGAAGCGCAGCGCCTCGTCGCGCGTGAGGCCGGGCAGCGCTGCCTGCAACTGGGCGGCGACGGCTTCGTTGGGCTGCAGCTCGGTGCTCATGGCTTGGCGAAGGCGCTGGCCGCGAAGCGGTTGAGCTGCTCGGCGAACTCGGCCGGGCGGCGCAGGCTGACACCATGCTCGGTGTCCTTGAAGCGGTAGCGCTGCACATCCTTCAGCGCCGCGGCATAGCTGTCCTCACCCTGGACCGAGCGCGTGTCCTTGTCGCCGTTGACGATGAGCACCGGCACCTTGACGGCGGCCAGGCGCGGAATGAAGTCCTCCAGCATCAGGCTGCGCAGCGCGTAGGGATAGGCCTTCAACGACCCACCTGCCGCGGCCATGGCCTGGTTGGTGGCGTCGTCGGCGCCGAACTTGGTCAGCGCCTTCTTGAAGATCACCTGCTCGTCATAGCGCAGCAGCAGGCCACGCAGCATCAGCACCTGGCCGGCATAGCCGGGCCAGTTGCTCCACTCGAAGTTGGCGCTGGCGCCGCCCACCATCAGGCCGCGCAGCTGCTGCGCCGGCACCGCGTCGGCGGCGGCCAGGGCCGAGTAGCCGCCCAGCGAGTCGCCCACCAGGATGACCGGCGCCGGCGAGACTGATTGCGCCGCGGCGGCGATGGTGGCGCGCGTGGCCTCCAGCGTGAAGACCTCGCCGCGGCGCGGGCCGTGGCCCGGCAGGTCGATGGCCATGACGCGGTAGTCGGGCGACACATGTTTCGCGACGGCGTCCCACATATGGCGGTTCAGGCCCGCGCCGTGCAGCAGGATGAGCACGGGGGCGCCAGCGGCACCGCTGACCTCGTAGTTCGTGGGCGGTGGGACCTGCTTGTAGGTCTGGTAGGTCCATTCCACCTGCAGCAGCACGGCCGCGCAGATCAGCAGCACGGCGGCCAGCAGGCCCAGGAGGATGCGAAGGAGGATCTTGCGCATGTCAGCCGTTCATGAAGTCATGCAGCGAGGCTGCCCACAGGGCGGCGTCGGCACCGGATGCGAGATGGCCCTTGTCGCTGTGCAGCACCTGGGCGCGCCAGTCCACGCCGGCCGCGTCCAGCAGCGGGCGGGCGGCGTCCACAAGGACCGGCGAGAAGACGGCGTCGCTGCTGGACAGCACCCACAGCAACGGCGCCTTGAGCCGCGCGAGCTGGCCGCGCAGGTCGAAGCGCTCGGCGGCCTGCATCAGCACGAGTAGCGCACCGGGATCGAAGCCGCGCGCCCAGTCGTCCGCCATGCGCTCGAGGGCGGCGGCGCGCTCGGCTGCGTCGGGCAGGCGCGACGCCAGCTCGGCTTCCACGCCGTAGCGCTGCAGCGTCGCGATGCGCAGTGCGCGCAGGCCCTGCCGCATGGTCTCGACGTCATAGCGACCGTCGCGCCAGCCATCCATGGCCGCGAGCTGGGCGCGCACGGCCGCACTGCTGCCGGCGCCTTCCGGGTGCCAGGGCGCCGAGACGGCGGCGATGACACGCTCGACGAAGTCGGGGTATTGCACGCCCCACTGCAGCGCCTGGTAGCCACCGAAGGACGGCCCGACCACGGCGGCGAGGCGCTTCACGCCGAGTTCATCGAGCAGGCTTTTCTGCGAGCGCACGATGTCGGCCAGCGTAATCGCCGGGAAATCCAGGCCCCAGCGCCGGCCCGTCGCCTCGTTCACGCTGCCCGGGCCGCTGGAGCCGTAGCAGGAGCCCAGCATATTGGGGCAGACGATGAACCAGCGCTCGCTGTCGATCGCCTTGCCCGGCCCCACCAGTGCGCTCCACGAGCCCTCGGCCACGTTGGCGCCGGGCTCCAGCATGTCGGGGCCGGTCGTGTAGCCATGCAGCACAAGGACGGCGTTCGTGCCCTCGGCGTTCAGCTTACCGAGGCTGCGGTAGCCGATGACCGGCGCGGCCAGCGTCGCGCCGCTGTCGAGCGGCAGCGGCGGCAGGCGGTGCTCGTGAACGAGAGAACCCATCTCAGTTGTCCATTCCGCATTCGCGGCCGTAGTGCATGCCTGCGGGCCGAGCGCCGGGCCGCTCCCTAGCCGGCCCGCTCTGGCGATGTGCTTGCCGGTCGAGCCGGCAAGCATCGCCGTCCCCTCGGGGGACCGGCCAAGGTATTCCTTGGACGAGGGGCATTTCAATACCGCACGCTGGCTTCCAAGCCGATGGTGCGCGGCGTGACGATGCCGGCGGCCGTGGGCGAGTTCGGCGTCAGCGGCGGCAGGCCGCGGTCGGCCAGGAAAGTGATGCCCTTGGTGTCGCCGATGTTCTTCACATAGGTCGACAGCCGCCACGTCGCGTTCTCCAGCCCGGCGCCCAGGCTGGCCGTCGTGTAGGCCGGCACGGCGATGGGCGTCTTGCCGCTGTAGTCGCTCTGGCGCTCGCCGATGCGATTCACGCCGACATTGACCGAGGCCGCCCAGCCGCCGCCCACGGCCCAGCGGTAGTCGGCTGCCAGCGAGCCGGTGATCTTGGGCACGAAGGGCAGGCGGTCGCCGCTGCGGCCCAGCGGCTTCTCGGCCGGCGTGCCGGGGTTGAGCCGCACCTTGGTGGTGTCCTCGGTGAGCTTGGCGTCGGTGTAGCCGAGCGACGCGCGCAGGCTCAGGCCCGCGACCGGGTACCAGGCGAGCGTCGCCTCCAGGCCCTGGCTGCGCGCCTGGCCGCCGTTGACGAAGAAGTTGGCGCCCTGGGCGCTGGTCTGGATCTGGATGTCCTTCCAGTTGGTGCGGAAGACGGCGGCCTCGAAGGACAGCTTGCCACCCAGGCCCACCGTCTTCCAGCCGATCTCCACGCTGGTCAGCGAATCGGCGTCGACGACGGGCGGGCGGCCGGTGGTGGGCGGCGCGGCACTGGGGCCGCCGGGGCGGTAGCCGCTGGCGGCGCGGGCGTAGATCGCGTCGGTCGCCGTGGGCTTGAAGCGGCTCGTCAGCAGATAGGTGGTCTTGCTGTGCGTGGCCGACTGCGTGAACACGACGTTGGGCGTGAACAGCAGGCCGCTGTAGGCCTGGTCGTAGTCCTGGTTGTCGCGGGCGTAGCGCACGCCGGCCTGGAGGTCCCACTGCTCGGTCAACGCGTAGTTGGCGTTGGCGAACACCGAGGTCTCGTGGTACTTGGTGTCGATGCGGGCTTTGGCGGCGCCGTCGGGGAAGGGAATCTGCGTGCCGGGGATGTTGACCGGCTTGGCCGCGCCGGTGGCCAGCGAGAAGGTGTCGAAGCCGGGGATGCGGTTGGTGTCGTCCTCCTGCGTGTAGTACAGGCCCGCCTCCCAGTCCAGCTTGCCGACGGTGGACTGCAGGCGCAGCTCCTGCGACAGGCGCTTGGTGCTGGTGCTCTGCGCAAAGCCGACGCCGTAGTCCATGTCTCTGAGCACCACGCCCAGCAGCACACCGTAGGAGGTGGACATGTCCTGGTAGGTGCGCGAGGTCATGCGCTGCGAGGTCGTCGACGACACGAGATTGAAGTCGCCGATGCGGCCCTTGACGGTCACGTTGGCGAGGTCCAGGTCGGTGTCGCGCGACTCCGGCGTCAGCAGCGAGTGGTGGTAGTCCTCGGTCTTGGGCTGCAGCGTCTTGCCGTCCACGTCCACGGTGCTGGGGCCGCCGGAGCGAACCTGGTGCTGCAGCGCCATCGCGCTGAGCGTCCAGTCGGCGTTGATGAGCCAGGTGTAGGCCACGCGGGCGCCGCGCACCTTGGCGTCGTTGACGTCCTCCATGCCGGGCTTCACGTCGATGAAGCCAGCGTCCTTGCGGTTGTAGGCCGACACGCGCAGGCCCATGGTCTCGTTGGCGAACGGCAGGTTGGCCGAGGCGCGCACGATGCTGCCGTTGCCGCCATGGGCGACGCTGTTCATGCCCAGCGTCAGGCGGGCGCTGACGTTGCGCGTGTCGGGCTGGGCCGTCACGAAGCGCACCAGGCCGCCCACGGCACCGGCGCCGAACAGCGTGCCCTGCGGGCCCTTGAGCACTTCCAGGCGGGTCAGCTCGGCGGGGTCGAAGTCTGGCGCGAGCTGGCTGCCCACGGTGTAGGCGTTGACGGAGCCGACGGGTGCCTCGTCGATGTAGATGGCCGTCGTCGGCGCGGCCTGGGCCAGGCCCGTGGACATGCCGCGCAACACGATCTGCATATTGCCCTGGCCGATGCTGCTGTACGACAGGCCCGGCACCTGGGCCGCGTAGTCCTCCAGCTTGGTGGCGCCGCTGCGCGTCAGGCGCTCGGCGCTGAGGGCCGTCACCGAGGCCGGCACGTCGAGAGCCGCCTGCTCGCGCTTCTGCGCGGTGACGACGACCTTGTCCAGGGTCTCGTTCTGCGGCGCCTTGGGGTCGTCGGCGGCCCAGGCCGCAGGGGCGAAGGTGGCGCAGGCGCACAGCAACTGGGCGGCGCGAGCGATGGGAGTGGTTCTGGTGCTCATGGCTTGTCTCTCTGTTGTGTGTTGTGGCTTCAGAAAATCTTCCCGGGGTTCAGGATCCCCTTGGGGTCCCAGGCGGTCTTGATGGCGCGCATCAGGCCGACGACATCGGGGCCGTACTCGGCCAGCAGCTTGGTTTTCTTGCCCAGGCCGATGCCGTGCTCGCCGGTGCAGGTGCCGCCGGCCGCGTGGGCGCGGTCCACCATGGCGGCGTAGACGCGCTCCACCGCGGCCTGTTCGTCGGCCCGGTCGGGCATGGGCATGAAGAGCACATGGAAGTTGCCATCGCCCACATGCCCCAGGATGGGCGCGACCAGGCCTTCGCGGTCGATGTCGCGGCGCGCCTGGCCCACGTTCTCGGCCAGGGCCGACATGGGCACGCAGACGTCGGCGACAACGCTCAGGCAGCCGGGCTTGAGCGCCAGCGCGGCGAAGTAGGCCGTGTGACGGGCGCGCCAGAGCTGGGTGCGGTCCTCGGGCCGCGTGGCCCAGGTGAAGCCCACGCCGCCGTTGCCGCCGCAGATTTCCTGGGCCATCTCGGCCTGTTCGCGCACGCCGCCCTCGGAGCCATGGAACTCCAGGAACAGCGTGGGCTGCTCGGACAGGCCCAGCGGCGAATACTGGTTGCAGGCGCGCACCTGGTGTTCGTCCAGGAACTCGATGCGCGCGAACGGCAGGCCGGTCATGGACATCTCGGTGACCGCGTCCACCGCGTCGGCCAGCGTCGGGAAGGCGCAGCTCGCCGCGGCGACCTCGACGGGCAGCGGGTGCAGCTTCAGCGTCAGCTCGGTGATGACGCCCAGCGTCCCCTCCGAGCCCGTCATCAGGTGCACGAGGTCCAGCCCCGCGGAGGACTTGCGGGCCCGCGTGCCCAGGCGCACGAGGCGGCCATCGGCCAGCGCCACTTCCATCGCCATCACGTTGTGCACCATGGAGCCGTAGCGCACCGTGGTCGTGCCCGAGGCGCGGGTGGACACCATGCCGCCCAGCGTCGCGTTGGCACCCGGGTCCACGGGGAAGAACAGGCCCGTGCCCTTCAGATGGGCGTTGAGGTCCTCACGGGTCACACCCGGCTGCACGGTGCAGTCGCCGTCCTCGGCGTGCACCTCCAGCACCTGGTTCATGCGCGACACGTCCAGGCAGATGCCGCCATAGGGCGCGCTGACGTGGCCCTCCAGCGAGCTGCCGGCGCCGAAGGCGATGACAGGCACGCCCAGTTCGTTGCACAGGGCCAGCACCTCGCAGACCTCTTGCTTGTTCTCGGGCCAGACCACGGCGTCGGGCGCCAGCCGCGTCGCCAGGCCTTCGCCACGGGCATGCTGTTCGCGGACCGCTGCGCTGGTGCTCAGCCGGTCGCCGAAGCGGTTTTTCAGGCGTGAGATCGCCCGCTCGGCTGCGCCAGGCGCAACCGAGAACTCGGTGTTGGACATGTGGGGACCTTGCTGTCTTCAGGCCCCGAGAGGACGCTGGCCCCTCAGGTGCTGATGACGCCTGTTGGACCGGCCCCGGGGCCGGTGCCGCTTTCGGCGGAGTTGCGATCACCCTGGCGCTGCACGTGCACCATCGCCAGGTCGAAGTGGTAGGACATGGCCGATTGCGCGCCCATGGGGTCGGCGGCGCAGATGCGGTCGACGACCGCCTCGTGCGCATCGATGACCCGCAGCAGCTCGCTCTCGGGACGGGTTTCGGCCAGGTGCATGCGGGCGGAGGCCTTGACCGGTGTGCCCAGCGCGCCCAGCAGCAGCGCATGCAGCGGGTTGCCGCTGGCAGCCGCGATGAGGTGGTGGATGTCGGCGTCGGCCGCGATGCGGCGGGCATGGTCGTGGCCGGCCGTGCGCATCTGCGTGACCAGTTCGCGCAGGCGCTTGCGCTGCGCCTCGTCGGCGTAGCGGGCGGCGAGCTGGGCAGTCTGCAGCTCGATGGCGCGGCGCGTCTCCAGCACGTGGGCGATGTTCACCTGCGCCGTGTTCAGCGCGTAGTCGAACACCTGGCCGAGCACGCTGGCGTCAACGATGCGCAGCCGCGGTCGGCGGCCGCCTTCGATCTCCAGGATGCCCAGCGCCGCCAGCGACCGGTAGGCCTCGCGCACGCTGCCCCGACTGATCTGCAGCTCCTGGCTGATGCGCATCTCGCTGGGCACGCCGTCGCCCGGGCGGAGCTGCTCGCTGTTGATCAGGGCCAGCAGATGCCGGGCGACCTGGGCCGACAGTGTCGGTCGCTCGATGGGGCTGAGGGTGGGACTGGGCGTCATGGCTGGGTCCGTGTTGAGATGAAGATTAGGATAGCCCCATCCAACATGTCAAACAGGTTTACCCGTTTTCCGCACCAACCAAGGGCAATCCCCATGACATGGCGACGGCTGTTTGCAAGGTATCGCACGGATTTCCCCATTGCACGGGCGATTGATGCCCGCGACCAGGAAAACCCGGCGGGACCTGGCCTCCGCCATCCTGTAGGATAGGTTTCAGACTTTGGAGCTGTCCGACATGTCCAACCCAGCCCTCGTCCTGATCCACGGCGCGACGCTGAGCGGCGGCATGTGGGCGCCGCTGCGCCGGCACCTGGACCCGCAATTGCAATGGCTTGCGCCCGACCTGCCCGGCCATGGCTCGCGGCGCGGCGAGCGCTTCACGCTGGCGGGCGCGGTCGAGACGGTCAGGCAGGCCGTTGCGGCCCTGGCGCCTGCGCCAGTGCTGCTGGTGGGCGATTCCCTGGGCGGCTACACCGCGCTATCCGCCGCAGCCGCCCTGCCGCAGAACCGGTTGCAGGGGCTGATCGTCGGCGGCTGCACGGCCAATATCGAGCAGTGGCCCACCGCCCTGCACTTTCGGGCCAAGGCGGCCATGTTCAAGCTGTCGCTGGCCCTGGTCGGCGAGCCCCGCCTGCTGGCGCGCGGCGAGCCCAAGATCCGCAAACTGCTGGCCGAAGAGGGCGGCGTCGCGCCGGCGGACATCGACGCCGTCGTGGCCGGCGGCATCAGCTTCAAGGTCTTCGCGGACTGCGTGGACGCCCTCTGGGGCGTGGACCACCTCGCCCGCCTGAAGGCCATCCCTCAGCCGGTCTGGCTGCTCAACGGCACGAAGGACCACGTCATGCTGCGCCAGGAGGCCCGTTTCCTGGCCGCCGGGCCCCATGTGCAGGGCCGGCACTACGACTGCGGCCATGGTGTCAGCCTGGAGCGCAGCCGCGAATTCGCGGCCCTGGTCAATCAGGTGGCCTTGGGCGCGACCGGCAGCCAGACCTCCACGGCCGAGTTCGGGTCGTCCGGGCAGAAGGCCTCGTCGTAGCGCTCGAAGAGGGGGCCCGGTGCCTGCACATAGGCCGACTCGGGCAAGGCGCGCTGGAAGATCTCGCCAAAGCCCTCGCCCAGCTTCGACAGCGGGAAGCTGAAGCGGGCATAGGTGCCGGCGGGCAGCACCAGGCGGGTCATGCCTTCGGGCAAGGGGCCGTCGGCCGAGACGCTGACGGCGGCCAGGTAGTCCAACTGGTTCTTGTCACTGCCTGGGCCAATGACGCCATAGCTGACGCGGGGCTCGGCCGGATGCGGGATCTCGCCGATGCGGGCGACGAACCGGGGCCACAGTGCCGGGATCTCGGGCGACATGGGTTTCGTGCGGATCTGCAGGCCGACGACGAGGGTTGGCGGCCGCTGGACAAGGGTCAGGGTCATGGGGGCTCCTGGAGGTTGCATTCCTTCGACGAACGAGGTTGCCGGCTTTGGACAGCGCAGCGAGCAATTTCTGCAACACCGCGCGAACCGGCCGGGACCTAGGCTGGCGCATCACCATTCCCACCACCGCCATGCGCCAAATCATCGCCGGCCTGATGCTCGCCGCCTCATTGCAACCCGCCCTGTCGGCACCAGCTCCGGCCGAGCTGTTCGACTTCTGGGTTGGCGACTGGGTCGTCACCTGGAAGAAGCCCGACGGCAGCATGGCCCGGGCCCGCAACCGCATCACCAAGATCCTCGACGGCCAGGTCATCGAGGAGAACTTCGAGGGCGACCCGGCCGTCGCGCCGCGGCTGCTGGGCCGCTCGCTGTCGGTGCTGGACAAGGCCGGCGTCTGGCACCAGGCCTGGGCCGACAACCAGGGTGGCTTCTTTGCGCTGACCGGCGGCAGCTTGGGTGAGACGCGCTTCTTCGCGACCGACTTCAAGCCCGTGGGCGAGCAGCTCAAGGGCCAGCGCATGCGCTTCTACGACATCCAGCCCGGCGGCTTCATGTGGGACTGGGAAGGCAGCAACGACGGCGGCAAAACCTGGGCGCTGATCTGGCGCATCCAATACCAGCGCGCAACCGGGGGCTAAGGCCCAGCCCATAGACTCGGCCGAGTCGTCGATCTGACCCGGAAGTCTCCATGCCTTTCTCGACCTGGCTGCTGTTCTGCGGCGTGGCCCTGCTGACCTGTTTTTCGCCAGGCCCTGGCGTGCTGCTGGCGATCTCCAACGCGATGGCGGTGGGGCCGCGGCACACGGTGTTCAGCTCGCTGGGCAATGCGGCCGGCCTCCTCATCGTGTCGGGCGCCGCCACCGCCGGCATGGGCGCGCTGCTGGCCGTGTCGGCCTCGGCCTTCCTCGTCGTCAAGCTCGTCGGCGCGGGCTATCTGATCTATCTGGGCATCAAGCAGTGGCGCAGCGCGCCGCTGCGGCTGGATGCCCCGGCCTCTGCCAACCAGCCGCACACGCCGGGCAAGCTCTTCCTGCAGGGCATGGGCGTGGCCGTGACCAATCCCAAGGCCATCCTGTTCTTCACGGCGCTGTTCCCGCAGTTCCTGACGCCCGGCCATTCCCTGCTGCTGCAGACCCTGCTGCTGACGCTGACCTTCACCGCGCTGGCCCTGGTGTCGCACGCCTTCTATGTGGGGCTGTTCCGCACGCTGCGCCGCTTCCTGACCGAGGCGCGGCATCTGCGCCTTTTCAACCGCATCTCGGGCGGGCTGTTCGTGCTGCTGGGCCTGAGCCTGCTGAAACTACGCCACCGCGCAAGCTGAAGCAGCGCGTTCCTGCTCCTGGAGCCGCAGCACGCGGCGCTGCACCTTGCCGGTCGTCGTCATCGGCAGGGCGGCGATGAACTCGATCTCCTTGGGATATTCGTAGGGCGCCAGGCGCGCCTTCACATGGGCCTGCAGCGCTTCGATGAGCGCCGCCGTGCCGGCATGGCCCTCGGCCAGCACGACATAGGCCTTCACGACCGCACCGCGCTCGGCATCCGGCTTGGGCACGACCGCGGCATTGGCGACGGCGGCGTGCTTGAGCAGGCAGTTCTCGATCTCGCCGGGGCCGATGCGGTAGCCAGCCGCCTTGAAGACGTCGTCGGCACGGCCCTCGTACCAGAGCGTGCCGTCACGGTCACTGCGGGCCAGGTCCCCGGTGCGGCACCAATCACCGGTGAACTTGGCCTTGGTCGCGGCCTCGTTGTTCCAGTAGCCGAGGAAGAAGACCGGGTCGGGCACGCCATGGCGGTCACGTGCATTGACGGCGACTTCGCCCGTCTCGCCCGGCGCGCATTCACGGCCCTCGTCATCGATGACGGCCACGCGATGGCCCGGATAGGCCCGGCCCATGCTGCCCGGCTTGGCTGGCCACAGCGCCTGGCAGTTGCCGACGACGTAGTTCATTTCGGTCTGGCCGAACATCTCGTTGACGGGCACGCCCAGCGCGTCGCGGCACCAGCTGAACACCGCGTCGCCGACCGCCTCGCCCGCGCTCATCAGCGCGCGCAGCTTCAGCGCATGGCGCTTGGGGCGCGGCTCGGCCTTCATCATGGCCTTCAGCGCCGTCGGGAACAGGAAGGCATGCGTGACGCCATAGGCCACCATCAGTTCGAAGGCCTTGGCCGCCGAGAAGCGCCCTTGCCAGGCGACGATGGGGCGGCCGAAGTAGAGCGTGGGCAGCAGCGCATCCATCAAGCCGCCGGTCCAGGCCCAGTCGGCCGGGCTCCAGAAGACCGCGTCGCTGGGCTTGCTCGCATCGAAGGGATCGAAGCCGAACCAGTTCTGGCTGGCGACAAAGCCCGTCAGGTTGCCGATCAGCGCGCGCTGCGGGATCAGCGCGCCCTTGGGATTGCCGGTGGTGCCGCTGGTGTAGATCAGGATGGCCGGGTCGTCGGCCTGGGTGGCCACCGGCTTGAAGCGCGCTTCCTCGGCCTGCAGGGCCTGCATCCAGGGCAGCTCATCGCAGTCCACCGGGCATTCGCCAACGACGAGGATGCGGCGCAGCGCCGGGCAGCGCGCCTTGACCTCGCGCAGCGCCGGCAGCGCCTCGCAGGCGGCGATGGCCAGCACGGCACCGCTGTCCTGCAGGCGGTATTCCAGCGCCTCGGCGCCGAACAGCATGGACAGCGGCATGGCGACCGCGCCGATCTGCTGGATGGCGATGTGGGCGACGGCCGTCTCGAAGCGCTGCGGCAGCACGATGGCCACGCGGTGGCCGCGGCGCACGCCCTGGTCCAGCAACGCGTTGGAGAGCCGGTTGGCGGCCCGTTGCAGTTGGGCATAGCTGTAGTGGGCGCGGCAGCCGCTCTCGCTGTCGAAGTAGATCGCCGGGGCGTTGGGCGTGTCGCGCGCCCAGCGGCCGCAGCAGGCCTCGGCGATGTTGAAGTCCTTGGGCACCTGCCAGCGGAAGGCGCTGTGCAGCTGCTCGTATCGGTCTTCCGCCATGGGCCACCCCCGGTTGGGACAAGGGGGCGAATGCTAGCCAGCCATGCGGGCGCTGACCTAATGGATTGCCCGGACTCGGGCCGAGCGCCGGGCCGCTCCCTAGCCGGCCCGCTTGGCGATGTGCTGGCGGCTCGATGCCGCAAGCATCGCCGTCCCCTCGGGGGACCGACCAGTCTGGCCCGCGTTCAGCGCGGCCAGCTGGGCGAGGGGCTCACAACCCCAGCCAAGCCGACGGGGACCACATGCTCGGTCGGTCGCCGTCCGCATAGCGCTCCAGCGCGTCGCCCGTCAGGCGGCAGATGCGCCATTCGGGCATGACGTCGGCGCCCAGGCCTTCGTAGAAGCGGATGGCGTCCTCGTTCCAGTCCAGCACCGTCCAGTCGAAGCGGCCATAGCCACGATCGCAGGCCGTCTGGGCCAGCTGGATGATCAGCGCCTTGCCCAGGCCGCTGCGGCGGTGGGCGGGGCGCACATAGAGGTCCTCCAGATAGAGGCCGGGCTTGGCGAGGAAGGTCGAGAAGTTGGTATAGAACAGCGCGAAGGCGACGACCTCGCCGTTCACCATGCCGACCAGGCACTCGGCCGCCGGCTCGTCGCCAAACAGATGAGGCTCGAGCTTCTCGGGCGTGACTTCGAGCAGATGGGTCAGGTTCTCGAACTCGGCGAGCTCGCTGATGAGCTGGACGATGGCTTTAAGATCGCGCGGCTCGGCGGCGCGAATGTCGTGACGGGGTGCGGGCATGATGGCCCCATTGTCAGTGCACTGCCGTGTCCTACAGTGCGGATATGCCCGATGTCTACACCCCGAGCCGCACCCATCGCAGCGAATTCCTGAGCCTGCGCGGCCTGCGCCACCACATCCTGCGCTGGGGTCAACCCTTGCCCGGTCGCCCGCCGCTGGTCATGGTGCATGGCTGGATGGATGTCGGCGCCTCCTTCCAGTTCGTCGTCGATGCCCTGCGGCAGCAGCGCGAGGTCGTCGCGCTGGACTGGCGTGGCTTCGGCCTCAGCGCGACGACGGGCGCCGACTGCTACTGGTTCCCCGACTACCTCGGCGACCTCGACGCCCTGCTCGACGCGCTGAGCCCGGACGCACCCGTGGACCTGCTCGGCCACAGCATGGGCGGCAATGTGGCCATGAGCTATGCCGGGGTTCGTCCACAGCGCATCCGTCGCCTCGTCAATCTCGAAGGCTTCGGCATGCCCGACGTCGCGCCCGCCGCCGCACCCGAGCGCCTGGCCAAATGGCTTGACGAGCTGAAGGACCCGCCCTCGCTGCGACCTTACGCCACGCTGTCCGACGTGGCCGAGCGCCTGCGCAAGAACAACCCCCGCCTGGCCGCCGACAAGGCCGCCTGGCTGGCCGGCCACTGGTCCCGCGAAACACCCGAGGGCTTCCAGCTCAACGCCGACCCGGCCCACAAGCTCGCCAACCCCATGCTCTACCGCAAGGCCGAGGTGCTGGCCTGTTGGCAGCGCATCGCCGCGCCCACGCTCTGGGTCGAGGGCAGCGACGACCAGCTGACGCGCTTCTGGGGCAAGCGCTACCCGCGCGAGGACTTCGAGGCCCGCCTGGCGCTGGTGCCCCAGTTGGAAAAGGCCGTGCTGCAGGACGCCGGCCACATGCTGCATCACGACCAGCCCGAGGCGCTGGCCGCCGTGCTCGAGCCCTTCCTGGCCGCATGAGGCATAAGGCCGTCGCGCTGTGGCTGGCGCTGGCTGCCGCAAGCGCCCAGGCCGCCTGCTCACGCGAGCTGCATGTCGGCGTGTCCGAGCTCGGCTACGGCGCCTATCAGCGCGACGGCCTGTGGATGGGCATCGTGCCAGAGCTGATCGGCGAGCTGTCGCAGCGAAGCGGCTGCCGGCTCAAGCTGGTCGGCCGGCCGCGCGCCCGCGTGCTGCTGGAGTTCGAGCAGGGTCAGCTCGACGTCATCACCTCGGTCATGCGCGCCCCCGACCGCGAACGCATCGGCCAGTTCCTGCCCTACGCCTACGCCGAACAGGACCTCATCGTCCTCGGCGAGCCGGTGCCGCACACGCTGGAAGAATTGCGGCGCATGCCCGACCTCAAGCTCGGCGTCGTGCGCGGCGTGCGCCTGAGCCCACGGCTCGACGACCTCATCAACGCCATGCTGGCGTCACGTCAGGCCGAGTACTCGCCCGACTTCGACAACCTCGCGGCCAAGCTGAATGCCGGCCGACTCCGGGCGGCGCTGATCCCCAGCGTCATCCACGTCAAGCAGCGCCATGACGGCCTGCTGCCGGCGCAGCTCACGATCGTCGACTTGCCGGAGTCCCAGCCCGAGCCCATCGGCATCTATGTGAACCGCCAGCAGGTCAGCGACGATGACCTGCAGCTGCTGGCGCGCCACCTGGAGATGCTCAAGCGCGAGGGCCGTGTGCTTGCGATCTACCAGCGCCATGTCGGCGAGGCCGAGACGCGCCGCCTGTTCAGGAGCGAGGCGGTTCGCTAATTTCCACGTGCGGCTCGGCGTCCAGCTTCGCCATCGCCCGCGCATAGACGATGACGATGGCGCAGAAGCCGAGCAGGGCGCCCTGCGAGGCCAGCCAGAACGCCAGCGGCCAGCCGAACACCTCGACGCTGAGTTCGCGCGCGAAGAACACCGGCGCGAAACCCACCAGGGCCCAGGCGAGCAGCAGCCAGGCGGTGAGGTGGCGCGTGCGGCGCCAGTAGGTGTCTCGGGGCGGGGCCTTCATCGGCCCGATTCTGGCCCATGAGAAAATCCGCGTTTTCCCAAGACAAGACGTGCCCTGACATGGACATCGAACACATCAACCAAATCGGCAACTCCCTGGCCGACCTCTCAGCGCGTACCGACGCGCTAAGGGGGTATCTTTGACTTCGACCGCAAAGCGCTGCGCCTGAACGAAGTCAACGCCTCCCTCGAGAACCCCAACGTCTGGAACGACCAGAAGCGCGCCCAGGAGCTGGGCAAGGAAAAGCGCACGCTGGAGGCGGTGGTCGACACGATCACGATGCTGACCGGCTCGCTGGCCGACAACGCCGAGCTGTTCGAGATGAGCCGCGAGGAGGGCGACGAGGCTGGCATGTTGGCCATCGAGGCCGATGCGGCCAAGCTGCGCGAGAAGATCGAGGAACTCGAGTTCCGCCGCATGTTCAACAACCCGGCCGACCCGCTGAACTGCTTCGTGGACATCCAGGCCGGCGCCGGCGGCACCGAGGCCTGCGACTGGGCCGGCATGCTGCTGCGCCAGTACCTGAAGTACTGCGAGCGCAAGGGCTTCAAGGCGACGATCGAGGATGAGACGCCTGGCGACGTGGCCGGCCTGAAGAGCGCGACCATCAAGGTCGAGGGCGAGTACGCCTTCGGCCTGCTGCGCACCGAAACCGGCGTGCACCGCCTGGTTCGCAAGTCGCCCTTCGACTCCTCCGGCGGCCGCCACACGTCCTTCGCATCGCTGTTCGTCTACCCCGAGGTGGATGACTCGATCGAGATCGACATCAACCCGGCCGACGTGCGCACCGACACCTTCCGCGCCTCCGGCGCCGGTGGCCAGCACATCAACAAGACCGACTCGGCGGTGCGCCTGACGCACATCCCGACCGGCATCGTCGTGCAATGCCAGGACGGCCGCAGCCAGCACAGCAACCGCGACGTGGCCTGGAAGCGCCTGCGCTCGCGTCTGTACGATCATGAGATGCGCAAGCGCATGGAAGAGCAGCAGAAGCTGGAAGACACCAAGACCGACGTCGGCTGGGGCCATCAGATCCGCTCCTATGTGCTGGACCAGAGCCGCATCAAGGACCTGCGCACCAACTACGAGACTTCGGCGACGCAGAAGGTGCTGGACGGCGACCTCGACCCCTTCATCACCGAATCACTGAAGCAAGGCGTCTGACGCCCCCGGGCCGCCGCGGCGGCCTTTTTCTTGGCCCGTTTTTCCTCACCCAAGGACGCCCCTCATGCGTGAAGGCACCTCCCCGACCATCCAGCGGCTGGACTACCAGCAACCGGCCTACTGGATCCGCAAGGTCGACCTGACCTTCGACCTCGACCCGGCCAAAACCCTGGTCACCAGCAAGATGCAGGTCGAGCGCAACAGCGCCGTGCCGCATGGCCCGCTGCGCCTGCATGGCGAAGAACTGAACCTGCTGCGCGTGCTGATCGACGGCGCCAGCGTCTCCTTCCGCCAGGAAGGCCACGAGCTCATCATCGAAGGCGCGCCCGACGCCGACTTCGCGCTCGAGATCCGCAACACCACCTGCCCCGACAAGAACACCGCGCTGTCGGGCCTCTACACCTCGGGTGGCAGCTTCTTCACGCAGTGCGAGGCCGAGGGCTTCCGGCGCATCACCTACTTCCTGGACCGCCCGGACGTGATGGCCGTCTACACGGTCACGCTGCGCGCCGACGCCACCAAATACCCGGTGCTGCTGTCCAACGGCAACCTGACCGACAGCGGCAAGCTGGAGAACGGCCGCCACTTCGCCGTCTGGAACGACCCCTTCCCCAAGCCCAGCTATCTGTTCGCCGTCGTCGCGGGCGACCTCGTCGCGCGCGAGCAGCGCGTGCGCACCCGCGCTGGCAAGGACCATCTGCTGCAGGTCTATGTGCGCCGCGGTGACCTGGAGAAGACCGAGCACGCGATGAACTCGCTGATCGCCTCCATGGTGTGGGACGAGGCGCGCTTCGGTCTGCCGCTGGACCTGGAGCGCTTCATGGTGGTCGGCGTGTCCGACTTCAACATGGGCGCGATGGAGAACAAGGGCCTCAACATCTTCAACACCAGCGCCCTGCTGGCCTCGCCCGCCACCGCGACGGATGCCGACTTCGGCCGCATCGAATCCATCGTCGCCCACGAGTACTTCCACAACTGGACCGGCAACCGCGTCACCTGCCGCGACTGGTTCCAGCTGTCGCTGAAGGAAGGCCTGACGGTCTTCCGCGACCAGGAATTCAGCATGGACATGGCCGGCACGCCGTCGGCCCGCGCGGTCTGCCGCATCCAGGACGTGCGCCAGCTGCGCGCCATGCAGTTCCCCGAGGACAGCGGCGCCATGGCCCACCCGGTGCGCCCGGACAGCTACAGCGAGATCAACAACTTCTACACGGCCACCGTCTACGAGAAGGGCTCGGAGGTGGTGCGCATGTACCAGACGCTGGTCGGCCGCAAGGGCTTCGAGGCGGGCATGAAGCTCTACTTCGAACGCCACGACGGCCAGGCCGTGACCTGCGACGACTTCGCGCAGGCCATCGCCGACGCCAACCCCGGCTCGGCCCTCACCACCCGCCTGGACGCCTTCAAGCGCTGGTACTCGCAGGCCGGCACGCCGCGCGTGACCGCCCGCGGCGAGCATGACGCTAGCGCCCGCACCTTCACCCTGCGCTTCACGCAGCAGACGCCCGCCACGCCGGGCCAGGGCGACAAGCAGCCGCAGGTCATTCCGGTCGTCATGGGCCTGCTGGACCGCCACGGCGCCGCCCTGCCCCTGAACGCCAATGGCGACACCGAGGGCGTGGTGGTGCTGGACCAGGCCGAGCAGACCTTCGTCTTCGAGAACATCGACAACGAGCCCGTGCCCTCGCTGATGCGCGGCTTCTCGGCGCCCGTGGTGCTCGACGACGGCCTCTCCGACGCCGGCCTCATCGTGCTGATGCGCCATGACAGCGACCCCTTCAACCGCTGGGAAGCCGGCCAGCGCCTGGCGCTGAACCGCATCCTGCACGCGCTGCGTGCCGGCCAGCCGCTGGTGCTGAGCCCCGTCTTCATCGAGGCGATGCGCGGCCTGCTCAACCACCCCGAGCTGGACCCGGCCTTCAAGGAACTGGCGCTGACGCTGCCCGGCGAGGCCTATATCGCCGAGCAGCTCGACGTCGTCGACCCGCAGGCCATCCACGCCGCCGTCATGTCCGCCCAGGCCCAGCTGGCCGCCGCCCTGCGTGACGACTGGGCCGCGGCCTTCGAGGCGCACCAGATCGGCGGCGGCTACACGCCCGACCCGGTCTCGTCGGGCAAGCGCGCGCTGGCCAACCTGGCGCTGTCCATGCTCGTGCTGGACGCGCAGGCCACGGGAGACACCGTCTGGCCGGGCAAGGCCTTCCAGCGCTTCAAGGATGCGTCCAACATGACGGACCGCCTCGGCGCGCTGGCCGCCCTGGTCAATGCCAACGCCGAGCTGGCCACGCCGGCCCTGCAGCGCTTCCATGCGCTGTTCAAGGACGACGCGCTGGTCGTCGACAAGTGGTTCGCGCTGCAGGCCCGCGCGCCCGAGGCCGACGGCCGCGTGTTCGCCCGCGCCAAGGCGCTGACCAAGCACGCCGACTTCACGTTGAAGAACCCCAACCGCGCGCGCAGCCTGCTGGCCTCGCTGTGCATGTTCAACCCGGCCGCCTTCCACCGTGCCGACGCGGCGGGCTATGTGTTCTGGGCCGACCAGGTGCTGGCCGTCGACGCCATCAACCCCCAGCTCGCCAGCCGCATCGCCCGCGCGATGGACCGCTGGGCCGTGCTGGCCGAGCCCTATCGCACGGCAGCGCGTGAAGCGGTCGCCCGCGTGGCGGCCAAGGCCGACCTGTCCAGTGATGTGCGCGAGATCGTCGAGCGCGCGCTGGCTTCGGGAGGCTGATGCGATGGCACGTCAAACCAGCCTGACCCAGTACCTCGTCGAGCAGCAGCGCGAGCACGGCCACATCCCGCAGGAACTGCGCCTCCTGATCGAGGTCGTGGCGCGCGCCTGCAAGCGCATCGCGATCTCCGTCAACAAGGGCGCCCTGGGTGACGTGCTTGGCAGCGCCGGCAGCGAGAACGTGCAGGGCGAAGTGCAGAAGAAGCTCGACGTCATCGCCAACGAGGTGCTGATCGAGGCGAACGAATGGGGCGGTCATCTCGCGGCCATGGCCAGCGAGGAGATGGACGGCATCTACGTCGTGCCCAACCGCTACCCGCAAGGCGAATACCTGCTGCTGTTCGACCCCCTCGACGGCTCCAGCAACATCGACGTCAATGCGTCCATCGGCACCATCTTCAGCGTGCTGCGCAAGGTGGGCCATTCGCGCGGCGTGAGCGAGGAAGACTTCCTGCAACCCGGCAAGCAGCAGGCCGCGGCCGGCTATTGCGTCTACGGCCCGCAGAGCATGCTGGTGCTGACGGTGGGCGACGGTGTGGCCGTCTTCACGCTGGACCGCGAGACCGGCTCCTGGGTGCTGACGCAGGACCAGGTGCGCATTCCCGAGGACACCAAGGAATTCGCCATCAACATGTCCAACCTGCGCCACTGGGCGCCGCCGGTGCGTCGCTACATCGACGAATGCCTGGCCGGCTCCACGGGGCCGCGCGGCAAGGACTTCAACATGCGCTGGGTGGCCAGCATGGTGGCCGACGTGCACCGCATCCTCACCCGCGGCGGCGTCTTCATGTATCCCTGGGACCAGCGCGAGCCCGACAAGCCCGGCAAGCTGCGCCTGCTGTACGAGGCCAACCCGATGGCCTTCATCGTCGAGCAGGCCGGCGGCGCAGCCACCACCGGCACGGATCGCATCATGGACCTCAAGCCCGGCAAGCTGCACGAGCGCGTGGCCGTCGCGCTGGGCTCGAAGAACGAGGTCGAGCGCATCGCGGCCTACCACCGCCAGGAATGACGCCCCTCGTCCAGCCGCACACCGCTGAACGCGTTGCGGCTGACCGGTCCCCCGAGGGGACAGCGATGCTTGCGGCATCGAGCCGCAAGCACATCGCCAGACGGGCCGGCTCGGGAGCGGCCCAGCGCTCGGCCCGGAAGACACCAATCAAGGGATCGGCTGGTCCATCCAGCCGGTGATCAGCCCCACGGCCTCGGCCTCCATGCCGATGAAGCCGTGCCAATGCAAGGCCTCGCAGGCGTCGCCCGTCGGGTCGGCACCGCCGTCCACCATCACCAGTTTCTTCACCGGCGTGGCCGTCAGGCCCTTCAGGATGAGGCTCACGTCGCGCGGCAGCGTCTGCCGGCACTGGTCTTTCGCATGGTGCAGCACCAGCACCGGCACGCGGATGGCGGCGAGGTCCTGGCGCGGCACGGCGCCCGTCTTGTCCCAGGCAACGATGCTGGACGTCAGCACCAGGCCCGCGATGTCGCCCTGCAGGCGGATGGCCGCCGCGGTGGCCGAGACCGTGCCGCGGCTGGTGCCGACCAGCCAGACCGGCAGCGCCGACTTCTTCCTGACCGCCGCCAGCACCTCGCGGATGTCGGTCATGTGGGCGTCCGATATGCGCTCTGCGTAGCCCAGATCGGGCGTGTCGCTCGGCTTGCCGAAGATGGCGACGTTGTAGCCGCGCGCGACGAACTCGCCAGCCGAGCGCACCAGGAAATTGCGGCTCGTCGGCCGCCCCGCCTCGACGCGCCCGAAGCCCCCAATGCCGCCGGGAAACAGCAGCACCGTCGCCTTGGCCCGTTCGGCTGGTTGGGCGGCCTGCCAGAACACCGGTGTCACGACGCCCTCGCGGGTAGCAACGTCAAAGCGCCCGTCCTCGCTCCGGGCCGTCGCCGCAGCGACCAGCATTCCCACGCACAACAGCAGCTTCCGGACCTTTTTCATGCGGCGGAGTTTGCTTGCTGCCGCTTGAAAAGCAAGCCAATCTTGGCGGCTGCCTGCAGTTGAGCTATGATGCTGGGCTTCGCTGATTCCAACAACTCCAATAAAAGGAACTGCGTGAGGCCGGCATAGCTCAGTTGGTAGAGCAGCGCATTCGTAATGCGAAGGTCGGGGGTTCGACTCCTCTTGCCGGCACCAGAATTTCCAAATTAAATCAAGGGCTTGGCTGCGGTCAAGCCCTTTGTTTTTGGGCGCCGTGGGCACAGCTTGGGCACATGTGCCCCCAACCTGTGCCATAGCCACCGCGACCTGAATCGGGCCGCAGCTACGAATGCGTCAGGGGAGCGCCCGGGTTGGCTGGAGGTGGGGCATCCAGGCGCGGCTGGCAGCTCTGGAGATCCGCGAGGGATCGAACGCTGGGAACAGAGATAAGCCTGCCGCCGATGGCTGAAATGGTCTGGACCGCAGGTGGGCCCGGGTAGCGTCTCGGCAACCGGATACGGGTGATCCTGCCAGTGCCGCCGGCGTACTCGACCGCCATGCTGCCTCCCAGCAGGCTGCACAGCCGTTTGACGATGGACAGGCCAATGCCTTCGCCGGAGCTTGAACCCGGGGCGCTCCGGGTGCTCGATGTCTGAAGAAGCTTCGTCAGGTCGTTGCCACCCCAGCTGACCTCAGCGCCACCGACTTCGAAGTACCAATCGCTCGCCTCCGCCGCTTCACAAGGACCGCAGGTCAACCTGACGCCGTCGCCGTGCGTGTACTGGATGGCATTGAGCAAGAGGTTTTGCGCGATGCGTGTCACCATCAGCGGGTCGCTGTCGGCAATGAGGCTCCTGGGGCCGCAGAATTCGAGCTGAATGCCCCGTGAGCGCGCCAACACTTGGAGGTTGCCGCACGTCGTGTCGAGCGTCGTGGCAATGTCGAAGGTGCGAACGACAGGCCGTTCCTTCTTCGCGTCGAGGCGGGCAAGATCGGCCACGCCATCCAGCAAATCACCCAGGCCGACAACGTTGCGATTCAGCAGGGCCACGAGTTGAGAGCGGCGTGGCTCGCTGCAGGGTTGCTGCAGCAAGGCGGTGACGTTCGTGACCACGCCGAGTTTCCCGCGCAGATCATGAACGGCTTGCCGCCATAGCTCGCGGGCAAGTTCGACGGTGTCGAGCTCTGCATCGCTGGCAATAGCCCCCCACAAGCTGCGTGAGCTACCGAAGTGACCCGCCGAGGCGGGCAAGATCGCTGCAGCCGCAGGTGGAACTGCCGCGTCAAGGAGTGGGCATTGCGAGTTCATGGCAAGAACCGGAAGCAACGGTCGTGGAAGCATCATTCGGACTCCCACAGGAAGTCCGTGCGGTGCCGCACCTAGAAGTCAGGTCCAGGCGGTCGATGCGGGGCGACGCAAGCCAGCTGCGACGGTTGCACTGGCGAGTGAAGACCACGGTGGAGACGATCACCGGAGGGCCCGACTTGGGGTTCCGTCGTGCAGCGCTCGCTGCGTCCTGCGACTAGCGTGCCGCCTGGCGGGAAAGCACGGTCTGGGCGTGCAACTCGGCTACGCGGGCGTCGATCTCGGCCAGCTCGCCGAGTTGGCCGGCGCTGACGGTATCGCCCAATGCAAATGCCGCCTGCGCGGCGGCGAGATTTTCATGCGCCCTGCGCAACTCGGCCGGCGCATGGGCCGCAATCGCCGGTGTGTTGGCGCGGTGCACGGCCGCTTCGGCCGCCGCCAGCAGCGCGGGCTCCCGCGACGGCGCCATATCGCCCCCGAGCAGCAGTGCGGCAACCGCGGTTGTCAACGCCGCCATCACGAACCAGGCCAGGGGCGGCAGCACAGAAAGACTCCTGCGTGACGACCTCAAGATGCTCTCCTCAAGTTTGACAACTCGCTCGGTCATGGGCCGGGGTGTCGCCCCAGTCGTGGCCAAGGGCTGGCCCTGCACGGTGAGTTGGGGCAACTCTGGACTGCCCGCAGCGCATGGGTCTGTTCGGTAGAGCACCAACAGCCAACCGCCCATTCGAATGACACAACGAGGCGAAGCCGATCGCTCAGGCATTCTGGGCAGTTTTTCGCACCCGGGCCGGCTGTTGCAATTTGCGGTGCAGCGACTGAGACCAAGCCTCGATAACGCACGCACGGCGCAGCCACCGGGCCGTTAGTCTGGCAGGACTGCAGTACCCCGCCCGAACACCATGGACAGCGCCAGCAACACCCCCACACCGGGATTGCGTCAGAAACTCATCCTCGTGGCCAGTGCCGCCGCCCTGCTGCTGGGCCTGTTCGGCCTGTCGACACTGCATGAGCGCACGGCCAACGAGGTGCAGGCCCGCAAGAACGCCACCGCCCTGGCCTTCGAGAAGGCGCCCGAGCAGTGGCTGGCCAATCCGCGCGAGGCCTCGACGTTCGAGCGCGCCCTGCAGGCCAAGGAGATCGCGGCCGTCGGCGTCGGCGGCGGCCTGGTGCTCTACACCGACCGCGCCGGCCAGCAGTTCAGCACCCGGCTCATCGACTGCGGCCTGGGCTGCAAGAACGAAATCGGTGCACGCCTGGGCGAGCTCAGCGTGGCCCAGGGTTTTGCGCTGACCGATATCGATGTCGACGCACGCACCGGCGGCCAGCGCCTGTTCCAGTCCCTGGAGCGCGCCGGCGCCGTGCTGGGGCCCATCCTGCTGCTGCTGCTCGTCGCGGCACCGCTGGTCTATCTGCAGATGCGCGGCGGCCTGGGCCAGCGCACCCGCCTGGCCGACAAGCCCAAGACGCGCTTTGACGACGTCATCGGTGCCGACGAGGCCAAGAAGGCCTTGCGCCGCGTGGCCGCCTTCATGAAGGACCCCAAGCAGTACGCGGAAGTGGGCGCCAAGGCGCCGCGCGGCGTGCTGCTCGACGGCCCGCCCGGCACCGGCAAGACGCTGCTGGCCAAGGCCCTGGCCGGTGAATGCGGCGCCAGCTTCATCAGCGTGGACGGCTCCTACTTCAGCTCCATGTTCTATGGCGCCGGCATCGGCAAGGTGAAGGAGCTGTTCAAGAAGGCCCGCGAGGCGGCGCCTTGCATCATCTTCATCGACGAGATCGACGGCATCGGCCGGCGCAGCAGCGGCAACGAAGCCCCGGGCGGCGGCGAGCAGGAGCAGAACCGCATCATCAATCGCCTGCTGGTGGAGATGGATGGTTTCTCCTCGCTGGAGAACGTCGTCATCGTCGGCGCCACCAACCATGTCGACAACGTCGACGAGGCCATGCGCCGCCCCGGCCGCTTCGACCTCATCGTCCGCACGGCCCTACCGACGGTGCCCGAGCGCGAGCAGTTGTTCGGCCTCTACCTCGGCCAGGTCAAGGCGGCCGCCGGCATCGACCTCCCCTCCATCGCCCGGACCGCGGCCGGCATGTCGCCGGCGGACATCGCCAACTGCGTCAACCGCGCCGCCGCCTATGCGGCCGAGGCCGGCGAGGCGCTGGTCAGCCAGGAGCGCGTCTACCAGTCGCTGGAGACCCACCAGCTCGGCGGCGAGGTCAGCAACACCAAGGGCCTCATCACGCCCGAGACGCTGCGCCGCATCGCCTTCCATGAGTCCGGCCACGCGCTGGTGGCCCATGTGCTGGAGGCCGGCAGCGTCGAGCGCGTCAGCATCGAACCGCGCGGCCCGGCCCTGGGCGTGACCTATGTGGCCCGTGCCAACGAAGAGCCGCTGTATGGCGAGCGTGAACTGCGCTCGCGCCTGGCCATGATGCTGGCCGGCCGCGAAGCCGAGCTGATCGCCTTCGGCAATGCCTCCTCCGGCGCCGCCGACGACCTCAAGCGCGCCTCCGAGCTGGCCACCAACATGGTGGGTTCGCTGGGCTTTGGCAAGACCTTCGGCCTGCTCAGCATGGCCGGTGTGCCCAAGGAGCTGATCGGCCCCGATGTGCAGAAATCGCTGCTGGACGAGGCCCGCGCGCTGCTGGAGAGCGCCCAGGCCGAATGCCGGCGCGTGCTGGAAGACAAGCGCGACCGCCTCGATACGCTGACCGAGATGCTGCTCGGCCAGGAGACCGTCAGCGGTGCGCCACTGAAGCGGGTGCTGGCCGGCGAAGTCGCCTGATACCGGGCGCGGCTAAGCCGCGACCATGCCCTGCCGTGATGCCGCGGCACGCCGGGCCGGCGTCAGGCGCCGCTCGCGGGCCTGCCGCCTCTCGGGCGTGAACTGCCAGTCCGCCAACGCCGCGGCGATGTCGGGCACCCGGTGCACTTCCACCTCCATCAGGAGGGCCCTGGGAAGGCGTTCGATCACCTTGGCCCCACAAGCAGTGGCCACGGCGCCGGCCTTGCGCACGGCCTCGCCGTCGGCGGCATTGTTGAAGAAGACATAGCGCTCCATCGCTGCTGGCATGGGACACCCAGTTCAAAGCTGAAGGGACATTCCTGGCAAACCGCGTGCCTGCCCTCCCCGCCGCGGCCCGCAGGCCCGCCAATCCTTCCGCAAACGGATAGAGCTGGCCTCGTCCTTGTCCCTGATCGGATGGCCGACATGCTCGGGCATGAGCATGCGGAAGAGCACGGCGCGCCTGGGGTCCGGATCGGTCGTGCTCATCGCTCGGGTGGCCGGCGCTTGACGGTCTGGCGGCTCTTCCAGAAATCGGCCCAGGGGTCGGCGCGCTGCAGTGACAGGTGGTCGCGCGCCGTCTTCACCGTCCATTGCGCACCGCTCTTCAGCTCGGCCAGTTGCTCCCAGGCCACCGGCATGGAAACACCCAGCCCGGGCCGGGCGCGGGCAGAAAATGCCGCCACCGTGGTCTGGCCTTCGCCATTGCGCAGATAGTCGATGAAGATTTTGCCGACCCGGTTGGCGGGGCCGCTCTTGGCGACAAAGCGCTTCGGAATGGTGCGCGCCATGTGCGCAACAACCGCGCGGGCGAAATCCTTGGCCTGGCCGTCATCGATCTTGGGCTTCAGCGGCACCACCACGTGCAGGCCCTTGCCGCCACTGGTCTTGAGCCAGCTGCGCAGGCCCAGCTCCTCCAGCATCGTGCGCGTCAGCAAGGCCGCCTCCTGCAGATGGGCCCAGGGGACGCCCTCGCCGGGGTCCAGGTCGAAGACGATGCGGTCGGGCTGGTCGATATGCGCGGTGGTGGAGTTCCAGGTGTGGAACTCGACGACGTTCAACTGGGCCGCCGACACCAGTCCTTCGGCCGAGTCGACGACGAGCAGCGGTTCGTGCTCGGGCCAGAGGTCAGCGTCGAGCTGGCGGATGCCAGGCAGGGGCGCGTCGGCATGCTTCTGGAAGAACAGCTGGCCGGCGATGCCGCGCGGTGCCCGCACCAGGGACACAGGCCGGTCACGCAGATGCGGCAGCAGCCAGTCGGCCACGCTCTCGTAGTAGCGCACCAGGTCGAGCTTGGTCACGCCCGAGGCGGCATCGATGACCCGCTCGGGATGGGACACCTTCACTGCCGGCGCCTGTGAGGCTGTGGCCGGCAGCGCCTGCTCGCGCACGATGGCCTTGGCGGGCTTGTCCTCGCGCAGGCCGCGGAAGCTCGCATGGCGGATATGCCCGTCGGGCGTCCATTCGCCAAAGGCGACCTCGACCACCAGTTTGGCCTTGACCCAGCGCTCCTGGCCGCGCGAGCGGCCGCCGCGCCGGCTGGGCGGCGGCGCCTCGGCAGCGACGGCCGGACGCTTCGTTTCCAGCGCCACCAGCTGGCGGTGCATGTCCCGTCCTTGCACCGACGACCAACCGGTGCCGACGGCGCCCGCATGCCGCAGCCGCCCCTGCTCATCGTGATAGCCCAGCAGCAGCGCGCCCACCTCGTTGGCCGAGTTGCTGCGATCCGTGAAGCCGAGCACGACGAACTCCTGGCGGCGCTGGCATTTCAGCTTGAGCCAGCTATCGCTGCGCCGGTTCACATAGGGCGAGTCGGCCCGTTTCAGGATGACGCCTTCCAGGCCGATGCGGCAGGCGGCATCCAGCACCTCGGCCGGAGGGGCTGGAAAGGCATCGCTGAAGCGGATGCGTGGCCCTTCATGGCCCTTCAGCAGGCCCTGCAGCACGGCACGGCGGCTTTGCAGCGGCACCGCGCGCAGGTCGCGATCGCCGAGGAAGGGCACATCGAAAAGGTAGAAGACGATGTCCTCGTTGCGGGCGCCGTCGATGGCGTCCTGCAGGCGGTTGAAGTCCGGCACGCCGGCTTCATTGAGCACGACGATCTCGCCGTCCAGCCAGGCGCGGGCGATGCCGAGCTGCTCGACCTCCGTGGCCAGGTGCTTCAGCTTGCCCGTCCAGTCATTGCCATTGCGCGTGATGAGGCGGGCCTTGCCGGACGACAGGCGCACCAGCATGCGATAGCCGTCGAACTTGTTCTCGACGACCCAGTGACCGCCCGGCGGCACGGCGGCGGCCAGCGTCGCCAGTTGCGGCGCCAGCGTCCTGGGCAGGGCGGCCTTGACGGCCTTGGCCAGATCGGGCGCCGACGGTGTTTCGCCGCGGCCCTCGCGCTCCTCAACCAGGCCCAGTGGCGTCTCCACGACGCTGTCCGGCAGCGCCGTCACGACGTCGTAGTCGCTGCTCGGCCGCGCCCAGGCGTCGCCCTTCTTCTTCAGCAGCAGCCAGGCTTCCTGCTTGTCGCCCGGCTTGGCGATGCGCACCAGCTCCCACAGCCCGGCCAGCTTTTCGCCATGCAGCTGGAAGATCAGCTTGCCCTGGGCCAGGCCCTCATGCGGGTCGCCGACGGGCGTCCACGCGCCGCGGTCCCAGATGATGACGCGGCCGGCGCCGTAGTGGCCCTTGGGGATCTCGCCTTCGAAGCGGTTGTAGCTGAGCGGGTGGTCCTCCACGCGCACCGCCATGTGCTTGACAGCCGGGTCCAAGCTCGGCCCCTTGGGCACGGCCCAGCTCAGCATGACGCCGTCGAGCTCGAGGCGGAAGTCGTAATGCAGGCGCGAGGCCCAGTGCTTCTGCACGACGAAGGCCAGGGCCTTGGCCGCCTTGCGGCCGACGCGGCCCTTGGGCTCGGCGGTGGCGCTGAAATCCCGCTTGGCGTTGTAGCGCGCCAGCGGCGCCTCGGCAGGCAGGCCGCTCTTCTTGGGTGAGGAACGCGTGGTGGCCATCGCCATCAGCTTGGCCGCGACGTCGGGGGCTGGATGTCGGACAAGGGCGCAATTCGCGGCGCGCCAGAAAGCTCATAACCGTTCTTGTTTTGATTCGTTTGCCGAAGAAAGCCTGACACCTAGCCTTGCTCGGTTTTCGCATGAGATCCGACATGAGCAATTCAGTTCTCGAAGAATCCGAAGCGCTGGCGCAGGCCCGCGAAGCCGCCCGGGCCGCCGCCCTGCCCTTCGCCGGCAGCCTTGCGCCGCGCGACGCCTGGGCCCTGGTCCAGGCCGGCCAGGCCGTCCTCGTCGACGTGCGCAGCACCGAGGAGCGCCACTTCGTCGGCCATGTGCCGGGCAGCCTGCACGTGGCCTGGGCCACCGGCACTTCGCTGAACCGCAATCCGCGCTTTGCCAAGGAGCTGGACGCCAAGGTCGGGCCCAAGTCCGGCAATGAGTTGCCGGTGCTGCTGCTGTGCCGCAGCGGCAAGCGCTCGGCTCTCGCCGCCGAAGCCTCCACCAAGGCGGGGCTCACCCACGTCTTCAATGTGCAGGAAGGCTTCGAGGGCGACAGCGACCACCGGCAGCAGCGCGGCCATTTCAACGGCTGGCGCTTTCACAGCCTGCCGTGGGTGCAGGACTGATGGAGCCGGTCGACGACCTCTCCGGCATCGTCTCCGCGCTGCGCCATGCGCGGCGCCGCTGGCGCGAAGAGCACCGGCGCTGGGATGCTGGCGGCCGCGAGCTGCCGTCGCGTGAGCTGCTGGCCGTCGTCATGCAGCAACTGGCCGGTGCGCTGTTCCCGATGCGTCTGGGGCCACCCGATCTGCAACCCGAGGGCGAGGACTATTTCGTCGGCCACACGCTGGGCGCGGCGCTTTCCAGGCTGCGCCAGCAGGCGGCACTGGAGCTCGGCCATGACGCGCGGCTGCGCGGCGTCGAGGCGCCGCCCTTCAACAACGCCGCCGAGCGCGTGGCCCGCTTCGCCGCCCGCCTGCCCGCCGTGCGCGAACTGCTCGACAGCGACGTCATCGCCGCCTTCCAGGGCGACCCCGCCGCGCGCAGCGTCGACGAAGTGCTGCTCTGCTACCCGGGCCTGCACGCCCTCATCAGCCACCGCCTCGCCCATGAGCTCTATCTGCTGGGCCTGCCGCTGATCGCGCGCGTCATCTCGGAGCTGGCCCATGCCCAGACCGGCATCGACATCCACCCCGGTGCAACCATAGGCGCGGGCTGCTTCATCGACCACGGCACCGGCGTCGTCATCGGCGAGACGGCCGTGCTGGGCCAGCGCGTGCGCATCTACCAGAACGTCACGCTGGGCGCCAAGAGCATCCCGACCGACGACGCCGGCCACGCCCACAAGGGCCAGCCGCGCCACCCCATCGTCGAGGACGACGTCGTCATCTACGCCGGCGCCACCGTGCTGGGCCGCATCACCATCGGCCGCGGCTCGGTCATCGGCGGCAACGTCTGGCTGACCCGCAGCCTGCCGCCGCAAAGCCGCATCTCCCAAGCGGCCTCGCAGGCCGATCCGAACTCAGCCTTCCAGCCGCTGAGCGCCTGACCCTCTCATCCACCCACCGCCCCCAGGAGCCCTTTTCCCCATGGCTGACACCCCTCAACTCGCGCTCAGCGACACCGCCGCGCGGCAGCTTGCGAATGCGACAAAAACCGTCCCGCAGCTCTCCACCATCACACCGCGCTGGCTGACGCATCTGCTGCAGTGGATCCCGGTCGAGGCCGGCATCTACCGGCTCAACAAGGTGGCCGATCCCGAGGCCGTCAAGGTCGCCTGCGCCAAGCGCGACGAGGCCGAGCTGCCCGTCACCTTCGCCGACTACGACGCGGCACCACGCGAGTACTTCCTGAACGCCGTGGCCACGGTGCTGGACGTGCACACCCGCGTGTCCGACCTCTACAGCAGCCCGCACGACCAGATCAAGGAGCAGCTGCGCATCGTCATCGAGACGATCAAGGAGCGCCAGGAGTCCGAGCTCATCAACAACCCAGACTACGGCCTGCTGGCCAATGTCGCGGACTCGCAGCGCCTGTCCACGCTGACCGGCGCGCCCACGCCCGACGACCTGGACGACCTGCTCGGCAAGGTCTGGAAGGAGCCGGCCTTCTTCCTGACCCACCCGCTGGGCATCGCCGCCTTCGGCCGCGAGTGCACTCGCCGTGGTGTGCCGCCGCCCACCATCAGCCTGTTCGGCAGCCAGTTCCTGACCTGGCGCGGCATCCCGCTGATCCCGAGCGACAAGGTGCCCGTCAACGACGGCAAGACCAGCATCATCCTGCTGCGCGTGGGCGACAAGCGCCAGGGCGTCGTCGGCCTCTACCAGCCGGGCCTGCCGGGCGAACAAGGCCCGGGCCTGTCGGTGCGTTTCATGGGCATCAACCGCAACGCGATCGCCTCCTACCTGATCAGCCTGTATTGCTCGCTGGCGGTGCACAGCGACGATGCGCTGGCCGTGCTCGAAGACGTGGAAGTTGGCAAATACCATGAGTACCCTGACACCTACCGCTGACGTGGTCGAGAGCCCTTTCGACGTCGCGGCGCTGGGCCGGCTGGCCAACGAGCTGTTCGGCAGCCTGAACGCAGGCTCCCTGCCTTCGGCCCAGCCAGTGCAGTCCGCCGGCGGCTTGAACGTGCCCGCCAACCCGCTGCCGCCGGGCCTGCCGAGCGGCCCGCTGCCCCAGTCCACCACCACGCAGTTCGGCGGCTTCGGCGCCGCAGCGCCTGGCCTCAATCTCGCGCCAACCGGCCCGGATCATGTGGCGGCACTGCTGCGCCCGTCGCCCGCCCGAGCGCCTCATGCGCAGGCCGGCAACGGCGTGCCCGATGTGCTGTTGACCAGCGTGCCCGGCATCGACGGCCGCGCCGGCAGCCAGTTGCTCGGTGTGCCGCAACAGATCTCGCCGCCGCAACGCGAAGCCGTGCCTTCGGGCTACTACTTCGTCGAGCCTTCGAGCGTGTCTCAGCAACCTTCTCTGTACGTTCTGGACCTGCAGCGCCATCCCGGCCCCGCAGGCCATCACGCCGGCGAGCTGCCCAACAAGCATGCGCTTCAAGCCCAGCGCCTGCCCTTCGACGTCAACGCCATCCGGCGCGACTTCCCCATCCTGCAAGAGCGCGTCAACGGCAAGCAGCTGGTGTGGTTCGACAACGCGGCCACGACACAGAAGCCCCAGGCCGTCATCGATCGGCTGAGCTACTTCTACGAGCACGAGAACAGCAACATCCACCGCGCCGCCCACACGCTGGCCGCGCGCGCGACCGACGCCTACGAAGGCGCCCGCAAGACGGTGGCCCGGTTCGTCAACGCGCGCTCGGCCGATGAGGTCATCTTCGTGCGCGGCGCCACCGAGGCCATCAACCTGGTGGCCAACACCTGGGGCGAGCAGAACGTCGGCGCCGGTGACGAGATCGTCGTCTCCCACCTGGAGCACCACGCCAACATCGTGCCCTGGCAGCAGCTCGCTGCGCGCAAGGGTGCGCATCTGCGCGTGATCCCGGTGGACGACACCGGCCAGGTCATCCTGGCCGAGGCGCAGAAGCTCATAGCCAGCCCGCGCACCAAGCTGCTCGCCGTGACCCAGGTCAGCAATGCCCTCGGCACCGTCGTGCCGGTGCAGGAGCTGGTCGGCATCGCGCAGCGCCATGGCGTGACGACGCTGGTGGACGGCGCGCAGTCGGTCTCCCACCTCGCCGTGGACGTGCAGGCCCTCGGCTGCGACTTCTTCATCTTCAGCGGCCACAAGATCTTCGGCCCCACCGGCATCGGCGCGGTCGTCGGCCGCAAAGAGGTGCTGGACGCCATCCCGCCCTGGCAGGGTGGCGGCAACATGATTGCCGACGTGAGCTTCGAGCGCACGGTGTTCCAGCCGGCACCGGCGAAGTTCGAGGCCGGCACCGGCAACATCGCCGACGCCGCGGGGCTGGGCGCGGCGCTGGACTACGTGTCGCGCATCGGCTTGGCATCCATCGCCCGCTACGAGCACGACCTGCTCGCCTATGCGACCGAAGCCATACGCCCCATCCCGGGCGTGCGACTCATCGGCACGGCGGCCGACAAGGCCAGCGTGCTGAGCTTCGTGCTCGCCGGCCACGAGACGGCGGCGGTGGGCAAGGCGCTGGCGGAGCAAGGCATCGCGGTGCGCTCCGGCCACCACTGCGCCCAGCCCATCCTGCGCCGCTTGGGCGTCGAGGCCACGGTGAGGCCATCGTTCGCGTTCTACAACAGCTGCGACGAGATCGACCACTTCGTGTCGGTCGTGCGCCGCCTGGCGAGGGCCTGAACGGCGCCTATTTGCGTGCCCGCGCCCGCTTGGGTGCGGCGGCTTCGGGCTCGGCCGCGTCGCGCCGGGCGACCGTCTTGCGCGTCGGCAGCGGCGTGACCTTGGCCGAGGCCACCTTGCTGCCCGCTTTGGCGCCTGCCTTGGCGGCCGGCTTGCCGCCCAGGCTGGCGCGCAGGGCCTCCATCAGGTCGATGACCTGGCCGCCGCCCGTCGGCCCGTGCTCCTCGCGGGAAGAGGCGACGATCTTCCTGCCCTTGACCTTCTCCTCGATGGCGGCGAGCACCCTCTCCTTCTCCTCGTCGCGGAACTGCTCGGGGTCGAAGCTGTCGGCGGCAATCTGGTCGACCAGTTGCAGGGCCAGCTGCAGCTCGGTTTTGGAGACCGCGGCCTTGGGAATTTCCAACGCCGCCAGCGACCTCACCTCGGCCGAGTAGCGCAGCTGCTGCAGGATCAACCCGTCCTCGTTGGCCCGCACCTGGGCCACGTATTGCTTGGCCTTCCAGGGCCACTTGGCCAGCGCGCAGCGGCCCGACTGACGCAGCGCCTCGGCGAGCAGGGCATAGGGCTTTTCACCGCGCTTGTCGGGCGCGAGCAGATAGCTCTTGTCGTAGTACAGCGGGTCGATGGAGGCCAGCGGCACGAAGTTGACGATCTCGATGACGTGGCTGCTGCCCTCTTCCAGCTCCTTGAGCTCCTCAGGCGTGAAGAGCACGAACTGGTTGTCCTCTACCTCATAGCCCTTGACCATGTCCTTGCGCTCGACCACCTTTTGGGTGCGCTCGTTGATGTATTGCTGCTTCAGCCGTGAGCCGTCCTTGTCCAGCAGGTTGAAACGGATGTCCGCACCGCTCTCGGTCGCCGAATACAGCCGCACGGGCACGTTGACCAGGCCGAAGCTCAGGGTCAGGGAGGCGATGGAGCGGGCAGAGGTGGCCATGGGATCTCCTGTCTTGCTCACACGCTAGCCCCGCGCCGTTCCAGGGCTCAGGGGACGGCGCCCCATCGGGCTGTAGGACGCTGGCGGGCACGCCGATTGCCTGGAGCCGGTCTGGCACTCCCGCCCTGCCCGAACGAGCCCATGAGCTTCAGCGCCTCTTTCGACCCCATCGCTTCATCCAGCCTGCTGACCATGCGCGAGCTGCCCCGGCCTGCCGCGCGCCCGCGCCTGCGTGCCGGCCTCTTCATCGACAAGGACGGCACCCTGGTCGAGGACGCGCCCTTCAACACCGACCCGCTGCTGCTGCGCTTCGTGCCCGGTGCCGGCGCGGCGCTGGCGCGGCTGCAGGCGGCAGGGCTGGCCCTGGTCATCGTGACCAACCAGAGCGGCCTGGCGCATGGCCGCTTCACGCGCGCCGAGTTCGCCCGCCTGCAGCAGGTGCTGCTGCAACGCCTGCAGCAGGAATTCGGCGTTCGCATCGACGGCGTCGAGGTCTGCCCCCACGCGCCCGACGACGAGGGACGCCCCGCCTGCCTGTGCCGCAAGCCGGCGCCCGGCATGCTGGTGCGCGCCGCGCACCGCCACCACCTGGACCTGGCGCGCTGCTGGATGGTGGGCGACACGCTGGACGACGTCGAGGCCGGCCACCGCGCGGGCGCCCAGGGCCTGCTGTTCGACAGCGGCAGCGAGACCGCCTGGCGCCGCTCACCCCTGCGCCAGCCCGACGCGCGCTTCTTCGACTGGCCGACGCTGGCCGACTATGTCGAGAAGCTCGCCGGCGCCGAAGCGACGACGTCGCCAGCGCAGCCCCTGCACATCACGGCTCCGCGGGCGGTGCCTGCCCAAGCTCAGCTTCAGATCGGCTGAACGGGCGGCAAGACGCGCGCAGCTTGCCGATTTACCGGGCCGGCATGGCGAGCGGCAACCCTCATTGATCGATCAGGGGCGCCCGATAGCGCGAAAAAGCGCCGCCGGACCCTGAGGCCCGGCGGCGCGGCACTGGCGCAGGGGCGTCAGATCTTGCGGTTGTCGCGCGCTTCCTTGACGGCCTCGCGCACATCACCCACGGCCTTCTGGGCCTTGCCTTCGACCTGGGTCGCGGCGCCCTTGACCTGCTGCTCGGTGCTGCCGATGGCCTCACCCAACTTGCGCTGCGCCTTGCCGGCGACATCCTTGACGCTGCCCTTGATCTGGTCGCTGTTCATGAGGTACTCCTTTGCTGTATCCCTTGTGGCGGCTTGCCTAGGGACTGGCGTCAGACTAACGAGTCAGCCGTTCTGACTGCGCCAGCCCGCGCCCTGTCTGGCGGTGGGCCCCCTCCTACGCCGCCTTGGCTGGCCGGGCGCCTGCCGCTCTTCCTACGCAGGTGTCGGGCCTCGTCCGCTACGTGCGGGGCCCCGTGGCAGTCATGCTTGCCTTACCCCCACCTCACAAGGAGATCACCATGGGCAAATACCTTCTCGCCTGGCTGCTCGGCGTTCCGGGCATCGTGTTGCTGCTGGTCTATCTCTTCTTCCACTGAACCTCTCCAAACGCAAAGGGCCCGGCACTGCCGGGCCCTTTGCTTTTGCGGCGCCTCAGAGTCGGCCGCGACCCAGCCGTGGCAGCAAGGTCAAGGCGAACAGTGCCGCGACACCGACGAGCACATAGACCGTGCGCGACAGCAGCGTCATGCGGCCGAACAGGGCGGCGATGAAGTCCAGGTTGAACAGCCCCACCAGCGCCCAGTTGAGGCCGCCGATGATGAGCAGCACCAGGGCCACGGTGGCGACCGCGCGGGCCGTGGGGCGGCCGGTCACGGCGGCCGCGGATGTCGTGTCGGATGTGTCCATGGACGCTGCGCGGCATGCGGCATGCCCGGCGGGCACCCGGCTTGCCGTTCATGGTCATGACTTCGCGCATGAACACGGGGCCTTTTTCCCTGCTGCTGGCGCTGGCCTTGGCGGGCTGCGGCGAGACCACCCGCTTGCCGGACGGCGCCGACGTCGGCCCTCGGCCCACGCTGGTCGAACCGGTCCACACCCTGGTGCCGACGGCCCATGTCGCCGCGACCCGCCCCTGGCTGGCCGGCGAGGCGCCGGTTGCCGCGGCGGGCCTGCAGGCCCAGGCCTTCGCCAGCGGCCTGGAGCACCCGCGTTGGCTGCATGTGCTGCCCAACGGTGACGTGCTCGTCGCCGAGACCAATGCGCCGCCGCGCCCCGACGAAGGCAAGGGCGTCAAGGGCTGGGTCATGAAGAAGCTGATGGCCAAGGCCGGTTCGGCCACGCCCAGTGCAAATCGCATCACGTTGCTGCGCGACGCCGACGGCGACGGCCGCGCCGAGGTGAGAACCGTCTTCCTGCACGACCTGAACTCGCCCTTCGGCATGGCCCTGGTGGGCGACCGCTTCTATGTCGCCAACACCGACGCCGTCTGGGAGTACGCCTACGCGCCCGGCCAGACCGCGCTGGCAGGCCCGGGCCGCAAGCTCACCGACCTGCCGGCCGGCCCACGCAACCACCACTGGACCAAGAGCCTCATCGCCAGCCCCGACGGCAGCAAGCTCTACGCCACGGTGGGCTCCAACAGCAACGTGGCCGAGAACGGCATGGCGGCCGAGGAAGGGCGTGCGGCGATCTGGGAGATCGACCGCGCCAGCGGCACCAAGCGCCTGTTCGCCACCGGCCTGCGCAATCCCAACGGCATGGCCTGGATGACACCCACCGGCGGCACGCCCGTGCTGTGGACGGTGGCCAATGAGCGCGACGAGATCGGCAGCGACCTGGTGCCCGACTACCTGACTTCGGTGCGCGACGGCGGCTTCTACGGCTGGCCCTACAGCTGGTACGGCCAGCATGTGGACGAGCGCGCGCAACCGCAGCGGCCGGACCTGGTGACACGCGCCATCGCACCCGACTACGCGCTGGGGGCCCATGTCGCCGCCCTCGGCCTGGCTGCAGCAGGCGCCAGCCCCCTGCCCAGGCTGCTCCCCGGCGGCAGCTCGGAGGGCGTCTTCATCGGCATGCACGGCTCGTGGAACCGCAAGCCCTTCTCGGGCTACAAGGTCGTCTACATCGGCTTTGCCGCAGGCCGGCCCCAGGGCCTGCCCATCGACGTGCTGACAGGCTTCCTCAGCCCCGAGGGCGAAGCCCGCGGCCGACCGGTGGGCGTGGCCATCGATGGCCGCGGCGCCCTGCTGGTGGCCGACGACGTCGGCAACACCATCTGGCGCGTAGCGCCGCGCTAAGCCACCCGCCGGCGCCGGTCCACCGCCTCGATCTTCAGCATCTGGCGGTATTTGGTGACGGTGCGTCGCGCCACCACCAGGCCCTGCTGGGCCAGCTGGCGCGTGATCTCGGCATCGGACAGCGGCGTGTCCGGGCTCTCGGCCTCGATGATGTCCTTGATGAGGCCGCGGATGGCCGTGCCCGAGCAGGCGCTGCCGTTGGCGCTGATCATGGCGCGGCTGAAGAAGTATTTCAGCTCGAGCACGCCGACCGGCGTGGCCATGTATTTGTTGTTGGTCACCCGCGAGACGGTGCTCTCGTGGATGCCCACTTCCTCGGCGATCTCCTTCAGGCCCAGCGGTTTCATGGCCATCGCGCCGTAGTCGAGGAAGTTGTGCTGGCGCTTCACGATGGCCTCGGCCACGTCCAGGATGGTCGAGAAGCGCTGCTCGACATTGCGCAGCGTCCAGCGCGCCTCCTGCAGATGCGCCCCCATCTCGGCGTTCGCCGCCGTGCGATGGCGCTGGAACAGGTTGGCGTAGACCTGGTTCAACCTCACCTTGGGCACGATGGCCGGGTTGAGCTGCACCGTCCAGCGGTCGCGCACCTTCCTGACGATGACGTCCGGCACCACATAGGCGACGTGCGAGGAACCGAAACGCCAGCCCGGCCGCGGGTCCAGCCGGCGGATGCGGTCGCAGACGGCTTCGACGCGCGCCGGCGACTCGCCCAGTTGCCGGGCCAGCGTGGCGACGTCGCGCGCGGCCAGCGCAGGCAGGTGGTCGCTGACGATGGCCTGGGCCAGGGCGCGCGTGTCGGGGCAGTCGATGGCGGGCAGCTGCAGCAGCAGGCATTCGCCGACGTCCCGCGCGGCCACGCCGGCCGGGTCGAGCGACTGCACGAGCTTGAGCGCGAACTGCATCTCCTGCAAATCGGGCAGCGGATCCTGCGCGGCGACGACGATCAGTTCCTCCAGCGGCGTGCGCAGATAGCCGTCGTCGTCCAGCGACTCGACGATGGTGCGCGCCAGCGCGAGGTCGCGCCCGGACAGCGGCAGCACGTTCAGCTGGCCATGCAGATGCGTCGTCAGCGAGGTCTCGACGGCCATCATGTCCAGCGCGCTGAGATCGCCGTCCTCGGCACGACGCTGGCCGGCACTGTCGACGGCCCACAGGTCGCGGTCGCCACCATCGTCGGGCGCACCGGCACCGTCGCCGTCCGCCATCGGCGCATCCGCCTCGACGACGCCATCGGCCGACACCGCCTCCATCATGCCGAGCGGGCCGGGTTCGGCGCCGTCGGCGGCCTCGGTGGCTTGCCCGCCCTCCTCGCCTTCACCGCCCTCGCCCTCCTCGGCCTCGAGGAAGGGATTGCGGCCCAGGGTGTCACGCAGCATGGCCGCGAAATCCAGCGAAGACATCTGCAGCAGGCGCACGGCGTGCTGCAGTCGGGGCGACAGGGTCTGGGTTTGCCGGTGGTCGGCACGGAGGTCCAGGGAGGGCACGGGGGTTCCTCTTGCGGGTCTTGCAGGGTCAGGGGCCGGCCGCATCGCTGCAGCGCTGACCCTTCCAACGCAACGTCCATGCCGGATTCACGCTGGCGTCGCGTCCGGACACAAAATCGACTTTCTCCTTGCGCAACAAGGATTTGGGCACGCACCTCCACATCGTGGCGACGTCAGGCCGGCCCCCACCTTGCAGGATTTACCGATCGCCCGGGCGCGGACCGGCTAATTGCGGTAAAGCCTGCCGTCGCGCAGCGCCGCGACGGGGCCGGCCCGGGCCCGCCCAACCAGCCCGGGCACACCGGTTGCCGTGAAGTCGCGCGAGTCTCCCTCGCGCAAGGAGAAGGCATGAAGAAGATCCTGATCGCTTCGATGGTGGCTCTCGCCACGCTTGCGGGCACCGGCTGCGCCGTTACCAGCGGCCAGAGCACCGTGGGCCAGTATGTCGACGACGCCACCATCGCCACACGCGTCAAGGCGCGCTTTGCCGAAGACAGCCAGGTCAGCGCGATGCGCATCCAGGTCGAGACGCTCAAGGGCACGGTGCAGCTCGCCGGCTTCGCCACCTCGCAGGCCGAGAAGGACCGTGCCGGCCAGCTGGCCCGCAGCACGCCCGACGTGAAGGAGGTGCGCAACAACATCATCGTGAAGGTCCCCACGAACTGAAGTGAACCGCCCGCCGCAGGCGGGCACGCCGTTTGCCATCCGGCTCGCACAAGAGACATTCCGCGGGCCGGGGCCGGGCCGCGGTGCTTTGGCTGATAGGGTTGCTATGGTTGCGTTGATGCGATCGGTCCCGGCTTTCCTGCGGGGCCTGGCACACCCGCGATTCGCCATGCCGGTCACCATCCGTTCACGTCTGCTGCTGCTTGTCCTGTCCGTGCTGCTGCCTGGCATGCTGGGCGTGGCATGGCTCGTCGCCAGTACCTACGAAGCCGAGCGCGACGCGCACCAGCGCAATTTGCGCGACACGGCGCGCGCCCTGTCCATGCTGGTCGATGGCGAGTTGTCGCGCCGCGCGGCCATCGCCCACGTGCTCGCGCAGTCACCGGCGCTGGACAGCGCCGGGCCGCTCGACGAGGAACAGCGCCTGGGCTTCGAGAGTCTGGCCCGGCGCGCCATGCAGGGGCTGGACGGCTGGGTCGAATTGAGGGCACCGGGCAAGCTGCTGCTCAGCACCCGCCTGCCGGCGGGGGGCGGCAGCGAGGCGCCCGGACCTGAAAACCTCAGCGCCAGCCCCGTCATGCTGCCCCTTCAGCCCGCGATGACGAACGCAGCGCCTGAGCTGCAGGAGCCTCACGCGTCATGGGTCGAGCCCGTGACGCGCAACGGCACACTGCTCTACAACCTCGTCGTCACCGTGCGGCCCTCGGAGCTTCAGAGAATCGTGCAGGCCCAGGCGCCGCATCCGGGCTGGATCGGCTCGGTGCTGGACAACTCCGGCCAACTCGTCGCCCGCCTGCCTGGCGGCACTCGCTACGTGGGCCGCAGGGCAAGCCCCGACATCCTCGCCCACATGGCCGCGGCCCGCGAAGGTGCCTTTGAATCGGTCTCTCTGGACGGCGTGCCGACGGCGGGTTACTTCAGCACCTCGCCGCTGGGCTGGAGCTATGTCAGCGCGATGCCGCGTGAGGATTTCGGCGGCCGCATGCCCCAGGCGGTGCTGCGGGTCGCCATCGGCACGCTGGTGCTGCTGGCGCTGGCCATGGTGGGCGCGGTGTGGGTGTCGCGCCGCATCGAGCGGCCGCTGCGCGCGCTGAAGCGCCAGGCCGAGGCCCTGCAGGCCGGCCTGCCGGTGCAGGCCCAGCCCACCGGCATGGTCGAGTGCGATGAGGTGGCCGACGCCCTTGTCACCGCCGGCCGCAGCATGGCCAGCGCGCGCGCCGAGCTCGAGCACAGCGTGGCCCAGGCCGTCGAGCGCACGCGGCTGGCGGAGCAGCGCGGTGCGCAGAGCCAACGCGTCGTCGCGCTGGGCCGGCTCACCGGCGGCGTGGCGCATGAGTTCAACAATCTGCTGGGCGTCATCAGCAACAGCATGCATCTGATGCAGCGCCACCCCAGCGCCGCCGAACTGCAGGGCCCACTGAGCGCCACGCAGCGCTCGGTCGACAAGGGCAGCCAGCTGACCCAGCACCTGCTGCGCTTCGCCGGCCGTCGCCCGGTGCGGGTGCAGACGCTGTCGCTCGCCAGCTACCTGCCCGAGGTGCAGGAGCTGATGCGCAGCGTGCTGGGCCGGCGCATCGAGATCCAGGTGCAGGTGTCAGCGCATGTCTGGCCGGTGCGCGTGGACACCAATGAACTGGACCTGGCCCTCGTCAACCTGGCCCTGAACGCCCACGACGCCATGCCGGCGGGCGGCCAGCTGAGGCTGGGAGCACGCAATGCCGAGGCCGCCGACAAAGAGGGCCTGCCGAACCTGGCTCCGGGCAACTATGTGCTGCTGACCGTCGGCGACGACGGCATGGGTCTGGACCCGGCGCTGGTCGAGCACGCCTTCGAGCCCTTCTTCACGACCAAGGGCGTCGGCCAGGGCACCGGCCTGGGGCTCAGCCAGGTCCATGGTTTCGCGACGCAGGCCGGCGGCACCGCGCGCCTGGCCAGCACGCCGGGCGTGGGCACCACCGTGTCACTGCTGCTGCCGGTGGCGGCCAGCGACGAGGACCGCCCCACGCCTGCTGTTGCCGATGCCGCCCCGCAAAGCATCGCCGGCGCCACCCTGCTGCTCGTCGAGGACGACGAAGCCCTGGGCGATGTGACCGCCGCCCTGCTGATGGCCCACGGCGCCAAGGTGCTGCGCGCCCACGACGTGGGCACCGCGTTGCGCGTGCTGGACAGCGGTGCGCAGCCCGACATCGTGCTCAGCGACGTCGTCATGCCGGGGCCGCTGGATGGCGTCGCGCTGGCCCGGCAGCTGCGTGAACAGCGCCCCGGCCTGCCGGTGGTGCTGATCAGCGGCTTCAGCAACACGGCCATCGCTGACGGCGAGTTCGTGCAGCTGCGCAAGCCCTGCGCCCCTGCCGAACTGCTGGCCGCCTTGCAGGCCGCCCTGGCGGCGGCACGCGCCGGCGGCCCGGCCGTGAACCCGCCGTAACAGGGCGGGCACGCCACCTGCCCCAAATCGGGCTGGACGCACGGTGCAGCTGCGGCACGCCGGCGCCTTCATCGACCCGCGAAAGGACATGCCATGAGCAACGACGACATCATCGACACGCTGAACGATCTCATTGAAACCTGCAAGGATGGCGAGTACGGCTTCCACGCTTCGGCGGAATACCTGAAGGATCCGTCCATCAAGCAATCCTTCGAACGCCGCGCCGAGGAATGCCGCCAGGCCGCCGCCGAGCTGCAATCCAGCGTCGTGCGCCTGGGTGGCAAGGCCGAGGACAGCGGCACGGCCGCCGGCGCCATGCACCGCGGCTGGGTGGCCGTCAAGGGCACGCTGGCCGGCTACACCGACAAGGCCATCCTCGAAGAAACCGAGCGCGGTGAGGACAGCGCCATGAAGGCCTACCGCGAGGCCCTCGAGCAGGCGCTGCCGCCCGATGTGCGTTCGGTCGTCGAGCGCCAGTACGAGGGCGTGAAGCGCAACCACCTGCAGGTGCGCACGCTGCGCGACCAGGCCCGCGCCGCCGTCTGACCGCGCGACGCGCCGCCCCGGCCGCGGCTAGCTGCGGCCGGGGCGATGTCCGGCTGGATCGGGGGCGATCTGCTCGTCTTCCCGGTCCTCTTCTTCATCCGCTTCATCCTCTTCATCCTCACTGAGCGGCGCCTCATCGACGGCGCCGAGCAGCGCATCGACGTCATCGGCATCGCCAGGCGTGAAGACGCGGTCCACACCGATGTCGGCGCCATCGCGCACACCCGTCTCGCCTTCGCCGGCGGCCAGTGATTCGCCCAGCGGCAGCGGTGCCATCTGATCGTCGCGCAGGGCCACGTCCACCGGCAGGCCCGGGTCGGTGCCATCGTCGTCACCTTCCAGGCCGCTGACGTCGCTGCCACTGTCCGAGCTGTCGCCCGGGCCGAGGCTGGCCTTGTCCCGGCCGGCGGGCTCGGCCGCAGCGGAATCAATACCGAGCAAGCTGCTGCGTGCCATAAGAATCTCCTGGTCGAAGCGGGACAACCCCGCCAGGATTGACGGCAAGCCATGTGCCGCCGGCGTTGGCGCCCAGGTTGTCCAAGGCGGGCCTTGGACGCGGGCCTGCATTTCAATCGGGCCCGAAGAAGCGCAGCCTGTCGACGGCGAAACCGCGGTCACGCGCGATCTGCACCAGGGCCTGGCGGCGCTCGGCTGCCAGCCCGGGCCGGCGCGACAGCAGCCACAGCGAGTCGCGATCGGCGCTGCCGATCAGCGCCTCGTCGTAGCCCTCGTCCACATGCAGCACGGTGCGTTCTATCCAGGCCCAGGGCAGGAATTGCAGGGCTTCCGGCCAATGGCTGAAGCGCAGCCGCGCGCCCTGGCTGGCCGGCACCGCTTTGACCTTTGCCTCGCTGCCATGCGTGCCGCCGGCGTCGATGCGGCGCTGCAGCAGGTCGAACTGGCCATCGTCGCGCGGCAGCAGGCCGAGTTCAGGGGGCTGCAGTGCCGGGGCCTGCAGCGGCGCCGGCAGCTCGCCGACGAGGAACCAGCGGCCGGAAAGCCGCGTCAGGTCGACCTCGGCCGCTGCCGCCAGTGGCTTGGCGCGGCGAGTCCCCAGCAGGCCTTCGACCAGCGGCAGGCCCAGCGTCACGACGCTGCTGGCCGTGGCCGGACTGACGCGGTTGCGCCAGCTTTCCGGCAACAGCGGCCAGGCCAGGCCCAGCAGTCGCACCCAGGAGACGTCGGGCAGCACGCCGGCCAGGATCCACGGCGCGGAAGCGGCACGAGGTCGCCGTCGCAGCGACAGCAGTGCCGCGACGCCGAGCAACACCGCGCCGGCCGGCAGCAGCAGCTTGGCGGGTTGCAGGGTCTGGCGCAACCGGTCGGCAAGGTCGTGAGCGCCCGCGCCCAGCCGGGCCTCGCGCGCCATCAGCCGCATCTCGACGTCCAGGATGCGTGCATCGATATCGGGCTCAGGCAGCGGCGCGTTCATCGGTGTCCTCGCGGGGTGGCGGTTCGGGCGCCAGCATTAGATGGCGTTGCGTGACGGGCAGGCCCAGCCTGGGCAGCAGCTTGCGCACGCGCTGCAGCGCCAGCAGGATGGCCAGCCCGTTGACGGCGATGGCGATCAGCAGGGCGGCCTCCAGGGGCAGGCCGGCCCGCATCAGCAGGCGGATGACGCCGGCCCACAGCACCAGCCAGGCCGTCACGCCGAGGATGGCCACGGCCACCATCAGCGCGACGATCTGGGCCAGGGCCCGGGCCGCGCGTTGCAGCTCCAGCGACAGCAGCTCGACACGGTCGCTGACCAGGCCGGGCAGCTCGCGCCAAAGCGACTGCAGTTGATCCCGCAGTGGCTTGTCTTGCAGCGGGTCGGCCAAGGCCGCCTCAGCGCGCCAGACGGGCCACGAGCACGCCGACGGCCAGGGCCGTCGCGAGAGCGGCCAGCGGGTGCTCGCGCACCGTGCTGCGCAGGCTCTCGGCCCACTCATCGCCGATCTCGCGGACATCGCTGGCGCGCTGGCTCAGCGATTCACCGGCCGCCTGCACGCCTTCCTGCAGGCGCTGCACGGCGGGTGCGGCCGTCCCGGCCACGCGATCGATGGCGCTGTGAGCGCCCTGCACGACGCGGTTCAGCACGTCGTGGCCGACGGCTGCACCCTTGTCGACGGCGTCACCCGCCTTGGCCGCGGTGTCGTTGATGGCGGTAGCGACGGGCGCCGGCGTGGCGGGAGAGGCCGAGGAGGTGGGGAAGGGAGTATTCGCCGTGGTGGTCATGGTGGTCCTTGGGTGAAAGAAAGGTGAACGGGAAGGGTCAGCGCGTGGTGCCGCGCTGGATGAGATTGACGATGGCCAACAGCACGATCGCGCCGAGCAGGGAAACCACGAGGGAGCCCATGCTGAGCATGCCGTCGTTGATGGTGGCAACACCCACCATGGGCGAGATCAGCCAGCCGCCGATGGCCGCGCCGACGATGCCGACCAGCACATTGAGGACGACGCCCTGCTCGCCGTCGGTGCGCATCAGCAAGCTGGCGACCCATCCGATGAGGCCACCGGCAATGAGCCAGATGATCAGATTCATGAAGTACTCCTTGGCCGCGGCGCAGCGCCGCCGCCGCAACAGGCAAATGGGGTGCCGTGCGCCGGTGGCGGCAGAACTTGCCGCATTGCTTGCGGGTCAGATCGCACCGACGCTGCCGGTGACGGGCAGCACGATGCCGGTGATGTAGCCGGCACAGACCGGCGAGGCGAGGAAGACATAGGCCGGCGACAGCTCCTCGGGCTGGGCCGCTCGCTTCATGTCGGTCTGCTTGCCGAATTCGGCGACCTTCTCGGCGGGTGCGTCGGCCGGGTTCAACGGCGTCCAGACCGGCCCCGGCGCCACCGCGTTGACGCGGATGCCCCGCTCCAGCAGGTTGCTGGCCAGCGATTTGGTCAGCGCATGGATGGCGCCCTTGGTGGCCGAGTAGTCGAGCAGCCGGGCACTGCCCTTGAGGCCGGTCACCGATCCCGTGTTGATGATGGAGGCGCCCTTTTTCAGATGGGGCAGGACGGCGCGCGCCATGCGCAGATAGCCGCCGATGTTGGTGTCCAGCGTCTCGCGGATGCGTTCGTCGTCGAGATCCTCGAGCGAGGCCGCATGCTCCTGGAAGGCGGCGTTGTTGACGAGCACGTCGATCTTGCCGAAGCGGGCGATGACCTGGGCCACGGCGCTGTCGCACCAGGCGCTGCTCTTCACGTCGCCCTGCAGCAGCAGGCATTGGCGGCCCTCGGCTTCGATGCAGCGGCGCGTCTCCTCGGCGTCTTCGGTGGAGGAGTGATAGGCCACGGCCACATCGGCGCCCTCACGCGCGAACAGCACGGCCACGGCGCGGCCGATGCCGGAGTCGGCGCCGGTGATGAGGGCGACGAAATCCTGCAGCTTGGCGCTGCCGCGGTAGTCGGGCGCCAGAAAGCGTGGCGCCAGCTCGAGGTCGGCCTCGCGGCCGGGCTTCTGCAGATGCTGGGCCGGCAGGGACTCAGGCTGCGCGCGGGCGCCCGCCTGCACGGCACCGTCCTGCTCGTCCATCTTGTGCGGCGCCTTGGCGTCGGCCTGGTCCTGGCGCTTCTGGATGTCGCGCTGCGTCTGCAGGGTCTTGTCGGCTTCAGACATCACTGCGCCTTCTTCATTGCGGCCGCTTCGGTCTCCTTGCCCGAGGGCGTCTGCGCGTCCAGGCCCCGGTCCGGGGACTCGGCGACCTGGGGCATGTCGCCCGGGCGCTCGATGAGCTCCTCGATGATGAAGTGGCCGTAGTGCTGGGCGCGCTCGGCGCCGCAGCCCTCGGCCGCCCGCGCCACGCGCGTGGCCTGATCGTCGCTGCCGACCTGGACGACCAACCAGTGGTAGCCCCTGGCGGCCAGCGCACGGTGGGCGAGCACCAGGTTCATCTCCTGGCCGATGGCGGCAATCGGGCTGGCATGGGCGATGTCATCGTCGATCTGGCTGAGCATCTCGCGGTCGCTGTAATGGTGCACGGCGGCATCGGGCAGGCCCAGCGCGGCCAGGGCCTGGCCGGCGCGCACGGCCTGGCCGGCCTCGGGGAAGGAGATGACGACATGGCCGACCGGCTTGAAGACGCCAAAGCTGCGCGGCGCGCCGCTGGTGGAGGTGGTGGTTGACATGGCAGGGCCTTGGTGGAGTCGATGGTCGTGACAGGCAAGGCCGGTGCCCGGTCCGGCGGGCACACGGATTGCCCTTGTGCTGGCCATGACGCCCGGAGGATCCATGCCCAACCCAGCCCGCCGACCCGTTCTCTATGTCGAGGACCATCCGGTCAATGCGCTGCTGATGGCGGCGATCCTGGAGCGGCGCCCCGAACTCGAACTCTTCATCGCCACCACGGGCGAGGAGGCCATGCGCATGGCAGCCGGCTTGGCGCCGGCCCTGCTGTTGCTGGACCTGGGCCTGCCCGACTGCCACGGCAGCCGCCTGCTCGGACTGTTGCGTACCCTGCCCGGCTGTGAATCGGTACCGGCTGTGGCCGTGACGGCCGACGTCAACTTTCCCGTCGAGGACTGGGGCTTCTGCGAGCTGTGGAGCAAGCCGCTGAATGTCGACGAAGTCCTGAGCCATCTGGACGGTCTGGTCGGCACCCATGCGTCGCCGCCACCGCCCCTGCCCGAACTGCGGGCGCGGCCCGCGCCGGCCGCGCTGGCACCGCACTGGCATTGAGGGCGCCACAGGCACCGCCACCGAGAGCTCAGTCCCGCGCGCCCTGCACGATGCGGTGCACCAGGTGCAGCTTGCGCACCGCGGGCGCCGACAGCACGAAGGGGTAGAAGTCCGCCACGCCCATGCTGCGTGACAACTCGTTGAGCACGCCGGTCAACTCCATCCAGCTGTTGATGAGCTGCAGGAAGCCGGCCGCACCGGGATCGTCGGCATCCGCGGCGAGGTCGGCACCGAAGCGCTCATAGCTCAGTTCCACGCGCTCGCCGTCCAGGCCGAAGCTGCGCGCCGTGTCCAGCGTGTCGACGAGGTGCAGATAGTGGGCCCAGGTCTCGGCCCAGTCCTCCCAGGGGTGGGCGCTGGCATAGGAGCTGACGAAGCGCTGGCCCCAGTCGGCCGGTGCGCCATGGGCGTAGTGGCGCTGCAGCGCCGCCGCATAGTCCTCGCGCTCATCGCCGAACAAGGCGCGGCAAGGCTCTATCCAGTCGCTGTGCTCGACGAGGCGCTGCCAGTAGTGGTGGCCGGTCTCGTGGCGCAGATGGCCCAGCAGGGTCCGGTAGGGCTCGCCAAGATCGTGGCGGCGCGCCTCGCGGCGGGCGTCATCGGCCTCGGACACGTCCAGCGTGATGACGCCGTCCGCATGGCCGGTGACGACGGCCGGGCCCTCGGGCGGCGCCAGCAGCAGGTCAAAGGCCAGCCCGTGCTCGGCATCCTCGCTGCGCGACAGCACCGGCAGGCCCAGGCCGATCAACGAGGACACCAGGCGGCGCTTGGCGAGTTCGATGCGCCCCCACCACAGGCCGGCGTTCGGCTGCGACTGGTCGGGCACGGTGCGCGTCAGCCGGCAGCAGCGGCACAGCGCGAAGCCGGCCATCACCTCGGTGGCGTCCAGCAGCCAATTGCAGGCGGCGGCCGTGTCCAGGTTGGCGCAACGCGCATAGCGCGGTGCGCGCCGCGCCGGCACGCCAGCCTCGCGCCAGCCGCCGCGGCCCGAGCGCACGGCCTCCAGCGCCAGCAGCACGCCGCGCGTGGCGTCATAACCCAGCGGCCGGTGGCAGGCCAGGCATGCGCTGTTGCGGAAGAACACCGGCCGCCCGCAGGCGCAGCTGAAGGCGCGCGGCGTCGTCGGTGGCGGTACCGCGCGCGGCGTGGCGGCAACGGGCAGCATCGGCGACCGGTGTCAGGCCAGGGCCGCGTAGCCGGGCACGGCCTCGGCCTGGGCGGCCAGCTGCAGCAGGGCCTGCTCGAAGCGGCGCTGCACGCCGGCCCAATCGGCCTGCATGGCAGCCAGGCGCGCCTGCAGGCGCAGCGGCCCGTCGGGGGCGGAAGCATCGAGGGCGCGGGTGGCCGCGTCGAGGAAGGCGTCGGCCGCGTCCAGGCCGTCGCACGGCGGCGCCAGGCAGCCACTGATGCCGTCGCGCACATGCTGGGCGGCGGCGCCGGTGTCGAAGGCGGCCACGGCCAGGCCGCTGGCCATGGCTTCCAGCGTGACGTTGCCGAAGGCCTCGGTCAGGCTGGGGAAGAGGAAGACGTCGGCGCTGGCGTAGTGCCGGGCCAGCGCGACGCCGGTCTGCATGCCGACGAAGCGCGCCGTCGGATGGGCGTATTCCAGCTGCGCGCGCATCGGGCCGTCGCCGACCACCACCATGCGCAGCCCGGGGCGGCGCGCGCTCAGGCGCTCGAAGGTCTGCAGCGCCAGGCCGACGTTCTTCTCCGCGGCGAGCCGGCCCACGTAGAGCATGACGCGGTGGTCATCGCCGATGCGCCAGTCACGGCGCAGGCGCGGGTCGCGGCGGTCGGGCGAGAAGTGGCGCGCATCGACACCCGCGCCCAGCACCTGCAGGCGCTCGAAGCCGTGGCCGGCCAGCTCCCGCTGCAGCTCGGCGGTCGGTACGAAGTTGAGGTTGGCCATGCCATGCAGGCGACGCAGATAGGCCAGCACGACGGGCTCCAGCCAGCCCAGGCCGTAGTGGCCGCAATAGGCGTGGAAGTTGATGCGGAAATCGGCACTGCGGGCGATGCCTTCGCCGCGCGCGGCGCGCAACGCAGCCCAGCCCAGTGGGCCCGGCGTGGTCACGTGCACGAGGTCGGGCAGGCCACCATGGTCATGCCACAGCGCGCGCAGCGCCGCGGGCGTCGCCCAGCCATAGCGCAGGCCCGGATACCTCGGCACGGGTCCGCCCCCGCAGCGCCATTCGTGCCTGTCGCGGCAGGGCAGCTCGTTGGGCCGACGCGGCCGGATCAGCTGCACGTCATGACCGGCCTCGCGCAAATGGCGCAGCGCGCGGTCGGCGGTCAGGGACACGCTGTTGATGTCGGGCGGAAAGGTCTCGGTGACAAAGGCGATGCGCACGAGGTTTCACTCCGGGTTGCATCTCGGCGTCAGGGCAAGTGGGATGCCCGCGAGCGCAGCAGGGCCATCAACTGCCGTTCGGCGGCACTGAGGCCGGCCCGGGACGAGGGCGCGGATGCCCAGGGCTGCGCGCGCAGCCTGGCGCGGGCCGCTTCATCGCCCAGGGCCTCGCCCAGGCCGAGCACGCGGGGGTGGATGTAAGCCTTGCGGCAAACGGCGGCGGTGTTGCCCAGGCGCCGGGCGACGCTTTCGAGCACCTGCTGCGGCCGGCAGGGTTCCGCGCCCTCGGCGCAGGCCTGCAGCGTCAATTGCAGTGCCAGCGCACTGCCGTGCCAGGTGCGGAAATCCTTGGCCGTCACGCGCAGGCCGGCGGCCTCGGTCAGCCAGGCGTTGACGTCGGCCGAATCGATCGCATGGCTTTGGCCCGCGTCGTCGACATAACGAAACAACTCCTGACCCGGCAGTTCGCGGCAGCGGCGCACGATGCGGGCGACGCGGCGGTCGTTCACGCTGACCGAATGGCGCACGCCGCTCTTGCCCACGAAGGACAGCCGGATGGCGTCACCCTTGACGCCAGCGTGGCGGTTGCGCAGCGTGGACAGGCCGTAGGAGCCGTTCTCGCGCGCATAGCTGCTGTTGCCGATGCGCAGCCAGGTGGTGTCCAGCAGGCGCACCAGCGTCGCCAGCACGCGCTCGCGCGTCGGCTCGCCGGAGCCGGCCAACGCGCGCTGCACGCGCCGGCGCAGGCGCGGCAACACGGCACCGAAACGCAGCAGGCCGTCGAACTTGGTCTGGCCGCGGCCGGCCATCCAGTCGGCGTGATAGCGGTACTGCTTGCGCCCGCGCGCGTCGCGGCCGGTGGCCTGCAGATGGCTGTCGGCATGCGGGCTGATCCAGACCCGCTGCCAGGCGGGCGGCACGGCCAGCCGGCGGATGCGCGCCAGCGTGGCCTCGTCGCGGACGCGCCGGCCGCGGGCGTCGCGGTACTGGAAGCCGCCGCCGGCCGTCGGCGAACGGCACAGGCCAGGGCCGTCGTCACTGAGCCAGCGCAGTCCAGCCTGACGCGCCTGGCGGATCTCGGGGGATGCGGGTGGCTTGGGCATGCGGCTCTCAGGCAGGCGACGTGCCAGGCATGCCGCTTGCCCCCGCGCCGCAATGCGTTTGAACCATTCCGTGCCCGAGCAGCAGGTCCCGGCGACATCACCGGGCGCGGCCCCCCATCTGCTGGATGTGTCGATGTTCTGGGGCGCGACCGGCCGCGTGCGGCACGCGCTGACCGCCAAGCACGATAGGCTGCGCCCGCTGGGCTGGCGCCACACCATCGTCGCCCCGGGTGCCCAGGGCCCGGGCCTGCTGGACTGCGGTGGCATCAGCCTGCCGCGCAGCGGCGGCCAGCGCCTGGTGCTGGGCCGGGGCCGTGCGCTGCGGCAGATGCAGTTCGCTGCGCCCGACCTCATCGAGTCGGCCGACCCCTATGTGCTGGCCTGGGCTGCGCTGACCGCGGCCGAACAGTTGCGCGTGCCGGCCGCCGCCTTCTGCCACGGCAACCTGCCCGAGCTGGCGCAGCGCCTGGCAGGCGGCGCCGAAGACGGGCCGCTGGGCCGCGGCGCCGAGCGCTGGGCGCGGCGCTATCTGGTCCATCTGTATCGCCATTTCGACCTCGTCATGGCACCCAGCAGCGTCATGGTGCAGCGCCTGCAATCCTGGGGCGTGCCCCGCGTGACGCTGCAGCCGCTGGGCGTGGACTGCTCGGTCTTCACACCCTGCGCAACGGACGCCGCCTGGCGGGCCCGGTTCTGCCGTGACCAGGGCCTGGCGCCGGACACACGCCTGCTCCTCTACACCGGCCGCTTCGCGCGCGCCAAGAACCTGCAGCTGCTGGCCGATGCGGTCGCCCTGCTCGGCCAGGGCCACGTGCTGCTGGCGGTGGGCGACGGGCCGGCGCCGCCGCTGGGCGAGCAGGTGCGGCTGCTGCCGACCGAGACCGACAGCGCCAGGCTGGCGCGCATGGTGGCCAGCTGCGATGCCTTTGTGCACGCGGGCGACCAGGAAACCTTCGGCCTGGGCGTGCTCGAGGCCATGGCCTGCGGCACGCCGGTCGTCGTCGCCAATGCCGGCGGCCTGGCCGAGCTGGCCCAGGGCGCCGGCCTTCTGGTGGACCGGCCACGGGCCGGCTGCTGGGCCGAGGCCATGGACGCCAGCCTGGGCGGCAACAACGCCGCCCGGCGCCGCGCCGGCCTGGCCCGCGCGCAGGCGCATGACTGGCCGCATGTGCTGGCGCAGATGACGCGGCGCTACGCCGCCCTGCTCGGCCGCGCCACCACCACGACCGCACCCGCACCCGCGCGCGGCCTGGCGCTGCCGAGCCTGGCCCGCCAGCGTTGACCGCCGCAGCGCGGCACGGTCAGTTCAGCGCGTACTGATCCTCGACATCGCGGCTGCCCGCCTGCCAATGCTGCAGCGCCGCCTCGGTCTCGAGTTCCAGCGCCTGCCAGGGCATGGTCTTGGCGTCGGCCTGGGCCAGCAGCTCGTCGAGGCTGACGAACTGCAGCTGGACGAGTCCTTCGAGCACGGCCACCAAGGCAAGCTGCTCGGTGTCGCCCCTGGCGCCCCGACTGGCCAGGTCGCGCAGCGCAGCCACCGCCTCCATGGCCAGCTCCAGCTCGGGCCAGGCCTCTGGCCGTGACGCGCGCAAGGCGGGGTGAAGCAGTTCTTGCTGCAAGCGGCACAACAATTCGACACCCGAGCGCAGCCGCCGCAGCGCCAGGCTGGGGCGGTAGCGGGCCGCGTGGCGGCTGCTGTCGAACTCCTCGTTCAAGGCGTGCTGGAAGTTGGCCAGCTGCGTCAGCAGCGGCAGCCTGGCCACCAGGGCCTGCGCCGTCAGCGGGAACTGCGCGAGCTCAGCAGATGCCATAGCGCAAACACCAGCGTACCCACGGCCGCAGCGGCGACGGCCACACGCACCGGTTCGTCGCGTACATAGCCCAGCGTGCGGCCGGAGGCCTGCGCGACGCGCGAACGCACATCACGCAGCATCGGCGTCACCGCGTCGGCTGCCTCGTGCATCAAATCAGCGTGACCCATGGTCTGTCCTTCAACGAGATGTCGGGACAGGCAACGGGCAATCGGCGCGCCCGGGGGTCAGGGCGATCTTCAGTCCTGCGGCGCGCTGCTGCGGGCCGCTTCGTCGCCCTCGGCGGCGTATTCCTTCAGCCGGTTGTAAAGCGTCTTCAGGCTGATGCCCAGCACCGCGGCGGTGCGTTCCTTGTGGTGGTTGAAGTGGCGCAGCGTGGCCAGCATCAACGCACGCTCGGCCTGGGCGACGCTGGAGCCTATCGGCAGGGTGATGAAAGGGGTGTCGGCGTCGCCGTTCAAGGCCTCCGGCGGCCGGGGCGCCGCAGCCGGCGCACTGACCGGCGCTGCGGCCGGCGGCGCCGGCGGCGCCAAGCCCCCCCAGCTCGAAGTGACTCCGGCTTCCGGGCTGCCGGGCAGCCAGGTTTCGTCGATGGTCTCGCCGGCTGCCATCACATAGGCGCGCTGCACGACGTTGCGCAGCTCGCGCACATTGCCGGGCCAGGAGTAGCCCACCAGCATCGCCTGCGCTTCGGGCGTGAAGCGGCGCACCACCCCCTCCTGCTCGCTGATGGCGGCCAGGAAATGGTTGGCCAGCAGCGGGATGTCGGCGATGCGGTCGCGCAGCGGCGGCAGCGCGATCGGGAAGATGTTCAGCCGGTAGAGCAGGTCTTCGCGCAGCTTGCCCGAGGCCACGGCCTGATAGGGCAGTCGGTTGGTGGCCGCGACGATGCGCACATCGGTCTCGAGCGCCGTGGTGCTGCCCACGCGCATGAAGCGCCCGGTCTCCAGCACGCGCAGCAGCTTGACCTGCAACTCCAGCGGCATCTCTGTGATCTCGTCCAGGAACAGCGTGCCGCCGCTGGCGCGCTCGAAGAAGCCCTGGTGCTGGCGCTCGGCGCCGGTGAAGCTGCCCTTCTCGTGGCCGAAGATCTCGCTCTCGATCAGGTTGGGGCTGATGGCCCCGCAGTTCACCGCGAGGAAGGGCTGCTTGCGGCGGCGGCTGAGGTCGTGCACGGTCTGGGCGACGACCTCCTTGCCGGTGCCGGACTCGCCGGTGATGAAGACCGACACGCTGGTGCCGGCCACGCGCGAGATCTGCTCGTAGATGCGCTTCATCGGCGCGCTGCGGCCCCAGAGCAGGCCGAAGTGCCCGGATTCATCCAGGGTGGCCGCCAGATCCTCGACCTCGGCCTGCAGGGTCGCAGGCTTCATGATGCGCGACAGCACGCCCTGCAGCTGCTTCAGGTTGACGGGCTTGACGAGGTAGTCGGCCGCGCCCAGGCGCAGCGCCTGCAGCGAGGTTTCCAGGCTGGCGTGACCGGTGCACAGCACGACCTCGGAATTGGCGACCAGCTTGGGGTCGGCCAGCAGGTCCATGCCATTGCCATCCGGCAGGCGCAGATCCAGCAGCAGGATGTCGGGCTGCTGCAGCGCGATCTGCTTGCGCGCATCGCGCAGGTTATGGGCCACAGCCACGGTGAAGTGCTCGCCCGCGATCAACTCGCGCAGCGAAGCTGCCGAATCATGGTCGTCATCCACTACCAGGGCATGCGGCATCGTTTCCTTCCAGCTTTCTTTGTTGCGGGGACGCAGCGCTTCGGGGGAAATCATTGTCGGCAAATTCGCAGCGACCCGGAAAAGTTTCGGCCCGGCGGCGGTATCCGACAGGAACCCGGGCACGTCGTCTGCTCGGGCTGCTTGGCCATCACGTTATGCAGCTTGACGGCCCGCCCTTGTAGGAGCCGGCCGCGAGCCGTTGCCAGAATTTCTGCAAGTTCTACCGGTGACCGAAATCGCTTCCGGGTTGCCGCAAGCTGCGGGCACGCCGCTTGCCCCTCCCGCCCTGCATTGATGCATTGGCAAAGGGCTCATGAAGCAATCCCGCAGTTGGGCCTGGAGCCTCGTGTTGGTGTTCTCCCTGGCGGGCACGGTCGCCTGCGGCACCTTGCCGGAACAGGACCGGCAGCTGACACCCGCCTCTTCGCGGCTGACCGCGGACCGCGTCAGCCTGCAAGGCCGCAACGGCCCGGTGTCCGACGCGGTCGAGGCCCGCGACCTCGCCCGGGTGCGCGACGAAGGCAATGGCGCCTTGTTCGAGCACCATCTCGGCGTGCTGGCCGCCAAGGGCGACACCCAGCTGCTGCGCGGCAACACGGCCAGGCTGCTGGTCGACGGGCCCGCCACCTTTGCCGCGATGAAGGCCGCCATCAGCGCCGCCCGCCATCGTATTCTGGTGGAGTTCTACATCATTGAGGACGAGGGCGTCGCCGCCGAAGTGGGCGAGCTGCTGCTGCGCAAGGCGGCCGAGGGCGTCAACGTGGCATTGATGTACGACAGCCTGGGCTCGATGGGCACGGACAGCGCCTTCTTCGACCGCCTGCGCGAGGGCGGCATCGCCGTCTGCGCCTTCAACCCGGTCAATCCGCTGGAGCGCCCTGGCCATTGGGGCGTGCTGGAACGCAACCACCGCAAGATGCTGGCCGTCGACAGCGACGTGGCCTTCACCGGCGGCATCAATCTCAGCAATGTCTACGCCGAGGGGTCTTTCAGCAGCGCTCGCCGCAAGAGCCCGCCCGCCGATGCCGACAAGCAGGGCTGGCGCGACACCCAGGTCGAGCTGCGTGGACCGGTCGTGACGGCGCTGGCGACGCTGTTCCGCGAATCCTGGGCCCTGCAGGGCTGCAAGGGCGAACTGGTGCCGGGGCCGGCGCCGCGCGTGGCCACGCCCGGCCAGCGCGTCGTCAAGCTGGTGGCGGGCGACCCCAGCAACGGCATCAACCCGGCCTACACGGCGCTGCTGCATGCCATCGATGCCTCGCAGCGCAGCGTGCAGCTGACCATGGCCTATTTCGCGCCGGGGCCGGAGCTCATCCAGGCCCTGTGCGATGCAGCGCGGCGCGGCGTCGCCGTCGCCCTCGTGCTGCCGGGCCGCAGCGACGTCGCCATGGTGCTGCACGCGGCGCGCTCGCGCTATGCCCAGCTGCTGGAGGCGGGCGTGCAGATCCACGAGATGTCGGGGTCGGTCATGCATGCCAAGACGGCCGTCGTCGACGGCGTCTATTCCAGCGTCGGCTCCAGCAATCTCGACTGGCGCAGCATCGTCGGCAACCGCGAGATCGACGTCATCGTGCTGGGCGACGACTTCGGCCAGCAGATGCAGGCCCTGTTCGCCCGCGACCTGACCGTCTCCCAGCGCATCGACCCGGCGCAATGGTCCCAGCGCGGCCTGGGCCAGCGCCTGCTGCAGGGTTTTGCCCGCCTCGTGGAGCCCCTGCTTTGACCGGGCACCCCGTTTGCCCCAGGTCTTTGGGTTTTTTAGCAACTCGGAGTCTTGCGATGACGATTGACCTCATGGGCACTTCCGCCATGACAGCCACCGCCGACATGGCCGCGGCCGGGCGCTTCCTCAACGACATGCACCTGCAGCGCTCACGCCGCCCTGGCGGCAGCAGCACGGGCCGCCTGATGCGGCGCAGCCGCACGCGCACGGCCGGCATACGCTTTGAATGGGTGACCCGCACCATCGGGCCCGTCCTGCGCGTCGTGGCCACCTGGACCGACCGCCATGGTCAGCCCCACCACACCTCGTTCTCGGTGCAGTGCAACGGGCTGGAAGGCGCGCTGGACCGTGCCATTGCCGCGCGCTGCTCCTGCGGCGCGCCGCCGCCGGACCGCGAGGATCTGCTGCAGCGGCTGCAGCAGGAATTCTCCACCGCGCCGCTGGCGGCGAGCCTGCTCGCCGGCATGGCGCCGGGCCGGACGCTACTGACCGCTCAGGGCAACTTGTCCAGCATGGCGGCTTCGGTCGCCTCGTCCCAGGCCAACGGGTAAAGGCAGCGCGCCTGGGTCAGCAGCTCGGGGCGTCCGCCCCAGAGCGCGATCTGTTCGCGCACCGTCGCGAAGTCGATGCTCATCAGCACGGCCGGCGCATTCACGCGCGGGTTGTGCCGGGCCGTCGTGTAGGGCAGCAGGCCCAGATAGCGGCGGTAGAAGGCGACGTGGCGCGGATTGACCTCGATGATGAGGCGCTCGCAGCGCGCGCGGCGGTGGGCGTGCAGATAGCCGAGGTGAAAAACCTGGGCCAGCACGCGCTTGGCATTGTGGGAATGGCGGTCGACGGCGAGGCTGCCGAATTCGCAGATCCTGATGCCGGCGGCGCGCCACTCGGCCAATTCCTCGGCGAACAGCGCGTCGGCATGCAGGCCGCCGACACCATCGAAGCGCACCGACAGCGTGCCGACGATCTGCTCGCCGTTGCGTGCCGTGCAGACGATGTCGCCGTCCTCGTTGCGGCTGCTGTAGCGCTCCTTCGAGACAGCGAGGCCCCGATCCCCATAGCGACGCTCGACCAGGTCGTAGGCGTCGCCATCCAGCGAACCGAAATCGCTGTCCAACTCCAGCGGCGGGCCACCGTTGGGGTTCAGCGGCGTGCGGCGGCTTTCTTCAAACATGGGGATCATCAACAGCATCCTTGGCGCCCAACGCGCCGAGCGGGCGAGTCTAGGGATTGAAATGCCTCAATTCATTGAAGGTCACAGACCGATACATCTAATCGGGGGTCAAAACGGGGTTTACCCTGTCGCCCAGAAGGGCTACGGGCAAGAAAAAGGCCACGCAGAGCGTGGCCTCGGGTGCGGGCGAAGACGGGTCAGACCGCGTACTTGCCCACCAGGCGGTTCATATTGGTCAGCGACAGGCGGTGCATCTCGATCATGGCGATGAGGCCGTTGCGATGCAGCTGCAGCACCTTGTCGTCGGCCATCTCGGCGTACTTCTTCTCGTCCAGCGCCATGAAGCCCTCGACGTCGAGCTTTTCGTCATTGGGCAGCGTCGCCTCGAAGCGCATGTCCTGCAGCAGGTCCATCTCGACGAGCAGATTGCAGATCAATCGGGTGCGCTCGGCTTCCTGCTCGAAGTTCTCGAGGAAGGCCTTGGCATTCAGCAGGAACTCCGTCGGCTGGCCGTCCTTGAACAGCGCCTCGCCGGTCGTCTCGTTGAAAGCCGGCCACTTGAGGTCGTAGCAGACCGCCATATTGGTCGCGCTCTCGTCCAGGCGCGCCATCGCGAAGGGGTAGCGGCGCACATAGGCGGGCACATAGCCGCCGGTCCACTTGTCGCCATCGACGAACAGGTTGGAGCCCGACTTCAGGCCCAGCACGGCCAACGGCGCGACGGCCTGCTTGCCATCGGGACCGGGCTGGCCGGCGCGCACGAAGACGATGGGGTATTCCTTGCAGGCGTCGGCAAATTCGACGGCAGCCAGGAAGACCGAGTTCTGGTCGGCCACGCGGGACACGACGGACTGGTTGGTGTCCAGCTTCAGGTTCTTGTGGACATCACGATCCAGCGGCAGCAGTTCGCCGTACATCGGGGGGTTGCTCATGTTTCTCTCTCTCCAGTTTCATCGGCCAGACGACTGACCAGCACTTTGTCCACACGCTTTCCATCGAGGTCCACGACCTCGAATCTCCACGCGTCCCACTCCACGACATCGGTCGTGCGCGGCAAGCGCCCCAGCAGCAGCATGATCATGCCGGCCAGGGTGTTGTAGCGCCCACGGTCCTCTTCGGGCAGTTCCTTCAGCTCCAGGCGGTCCTTCAGCTCGGGCACGGGGATCAGGCCGTCGATCAGCCAGCTCCCGTCCTCACGCTGCACCGCCCAGGCGTCGCCGTCGCTCGGGGCATTGAACTCCCCGGCGATGGCTTCCAGCACGTCGCGCACGGCAATCACGCCCTGCACTTCGCCGTACTCATCGACGACGAAGACCAGGGGCGCGTCCGACACGCGGAAATGTTCCAGCAGTTCCATGCCCGACAGCGTCTCGGGCACGAACAGCGGCGGCTCCAGGCCCGCCATCAGGTCCAGCGGCAGGCCTTCCAGCATGCCGGCCAGCAGGGCCGGCGCGTTCGCCACGCCCAGCACCTCGGTCAGGCCGCCACGGCAGACCGGGTAGCGGTTGAAGCCATGTTCGCGCAGCACGGCCAGCACCTCGGCCGGCGTCGCGTCGACTTCCAGCCAGGCGATCTCGGCGCGCGGAATCATCATCGAGCCGACCTGGCGCTCGTCCAGGCGGAACACATTGCGCACCATCTGGTGCTCGTGCTCCTCGATGACGCCCGCGTCCAGGCCTTCCTCCAGGCTGGCGGCGATCTCCTCTTCCGTGACGCCGCGCTGGCCCTTGTTGCGCAGGCCCAGCAGGCCCAGCGTCGCCTCGGTCATGAAGCTCAGCGACTTCACGAGGGGGCGCGCGGCGATGGAGATGAAGTTCATCGACGGCGCGACCAAGCGGGCCACCGTCTCGGGGTAGATCTGGCCGACGCGCTTGGGCACCAGCTCGCCGAAGACGATGGTCAGCAGCGTGATGATGACGACGACCAGCGCCGTCGCGGCGATGTCGGTCGCATGCGGGGCCAGGTGGAAGGTCTCGGTCAGCCAGCGCGACAGCGGGCCGGAGAAGGCCGCATCGCCGACGATGCCGTTCAGCACACCGATGCCGGTGATGCCGATCTGCACCGTCGACAGGAATTTGGTCGGGTTGTCGTGCAGGTCCATCGCGGCCTGCGCGCCCCCCTCGCCGCTTTCCACCATCACCTGCAACCGCGCCTTGCGGCTGGCGGTCAGCGCCATCTCCGACATCGCGAACAGGCCGTTGATCAGGATCAGAAAGAGAACGAGAGCGGTATCCATCGAAGGCGCCGAACCAGGGGAAAACCCTAGGCGACGCGTGGCAAAAACGAAGCCCGGGAGACTATCAGAAGCCCATGACCGGGCCCACCGTGCGATCCCTCGCTTTGGGGTCTGCGCGGCAGAAGGCGCAGCCCGCGTTGAGACCGGCAGGGGTGCAGGCCAGGCGCGAGGAGGCCGCGGGTGCTTACCCGCAACGACGAGCAACAACGCATGCGCCCTTGCCGGTCTCAACCCGGAGGGCCGGGGTGATTTGCGGGGCCATGCGTCGTTGCCGGCTCGTGGTGGGGCCGGCCCCACGGCCTCGCCGACGCCTAGCCTGGCCCCGCAACTCGCCCCGGCGCGGGCCACGCCCTCTGCCGCGCAGACCCCAGGGCCGGGACAATCACGGGCATGAACTATCTGATCGGTGACCTGCAAGGCTGCTGCGGGGCCCTGGAGCGGTTGTTGCAGCGCCTGGATTTCTCCCCTTCGCGCGACCGCCTCTGGCTGCTGGGCGACCTCGTCAACCGCGGCCCGGCCTCGCTGACGACGCTGCGCCGCCTGGCCGGCCTTGGCGGCACGGCAACCTGCCTACTGGGCAACCACGACCTGCACCTGCTTGCCGCCCACCATGGCGTGCGCCGCCCGCATCGCGGTGACACGCTGGACGACATCCTGGCCGCGCCCGACCGCGAGGCGCTGATGGACTGGCTGCGCCAGCAGCGCATGGCCGTCTTCGAGGCCGGCTGGCTGATGGTGCATGCCGGCGTCGTGCCGCAATGGAGCCGCGACGACACGCTGGCCCTGGCCGCCGACGTCGAGGCCGTGCTGCGCGGCCCTGCCCTGCCCGACTTCCTGCACGCCATGTATGGCAACGAGCCGGCGCGCTGGGACCCCGACCTCGCCGGCACCGCGCGGCTGCGCTTCACCGTCAATGCGCTCACCCGGCTGCGCTTCTGCACGGCCGACGGCGAGATGGACTTCAAGACCAAGGACGGCGCCGGCGCCGCGCCCGAGGGTTTCATGCCCTGGTTCGATGTGCCGGGCCGCCAGACCGCCGACACGCCCATCGCCTTCGGCCACTGGTCGACGCTCGGCCTGCTGGACCGCCCAACGCTCCTGGGGCTGGACACGGGCTGCGTCTGGGGCGGCCAGCTGACGGCGGCACGCGTGGACGGCGCGGCGCGCGAGATCATTCAGGTGCAGTGCGAGCAGGCGCAACAGCCGGGCGGCTGAGCCCGCCGCCCTTAGAATGCGCCTCCCCGCCGGAAGCGTGGGAGAGTGGTTTAATCCAACGGTCTTGAAAACCGTCGAAGGTGTGAGCCTTCCGTGAGTTCGAATCTCACCGCTTCCGCCAGTTCTTTTAGGTGGCTAGCAGCTTGTCCACGGCCATTGCCGCCGCTCTCCGATTCGAGTGCGGAGATGACAACCCAGCGCACCGGGCCTTCCCCCATCAGATGAGCCAAAAGTCCAGCTATAGCTGGGCTTAGGTGCCGTCTGTACTTTGCGGCAAGGGACCAGGGCCACCCTGCGTGCTCGAAGTCACGCCGAACATCCACCCGGTTGGCCAGGCCTCCACCAACGGTCTAGACTTGCAAGGGGTCGCCGACAGCCGCTTGGTGACCTAGCAATGAAGTCAGCATGGAACCAAGCCCCCCCGCTGCCGCTGCCCCGCCCCTGGAGGCCATTCCGCCGGACGCGTTGAGCACGCGACGTGTGCTGTCGCGGCGCGACCAGAGCCCGGCCATGCAGGCACTCACGCGCGTCAGCAACGCCCGCTTTTTGGCGGACGTGGCGATGAACTGGGGTGTGATCGTGGCCGCTGCTTCGCTGGCACTCTATGCCGGGCATTGGCTCGCCTACGTGGTGGCTATCGTGATGATCTCGACCCGTCAGCATGCGCTCGGCATCCTGATGCACGACGGTACGCACTACCGCTGTCTGACGTCGCGGCCGCTCAATGACGCGGTGAGCGACATCTTCTGCGCGCTGCCGGTGGGCATGCTCACCTCGCGCTACCGCTACGAGCACCTGCAGCACCACCGCGGCCTCAATACGGACGACGACCCGTACTGGGTGGACTTCAAACACGACGACACCTGGCACTGGCCCAAGCCGCCTGCGGCTGCGGCCTGGGTCTTTGTGCGCGACCTGCTCGGCCTCAACTCGCAGCGCTGGGGCCGCGTGCAATGGCGCTGGTCGCCGTGGGTGAACCACTTCAAGCGCAGCGACCCCAAAGGCCCGCCGCCCACGACGCCGGCAGAGCGCCTGCGCATCTACGGCTTCCACATGGCGGTGCTGGGCACGCTCATCGCCACCGGTGCGTGGCTCAACTTTGCGCTGCTGTGGCTGCTGCCGCTGATGACGCTCACGCCGGCCATGGTCCGTCTGCGCACGGTGGCCGAGCACCTCCTGATCGCCAACAGCGACGAGCTCGACGCCTCGCGCCACACCGTGGGTACCTTGCTCGAGCGCTGGAGCATTGCGCCCCACAACATCAACATCCACCTGGGCCACCACCTCTACCCGGCGGTGCCTTACTACCGTCTGCCCGAGCTGCACGCTGAGCTGATGAAGGACCCGCGCTACGCCGAGCGCATCGTCGCCAGCCCTGGCTACCTGGGCTTTGGCGAGGGCTGGATGCTCGGGCTCATGATCAAGCGGGCCGACTAGGGCCTGTTAACACTACCGCAGGCCATAAGCAGAAAAAGCGAAGGGACCTAACGGTCCCTTTCTGTTCTTTTTCCGGCGACGATTTTCCCTCGCTTGACGGGTTCGGAAGTGACCGCATCCGCCAGTTCTCAGGCCACGCCGCCGGCCATGAGTGTCAGGTGCCAACAAGCAGCTCGACAAAGTGGAACAGATGAGCCGGCTGTCCAACAACCTGCAAAAAGACGACCAAGGTCTGAGCAACGCCCTCAACCGTCGCTTGCTCGAGCGGCCGACGCAGAGCCGTTGTGAAACCTATCGGGCGCCGCCCGCCCTGGGCAGGTGCATGGTGACGCGAGTCAAGTTCTCATCGTCCGAAGTTTCCATCTCGACTTCGCCATGCTGCGCCCTTGTCAGCAAGCGTGCGGAGTAGGTACCCAGACCCGTTCCACCCTGCTTGCCGGCGGTGACGAACTTGTCGAAGAAGTACTCGCGAATGGGCTCGGGCACCACGCCCTTGTTCTCGATGACGATCTTCAGTGGCGCCTGGTCCAGCAGCCGCACGGCGACCGTGCCGTGGGCCGGCGCGGCCTCGCAGGCGTTCTTGACGAGGTTCTGCAAGGCCGAGAAGCACAGGGTCGCATCACCCAGGGCCTCCGGGGGCTCGCTGCCCACGGGAACGTCGGTGTCGACCGAGATGGCCAGCTGCTTCTCTGCAAAGGTGACGCGAGCGGTCTCGACGATGCGGCGCAGCAACTCGCCGATGCGCAGGGGCGCGGCCTTGAGCTCGAAGCGCCCCGTCTCGATCCTGTAGAGCTCGGCAGACAGGTTGATCATGCCGAGCACGCGCATCAGGATGTCCTCGATCAGCTCCACCTGCTCGATTTGCCGGCGCCCCAAGGCATCGTCCTGAAGCAGGGCCTGCGTCACGCCCAGCGCGCCGGCCAGCGGGCCCTTGAGGTCGTGACGGGTGATGCGCTCCACGTCCTCGCGCATCTGCGCCGCCTCGATCATGCCGTCGACTTCGGCCTGCAAGTCCTTGCGCAACTGCACATAGCGCATGAAGTTGCGCACGCGCGGCTTGAGCGTCGCCGGATCGACCGGCTTGGTGATGAAGTCCACGGCGCCCAGGTCCAAGCCCTGCAGGCGCGCGTCCGCCGTGCTCAGCGTGGTGACGAAGATGATGGGGATGGTCTGCGAGCTGGGATGTTCACGCATGCGGCGCGCCACCTCGAAGCCATCGATGCCGGGCATCATGACGTCCAGCAGCACGAGGTCGGGTGGACGGTCCGAGGTGGCGAACTGCAGGGCCTTCTCGCCAGTCTGGGCCAGGCGCACGCGGAATTCGTCGCGGAACAGGCCGGACAGCAACACCAGGTTGTCGGGTATGTCATCGACGACCAGGATGGAGGGCCGCGCATCGGCCGTCTCGCCGGCGGCATCCTGCGGCGGTGGCGGCGCGGCGACCGCAACGGGCCGGCGCGGCGTCCAGCGCATGGCCTTCTGCACGCGGTCGATGAGCTGCTGCGGCGTATAGGGCTTCAGCAGCATGGAAGTCACACCGCTGGCGATGGCTTCGGTCACCTTTTGGCGCTCGGCCTCGGCGGTGATGAGCACAAAGGGCAGGGCCGACAGCTGCGGGTCGGCACGCATGGCCTGCAGCAGTTCGATGCCCGACATGACGGGCATGTTCCAGTCGGACAGCACGATGTCGAAGCGCGCGCCCTGCAGCTGGCGCAGCGCCTCCGCGCCATTGCGGGCCGTGACGACGCGCTCCACGCCCATCTGGCGCAGCTGGCTCACCGTGACCTTGCACATCGCCTCGAAGTCGTCGACGACCAGCACGCGGGTCTCCGGGCCAAGCCGGGGGGATGCAGAGGGCGGCGTCATGGTGTCGGCTCCAGCGCCTGCAACGCGGCAGCAGCGGTGTCGAAATCGAAATCGGCAAGGGCCTTGGCGACGCGCTGCAGCGTGCGGGCCAGCGCAGCGTCGCCGACCTGACCCAGCAGCGCCTCCGCCAGGTCGATGGCCTCGACGTCGCCCTCGGACAGCAGCCGCGACAGACGATCCAGATCCTGTCGCAGGCGCGCTTCATCCACCACGGCGACAGGTGACGCTGCAGCCGGCGTGATGCCCTCCTGCGCCGCGAACTCAGCCAAGCCAGCCAGCACGGGGGCGAGCTGATCCAGCACCTCGGCCAGCGCCGCGTCGGCCGCGGCGCTGGGGTCGGGCCGGCTGGCGTCTTCCAGGCGTGCGGCCGCAGCCTGCAACGCCAGCGCGCCGATGTTGCCGGCGGTGCCGCGCAGCGTGTGGGCGACGCGCCGCGCCGCTTGTGCGTCGGCGGCATCGGCGCACGCCGCGGCATAGGCCTCGGAGAAACCGGCTTGACCCGCCAGGAACTTGAGCAGCAGGCGACGGTAGAGCTCGGGCTTGCCGCCGGCCGTCGCCAGGCCGCGCGCGGCATCGATGCCGGCCAGGGCGGGGAATGTCGCCACGGGCAGGCCGGCGCCGCTGGGTCGCTGCACCGCACGGCCGGCGGCGGGCCGGATCCACTTGGCGAGAGTAGCGAACATGCTGCCGACGTTGAGCGGCTTGGGCACGTGGTCGCACATGCCGGCTGCCAGCGCCTTCTCGCGGTCGCCGGCCATGGCGTTGGCCGTCATCGCGATGATGGGCAGCGCAGCCAGGGCAGGCTGGGCGCGGATGCGCTGGGTGGCCGCGTAGCCGTCCAGCACCGGCATCTGGCAGTCCATCAGGATGCCGTCGAAGCTGGCGTCGTGCGCCAGCAGGTCCAGCGCCTCCTGGCCGTTGCCTGCGCAGACGACCTCGATGCCGGCATCGGTCAGCAAGTCCAGGGCCAGCTCCTGGTTGAGATCGTTGTCCTCGACCAGCAGCAGCCGCGCGCCAGCGAGCCGATCGCGAGCCTGGGCGTGGGTATCGGCCTTCCCGACGGCGCGCGTCTCCACCAGCCCATGGCGGCCCAGTGCCTCGCCCACGGCCTCCAGCAGCGTGGACGGCGTGACGGGCTTGGTCAGCACCGCACGGGGCGTCACGCCTTGTTGCTCAGCGGCGCCCAGCGCTTCCTCGCGACCGTAGGCCGTCACCATGATGACCGTGGGCGTGCGCTTGAGGCCCTCGGTCTCCAGTCGGTGCATGGCCACCACGCCATCCATGCCGGGCATGCGCCAATCCATCAGCACGACGTCGTAGCCGAGGTCACGCGCATCGGCCTGCGCGGCCATGCGCAGCGCTTCGGGACCACTGTGCGCCACATCCACCTCCAGGCCGAAGCTGCGGGCCATGGTCGAGAGAATCTCGCGCGCCGAGGCGTTGTCGTCCACGACCAGCACGCGCACGCCCAGCAGCTCGTCGGCGCGGAACATGCGACGCGGCCGCGGCTGGCTCTGCACGCCCAGCTTCACCTGGAAATGGAAGGTGGAGCCCTCGCCGGGCGTGCTGTCCACCCAGATGCGGCCGTGCATCAGCTCCACCAAAGTCTTGGAAATGGCCAAGCCCAGGCCGGTGCCGCCATAGCGACGTGTCGTCGAGGCGTCGGCCTGGCTGAAGCTGACGAACAGGCGGCCCAGCTGCTCGGCCGTCATGCCGATGCCGGTGTCGCGCACCTGGAAATGCAGCTCGGCCTGGCCGTCGTCCTCGGACGCCAGCTCGACGCCGACCACCACTTCGCCGCTTTCAGTGAACTTGACGGCGTTGTTGCCCAGGTTGACGAGGATCTGCCCGAGGCGCAGCGGGTCGCCCAGCAGAGCGGTGGGCACGTTGTCGGCGACGTCGAACAGCAGCTCCAGCCCCTTGTCGTCGGCCTTCAGGCCCACCAGGTTGGCCAAGTGGTCCATCACATCCTCGAGACGGAAATCCACCGTCTCCAGCGTCATGCGGCCGGCCTCGATCTTGGAGAAGTCGAGGATGTCGTTGATGATGCCCAGCAGGTTCTCACCCGAGCGGTGCACCTTCTCGATGTAGTTGCGCTGCTTCTTGTCGAGCAAGGTCTGCAGCGCCAGGTGCGACATGCCGATGATGGCGTTCATCGGCGTGCGGATCTCGTGGCTCATGTTGGCCAGGAATTCACTCTTGGCGCGGGTTGCGTCCTCGGCGGCTTCCTTGGCTCGGGCCATCTCGTCCTGCAATTGCTTGCGCTCGGTGATGTCCTGGTGGATGCCGACAAGGCGTAGCGCGCGGCCGTTCGCATCCCGTTCGGTGGCCTGGCCCAGCGACAGGATCCAGCGCCAATCACCGCCCTTGCTGCGCATGCGGAACTGCGCTTCGTACTCCGACACTTGCGGCGTCTCGATGCACTGCACAAAGCGCCGGTTGGCTTCCGCGGCGTCATCGGGATGCAGCAATTCCGCCCACGCGGCTGAGGCGCTGCCGTGCTCGTCAACCACTTCTTCCAGCGTGTAGCCCAGCATCGTGGCCCAGATCTCGTTGACCCGGCTGACCCCGGCGCCCACGTCCCAGTCCCACAGGCCGAGGTTGCCGCCCCGCAGCGCGAAGTTCAGGCGTTCGGCACTGTCGGCCAGAGCCTTCTCGGCCGCCAGTCGCGTCGTCACGTCGCGCACCGAGGCGCAGACGCTGGCATCGCGCCCGCCTTTGGCGTCCAGCCGCGACAGGCCCACGTCGACCGGGAACAGGGTGCCGTCCTTGCGGCGGCCCAGCAGCACGCCACCGCGGCTCGTCATCGCCCGCGTGCCGCCGGCCTCCATGAAGGACGCGCGCAGCGCCGGGTGCTGGCTGCGCGTCGCTTCAGGCACCAGCAGCTCCACCGGCTGGCCGAGCAGCTCGCCCAATGCGTAGCCGAACATGCGTTCGAGCTGGCGGTTGACCGTGACGATGGCACCCGCCCGATCGGCAATCAGCAGGCCGTCGGGCGCGGCGTCAATGATCCCGCGGTACCAGGCCTCGGTCGCCTGGATCTCGGTCTTCTGCGCCTCCAGTTCGCCGGCCTGGCGCTGCGTCTCCTGCAGCAGCCGCATCGAGCGTGCGGCGCGCTCGAGGATTTCCAGGTCCATGGCCAGCACCGGGGTCAGGTCGTCAAGCAGGCCCCGCTCGCGCGCGCTGAAGGGCTGGAATGCGGCCAGCTCCAGCACGCCAAGCAGCCGCTCGGCCCGCAGCAGCGGGAACAACACGACGGCGCGGGGTGGCGCAGCACCCAGCGCCGAGCCGATGGGCAGGTAGCCCGGCGGCAGATCGGCCAGCACGATGGGCGCCCGCTCCAGCGCGCATTGCCCCGCCAGGCCCTGGCCGAGCGCGAGCCGCTGCGGCGCGGCACGTTCGGGCAGCGCATAACCGCCCACCAGACGCAGCTCGCGGGTGTCTTCCTCGTAGGCGTACAGCGCACCGTGACCAATGCCTGCAACAGCCGCCGCGAGTTCGCTGAAGAACAGTCGGGCCAGTTCCGTGTCGTCGTTCGCCGCCTGCAGCGCCGCCGAGATCTGCGCCAGATGGCTCTTCTGCCAGTTGCGGCCTTCCATCTCCTGCGCCACCTTCTGCAGCACATGAACCGAGCGGGCGATCTCGCCCAGCTCGTTTTCGTAGTCCAGATGCGGCACTTCGATCTGGAGTTGCCCTTGGGCGAGCTGCTCGACCGCCCGGCGCACGCGCGCGTTGGGACGCCGGATGGACACCACCACGAGCCAGGCCACGCCACTGCCCAGCAGCAACCCGCCGAACAGGAGCGCCAGGGTCTGCATCCGCGCCTTGTCCACGCGCTCCAGGGCCGCTTCCATGCTGCCGCGAGCGCCGCTCTCCTTGGACGTCACGACGTCCTCCATGCGCGCGCGCACGGCGTCGCCGCTGGTCTGGAAATCCGGCGAAGCGACAAAGGCGCGCGCCTGCTCGTACTCGCCACGCACCAACATGCCGACGGCACTGTCGACGTTGAGCTTGTAGAGGACGTACGCGTCCTCGAACTGCGTCAGGCGCGGCAGATTCTCCGGGCGGAACAACCGCGGCCGCAGCTCGGCCAGCTCTCGCCGCAGGCGTGCGTCCTGTTCGGCCACGTGGCGCAAGGCCAAGCCGCGGTCTGCCAAGTCCTCCGAAATCAGCGCCTGGCGCAGTTCGCGGCCCATGGTGAGATAGGCCGCCTGCGCGTTCTTGGCATTGGCCAGGCCGAGAAGATCCTTTTCGTAGAGCTGGGTGATCTGCGCGAGCAGAGCCTGTTGCCGGAGCAGTTCGCCAGCGCCCAGCGCCAGCATCGTGAACATGAGCACGCTGAAGCCCAGCAGCAGCTTGCTTCGCAGCGAACGCCTTTCAAGCCAATTCGAGCCGAGCATCACCCCTCCCCGTTCCAGCCGCTCAGGGGCTCTTGAAGACGCTGAGGCTGCGTTCCTTGTCGTGCAGGTCGGCATCACTGTCCGCGTAGCGCTGTGCGATCTCGCGGAACTCGACGGCAACCTGTACGAAGGCGTCCACCATGTCGGGATCGAAATGACTCCCGCGGCCATCGATGATGATCTGCTCGGCCTTGTCGTGCGGCATGCCTTCCTTGTAGACGCGCCGGCTGATCAATGCGTCGTAGACGTCGGCCACGGCCATCAGGCGTGCCGAGACCGGGATGTCGTCGCCCGAAAGTCCCTCCGGATAGCCCGAGCCGTTCCACTTCTCCTGGTGGCTGTAGGCAATCTCCTTGGCCACGGTCAGGAAGTCCACCTTCAGCCCCAGCCGGTCCTCTGCCTGCTGGATGGCGTCACGACCCAGCTTGCAGTGCGTCTTCATGATCTCGAACTCGTGCGGCTCGAACTTGCCCGGCTTGAGCAGGATGCGGTCGGGAATGCCGACCTTGCCGATATCGTGCAGCGGCGCTGACTTGAACAGCGTGTCGATGTAGGTGTCGGTCAGCAGGTCTCTGAAGCGCGGGTGGCCGCGCAGGGTCTCGGCCAAGAGCTTGACGTAGAGCTGCGTGCGCCGGATGTGGTTGCCGGTCTCGTTGTCGCGCGTCTCGGCGAGGGAGGCCATGGCCTGGATGGTCACGTCCTGGATGGTGGCGAGTTCGCGCGTGCGCCGCGCCACCTCGGCCTCGAGGAAACTGGCCTTGTCGCGCAGAAAGTCCGCTGACGCCTTCAACTGCAGCTGGGTCCGCACACGCGCCAGCACCACGGGCGGGCTGATGGGCTTGGTGATGTAGTCCACCGCACCCAGGGCGAGCCCGAACTCCTCGTCGACGGCTTCGCTCAGAGCGGTCAGGAAGATGATGGGGATGTCGCGCGTACGCTCATCCGCCTTCAACTCGCGGCAGACGGCAAAGCCGTCCATGCCGGGCATCATCACATCCAACAGGATGAGGTCGGGTGGGTCTGCCCGAGCGGCGAGCTGCAGCGCCTTCTGGCCCTCATTTGCCAGCCTCACCCGGTAATGCTCCTTGAGCAAGCCTGCCATCAGGGCCAGGTTGTCGGGCGTGTCATCCACCACGAGGACCGTTTGTCGCCCTGTTCCAGGGATTGCATCGTCCATGAAGTTAGCTCCCGGTCGGCCGGCACCTTGATGTGCTGCCACACAGCATACTTCCAGCGCGTCCAGATGACTCGCCCATGTGAGAGGACGACAATGAGCAGCGCCCGGTCTCCATTGCAGGGAGATCGCACGACGGGCCGCAATTTCCATATGCCTCGGCTGCTCAGCTCGGGCCCCACCGGTGTGGCAACAGCAAGTCGATGCGGCCAGGCGCAGCGCTTGCCGGTGTCCATGCGCGGTGGCGGCAGGCCGCCGGATTCCCGGAAGCATCCGGCGCCATGCCGGGGCTCAGAGCCAGTGGCGCATCAGCACGACGTCGAGGTCGCTGCTGCCGCTGGCTTCGCCGGCCTGCAGCACGCGCACGGTGGACACGCGCTCGTCGGGCTGCAGGGCCAGCGCACGCCCGAGGTCGCTGCGCGTGCCGGCCGCCACCGGGGTGATGCGCAGGCCGTCGGGGCTGAAGCCGGTATCGCGGCTGCCGTCCGCGTTCAGGCGCAGCAGCACGGTGTCGCCGCTGGAGCTGTTGCCCGTGTAGGCCCAGCCGCCCAGCAGCAGCCGGCCGTCGGCCTGCTGCACGAGGGCCGTGGCTTCGTCCCAGTTGTCGGTCCTGACGGCGACGACGCTACGGCCGCCGTTGCCGAAGCGCGCGTCCAGGCTGCCGTTGGCAAGCAGGCGCACGGCGGCGAAATCGTGGTCGCGATGGCCGGCCAGCACGAGCTCGTTGCCCGCCGTGACGACCACGCCGCGCGCCGCGCCCGTGATGCTGCCGAACAGGCCGCGCACGATGCCGGCCGAGCCGAAGCCGGCGTCCAGCGTGCCGTCGCCGCGGTAGGCCGCGGCAATGAAGTCGCCCTCCCCGCCTGCCGCGACGATGCGCGAGACACCAGCGACGGTCTGCAGCGCCAGCGCGTAGACGGTCTCACGCGCGCCGTCGCTGCCGATGGCGGTCAACACCTTGCCGCCGCTGCCGAAGCTGGCGTCGAGGCTGCCGTCGGCGTTGTAGCGGGCCAGCGCGAAGTCGCTGCCATTGGCACCCTGGCTGCTGTCGCCGCCGAGCACGATCTTGCCGTCGGGCTGCAGCAGCAGCGCATAGGCCTTGTCGGCGCCGTTACCGAAGGAGGTCGTCACGCGGCCACCGATGCCGAAGCTGGTGTCCAGCGTGCCGTCGGCGTTGTAGCGGGCCAGCGCGAAGTCGTAGCCGGTGGCGCCCTGGTCGCTGCTGCCGGCGACCAGGATCTTGCCGTCAGCCTGCACGGCCACGGCCTGGGCCTCGTCGCTGCGGCCGCCGTTGTTGAAGGCGGTGCTGACCTTGCCGCCGTTGCCGAAGGCCGGGTCGAGGCCACCGTCGCGCAGGTGGCGCACCAGCATGAAGTCCGTGCCGGTGACGGCGCCGAAGACGCCGAAGCCGGCCACGACGGCCTTGCCGTCCGCCTGCACGGCCACGCCGCGCACATAGTCGTCCGTCAGGCCGCCGGCCGTCACGAGCGTGCCGCCGCCGAAGCTGGTGTCGATGTCGCCCGCCTGGCCACGCACCGTGACCGTCAAGGGCTTGGTGGCATTGGCCGTGCCGCCGCTGCCCTTGATCGTCACGTTGGTGGGCAGGGAGTGCGGCGCCGCTGCAGCGGCCTGCAGCGTCAGCGTGCCGGCGTTGCTGCCGGCGGGCACGCTGAGCGCTGCGGCCGTCGCGCCGCTGGGCAGGCCCTCGGCGCTGAACTGGATGGCTTCGGTGAAGCCGGCATCGCGCTGCACGGCGACGGCGACGCTGGCCTGCTGGCCCTGCCAGACGATGGCCTTGCCGGTGTCCAGCGTGAAGCTGAAGCCCGCGGCCGCGGGCGGCGGCGGCGGTGCGGGCGGGGTCGGCGCCGGAGGGGTCGGGGTCGGCGCGCTCGGCGCGGCGTCGGTGCCGCCACCGCCGCAGGCGGTCAGCGCGGCGGCAATGAGCAGGGAAACGGTGAAGCGGGGAACGAGGGTCGACATGTGATTCCTTGAGGTCGTCGAAAGGGGTGACGGCACTGTGCCGATCGGGCCTGCGGCTGACATCCGCCCAACAGGCCATCGCCGCTGCCACCGAAGAGCCATGTCCGCAGCGGTCCTCAATGGCTCCTCCGGGCGATGCCCGCGCGCCCACCGGTCGCAACACTGGCGTATCGCCCCCGACACCTCAGCCGACCATGAACCCCTCACCCCGCTTCGACATCTCCGCAAGGCCTGGCCCAGTTCGACGATGCCCTCTGGGCCCAGCTCAGCAGGGCGCTGGGCCATGCCCCGGTGCCGGGTCTTGTCGAAGCCTAGGTCAGTCGCTGCGATGAAAAACCTGACCCTTGCTCTCCTTGCGGCCAGCACGCTGCTGGCCCTGCCGCCGCGCGCCAGCGCCGCCATCGACTGCTGGGTCGACGCCGAGCACCCCAGGACGGCCGACCAGCGCCCCGTCGCCGACGTCGCGGTTGCCCCGATGCGGCAGGCGCTGCGCCAGGTCAACGCCGTGCTGCATGGCCAGCGCGAACTGCATGAGTTGCCACGCACGCGGCTGCGCAGCAGCTGGCAGGTAGGCGGCCAGTGGGACGCCCCCGCGCGCAGCGGCAGCCTGCTGCTGCGTGACCACCGGGAAAGCATGTGGCTGCCCGGTCGCTGCGACGTCAACCCCAAGGCCGACCGCCTCGGGCCGATGGCGGCGGTGGTGGTGGCCATCAACGCGCCCACCAGCTTCTTCGAGTCGCCCCACGCCGAGTTGAGCGATGAAGAGCTGCAGGCCTGGCGCGAACTGCCCGCCACCGGCCAGCTCAACGGCTACACGCTGTACGGCGGCCGCCAACTGGTGTTCACGCGCGGCGGCCGCCTGCCCTGGGTGGCGGTGAGCACCGCCGAGTACCTCGACTTCACGCTGCGCGACCTGAAGCGCCGCGTGCAGCAGGACGCCAACGCCCGCGCCGGCCTGCCGGCCGAAGGCGACATTGCCGCGCGCGAGGCCTTCGACGAAGCCCAGGTCCAGAAGGTGGCCGCCGGCCTGCGCAAGGTGGACCCGGCAGCGGCCGAAAGGATGGCTGCCGAGTTGCGAGCCCAGTTGCAAGCCAGCCGCGAGGCCGACGCACGCCGCGCCCATCGAAGGGCGGCATCCGGCATGGACCCCCGCCCGCTGCAGACCATGACCCGCCGTGTCGAGGCCTGGCGCGCCAGCCTGTCGCCGCAGCAACTGGCAGCACCGGCGCTGCTGGGCCTGAACGGCCTGCACGACGACGCCGTCGCGCTGGACCGCTACCCGCGCCTGGTCAAGCCCGACCCCGACTTTCCGTGGGACCGCGGCCAGCCCGGCCGGCCGCAGATGCTCAAGCTGGCCGTCGATGGCGGCGATGTCTTCACCGAGCCCATGCAACGCGTGCTGCAGCGGCTCGACCTGAAGGCGCTGCAGGCCCTGGTCGATTGATGGCCCCGCGCGGCGACGGGTCATTTCGATACCCGCATGACCGGCTCCGAGTTACTTCTCGACAAAGGCATCCGAGACGGATGTCACAAGCCCGCCTGGCAGCAAGCTACCGGACAGACAGGCGTTCGCCGAAGATAGGGCGACCGCAATGCAGCCGAGCATTGAATCAAAAAATGAGAGGTTTCCTTGCTCAAACTGCCTTCCAGGATGGAAGTCATCAGCCTGGGAGTGCCCGGTCGGCGCTGCGCATGGGCGATGGCCCTGGCGTGCCTGGTGTCGAATGCCTGCGCGCAGGATGCCCTGCTTGACGACGCACGCGCGAGGCTGACCCGGCGCGACGCTGCCGGCGCCTATGCGCTGCTGGCGGATGCCGAAGTGAAGCGCGCGGGCGATGCCCGTTTTGACTATCTGCTGGGCGTTGCCGCGCTGGATGCCGGCCACGTCACGCGTGCCATCTTTGCGCTGGAACGGGTCGTGCAGCGCAACCCCGAAGACACCCTGGCCCGCGCCGAGCTCGGCCGCGCCTATCTGGCGGCCGGCGACGTCGACGCCGCGCGGGAGCAACTGCGCCTGGCGCGCAGCGGAAACCTCCCCGACAAGGCCTCGGCGGCCATAGCGCGCGTGATCGGCGTGATCGACCAGGTGGCGCCCTCGACGGCGCCGGCGCTGTCCGGCCACCTCGAGTTTGGCGCTGGCCATGACAGCAATGTCAACAGCGCCACCAACCAAGGTGAGTTCGCGATTCCCGCCTTTGGCGGCATCCTGTTCCAGACCTCCCCCGAGAATCGTCAGCGCCACGATCTCGTCCTCACCGCCGCGGGCGGCTTGAATGTCGAAGCGCCGCTGTCCTCGTCCTGGAAGCTGGTGGCCGCAGGGAATTTGCGCGCCACCGTGGACCGCGTGGTCCACGACATGAACACCGTCTTCGTCGACGCCACGGTCGGCCTGCGCCACACCGCTGGCACGCAGAGCCAGCTGATCGCGCTGCAGAACGGCACCGCCTGGGTGGGAGGCAATCTGTACCGCAGCGCCAGCGGCCTGACCGGCCAATGGCAAGCGCAGCTCGACGCCACGTCCCAGGCCAGCGCCTTCGGGCAGTGGTCGCACCAGGCCTACGCGGGTCAGTCGGAGCGCAACACCGACCGCTCGCTGCTGGGCCTGGGCTATGCGCGCGGATGGGGTGGCTCGGACTCGCTCGCCTACGGAAGCACCTATGTCGTCCGGGAGCAAGCAAGAACAGCGGGGTTCGCGAACTTCGGCCACCACGGCAGCGGACTGCGGCTGGGCATGGAGCAACGCCTGGACAGCGCCGCGACCGCATTCGCGGAGTGGCAGTTCGAGCAGCGCCGCTATGGCGGCACCGAGCCCTTCTTCGACGTCGCACGCCGCGATCGCCAGAACGATGTTTCCGCGGGGCTGCGCCGCGCGCTCGACGCCCGCTGGCAGTTGATCGCACAAGTACGCCGCACGCGGTCTGCGTCCAATGTCGTGCTGTACGACTATTCCCGCACCGTATTCCAGGTCAGCGCGCGCAGGAGCTTCCAATGAGCCGATTCCTCAAGCATCGCGGCCGCGCGCCGTCACCCTCGGGCGCAGTTCGACATGCGCTGTCGTTTGCGGTGCTGTGCGTCGTCAACGGGATCGCCTGGGCGGCACCGGCTGCCACGGTGCTGTTCACGAGCGGCGATGTCCGCGCCGTGTCGGCCAAGGGCGTGGCGCGTGAACTGAAGACCGGCGAGAACGTCGACTCGGGTGAAACCGTGCAGACCGGCAAGGGGCGCGTCCAGCTCCGCATGGTCGACGGCGCCCTGATGGCGCTGGGCGAGCGCACGGCGTTGCGGCTGGACGACTACCACCTCGCCGGCCCCGCGGGGAACGACGAACGCGGCTTCATGAGCCTGCTCGGCGGCAAGATGCGCACCATCAGCGGCAGCATCGGCAAACCCCGTACCGACAACTACAAGGTCGACACGCCGTCGGGCACCATCGGCATTCGCGGCACCGAGTACACCGCCGAGATCGACAACGGCTTGAAGGTCGGCGTGATCGGCGGCCTCGTGGCGGTCTGCAACGACGGCGGCTGCGTGGACGTGCCCAAGGGGTCGGCGGCCTTCGCGCCTAACCGATCGGTCAAGCCGAACGTCAGCGTCCAACAGCTGATGCTTCTGCAGCCGGCCAATGCGGCCGACCCCGCCGCCCCTGCACCCGCGGCCGATTCGGCCGGGCCCACGGCCGGCGACAAGGTGGCGAACGAGTTGGTTGCCCAGGCGCAAAACCCGCCTGCGCCGGCACCCACTCCTTCGCCTGCGCCTGCGCCTGCACCTGCTCCCGCACCAGCGCCTGCTCCCGCACCAGCGCCTGCTCCCGCACCAGCGCCTGCTCCCGCACCAGCGCCTGCTCCCGCACCGGCACCTGCTCCCGCACCAGCGCCTGCTCCCGCGCCAGCACCTGCTCCCGCGCCAGCACCTGCTCCCGCACCGGCGCCTGCTCCCGCACCAGCGCCTGCTCCCGCACCAGCACCTGCTCCCGCACCAGCACCTGCTCCCGCGCCAGCACCTGCTCCCGCACCGGCACCTGCTCCCGCACCAGCACCTGCTCCCGCGCCAGCACCTGCTCCCGCACCCGCACCTGCTCCTGCCCCCGCCCCTGCGACCAATGTCACCGCCGGCCTGGTCTGGAGCAATGACAAGGGCGAGGTGGCGTCGGGGCTGATGGGCGCCAAGGCGAAGTTCGACGGCCAGGGCGGCTTGCTGGAACTGGAGGACTCCGCGACCGGCCGGACCCTCATCGAGAAGGGCACGCCCACCGACCTGGGCGCCAACGGCGACATCGCCTGGGGTCGCTGGATCGGCGGCCAGAGCAAGGTGGCGGGCGCTGGCGGCAACGGCAATGGCGTCGGCAACGGCAATCTCGCGACGCTGCACTACTTCACCGTCACGGCCGCGCCCACGGGACCGACGGCGGGCTTGTTCAGTTCGTTCGCGTCAACTTCACCGACCGTGCAGTCCAACGGCAACCTGGTGGCCACCGGCACGGTGAACAGCGCGAGCGGCACTTTCACGGCGGCGCTGATCCTCTCGAACGCCGGCACGGCCGCCTATTCGCTGACCGTGCCCGTGGCGGGCCAGACCTTCTCGCTGACCGGCGTGGCTACGCAGACGACGCTGACGACCTTTTCGGGCGTATCGTTGATCACGAGCACGGGGCTGGCGTGCCTGGGTGGCTGCACGGGCAGCCTGGGCAACAATGTCTCGGTGATCGGCCAGATCGCGGGGTCGCAGGGAACGCAAGCCGGCGTCATCTACGGCTTCGACAGCCGCCTCGGCAACGTGTCTGGCGTCATCGTCTTCAAACGCTGAGTCCATGGGCCTTTCCGGTCTTGATCGCTCCCCACCGCCCTCCGGCCCCATCGGTCCGGACTACACGACCGCGGCCGGCGGAATCCTGATCGTCCATGACCCGACCGGGGCCGCGAACCCCGGCCTGGTCAAGGAGCTGCGTCGTGCCCGCTTCATCGTTCACGACTGTGCCGCGCAGGACGCGCTGGCCCAGGTGGACCGCGGCGACTGGGACGTCGTCGTGCTGGATGCGCCCTCTGCCTTCGACGACGCCCTGGCCCTGGCGGCAGCGATTCGCGCCAGCTATCCGGCGACGGTGCTGCCCATCGTCGTGCTCGGCGACGCTTGCACGGGCAGCGACCAGCAACGCGCCTTCGCTGCCGGCGCCAGCGACTGCATCCCCCGCACGGCCGACGTCGCCGAGGTGAGCCGGCGTCTGTCCACGCTGGCCGAACTCCGTCGCCTGCGCCGCAAGAGCGCCATGGAGCACAGCCGCTTCGGTGCGGAGCTGTCCTCGCGCTCGCTGCGGCTGAACGGCCTCATCGAGACCTGCATCGCGATGTCCATGAGCCGCGATCGCTCGGCGCTGCTGCAGCAGCTGCTCAGCGAAGGGCGCCACCTGCTGAACTGCGACGGCGGGACCATGTTCATGGTGACCGACCAGGGCACGCTGCGCTTCGAACGCCGCACGCGCAGCGACCCGCTGCCGGCCGAGCAGATCCCCCTGCATGACCCGCTGACAGGCCGCCCCAACGAGAACTACGTCTCGGTCTACACGGCGCTGCACAACCGTGCAGTTCGCATCGACGACGTCTACGCCGAGACCCCGTTCGACCTGAGCGGCACGCGCGCCTTCGACGCTGCCAGCGCCTACCGCACGGTATCGATGCTGACGGTGCCCATCGCCCCGCGGGGTGGTTCGCCCATCGGCGTGCTGCAGTTCATGAACGCGATCGATCCCTTCACGGGCGCCATCGTGCCGTTCGATCCCGAGGCCGGTGCGCTGGTGGAGGCCCTGGCGGCACAGGCCGCCGTCGCCCTCGACAACATGGAGCTGGTCGATTCGCAGCAGCAGCTGACGGAGAGCCTGATCCGCGTGCTGGCGACGACCATCGATGCCAAGAGCCCGCACACCGGCCGCCATTGCGAACGCGTTCCCGACCTGGCGATGCGCCTGGCCCAGGCCGCCTGCGACGCGAACGACGGGCCGTTGAAGCACTTTGCCTTCCGCTCCGAACGGGAGTGGGAGGAGTTCCGCATCGGCGCCTGGCTGCACGATTGCGGCAAGGTGACGACACCGGAATACGTCATCGACAAGGCCACCAAGCTCGAGACCATCCACAACCGCATCCACGAAGTCCGCATGCGCTTCGAGGTGCTGCAGCGCGATCTCGAGATCGAACGCCTGCAGGCCCAGGCAGCCGGCACGTGGAGCGAGGCGCGGCAGGCCGCCCACACGGCCGCGCTGGAGAGTCTCCAGCGAGACTTCGCCTTCGTGGCCCGTTGCAATGTCGGCGACGACACGATGGGTGACGACGCGATCGAGGCACTGGCGCGCATCGCCGAACGCCGCTGGACGCGGCATTTCGATGACCGCCTGGGCCTGTCGGCGGCCGAGCTGGCCCGCCGTGCCGACGAGCCCGTGCAGGCCCTGCCCTGCGCCGAGCCGCTGCTGGCCGACCGCCCGCGGGACATCGTGGCGCGCCCTGACGGCGAGCAGCTCGATCCGGCGTTTGGATTCCGCATGGAGGTGCCCGAGCACCTCTACAACCGCGGCGAGCTCTACAACCTCGCAGTGCGCAATGGCACGCTGACGCGCGAGGAGCGCTACAAGATCAACGAGCACATGGTGCACACGGTGATGATGCTGGAGCGCATGCCGTTTCCCAAGCATCTGAAGCGGGTGCCGGAGTACGCGGGCACCCATCATGAGCGCATGGATGGCCAGGGCTACCCGCGCCAGCTCGGCCCCGAGCAGCTGTCCGTACCGAGCCGCATCATGGCGGTGGCCGACATCTTCGAAGCCCTGACGGCCGCGGACCGGCCCTACAAGAAGCCCAAGACGCTGTCGCAGGCGCTGGGCATCATGCAGCGCATGGCCGGCACGCACATCGACCCGGACATCTTCAACCTCTTCCTGCGCTCCGGTGTCTACCTGGAGTTCGCACGCAACCACCTCAGCCCCGAGCAGATCGACGTCACTGACCCGACGCCCTTCTGCGCCACCGTGAACCGTGGCTAGCGCCCTGGCCAGCCTGCATGCCGTCAACGAGGGCTGAACCGCGGCTGGCGGGCTGGGCCTGGGCCGTGCCGCTGGCTGCGGCCGCCCTGGTGCTGGGCGCGATGCTGGTCGACCCACCCCTGCTGCGCGGCCTGCGCAACGCCAGCTTCGACCAGTTCCAGCGCTGGCACCCCCGGCCCTACGCCGACCCGCCGGTGCGCATCGTCGACATCGACGACGAAAGCCTGCGCCGCGTGGGCCAGTGGCCCTGGTCGCGCGACAAGGTGGCCAGTCTGCTGTCCGCCATCGAGGCCGGTCAGCCGGCCTCGGTCGCCGTGGACGTGCTGTTTGCGGAGCGTGATGCCAGCGCGGCCGGCGGCGCCGCGCCACCGGACGCCGAACTCGCCCGCGTGCTGGCCCAGGGCAAGGTCGTGCTCGGCTTTGGCCTGACGCGCACACCCGGCCCACAGCCTGCCAACGCCAATCCGGACGACGACGGCCTGACGCTGAAGGCCGGCTATTTCCCGCTGGGTGGCGACCCCGCCCCCTTCCTGCCGGCCTTCGCCACGGCCGTCGCCAACCTGCCGGACTTGCAGCAGGCCGCGGCTGGCCAGGGGGCCATGACCTTCATCCCCGACGGCGACGGCATCATCCGCCAGGTCCCGCTGCTGCTGAACCTCGACGGGCGGCTGGTGCCCTCGCTGTCGGCCGAGGCCCTGCGACTAGCTGCGGGGGTCGGCCACTACACGGTCCGCAGTGAGGGCGACAGCGGCGGTGTCATCGACGTGCGCATCGGCGAAAGGGTCATCGCCACCGATGCCGGTGGCGCCCTGTGGGTGCACTATGCGCGCCCGAATCCGCGCCGCTACATCCCCGCCTGGCAGGTGCTAGCCCACAGCCTGCCCGCCGATGCACTCAAGGGCCGCATCGTGCTGGTGGGCACCTCGGCCCAGGGCTTGATGGACCTGCGCTTCAGCCCGCTCGGCGGCATCATCGCCGGCGTCGAGGTCCATGCCCAGGCGCTGGAGCAGGTGCTGGCCGGCCAGGCCCTCAGCCGCCCGGGCTGGGCACCGGCACTCGAATGGATGGCCACCCTGCTCGGCTGCGGGCTGGCAGGCCTGCTGGCGATGAAGCGCAGCGCCGCCGTGTCGTCGGCCGGCTTCCTCGCCATGGCCGGCGCCCTGGGGCTGGGGGCGTGGACGGCCTTCCTGCAGGCCGGCGTGCTGGTCGATCCCATCACGCCCATGCTGGGCATGGCGCTGGTGTTCATTCCCGCCACGCTGATGCGCTATCTGCAGAGCGAGCGCCGGCAGCGCTGGATGAAGCAGACCTTCTCGCGCTATGTGTCGCCCAATCTCGTCGACTACCTGATCGCCCATCCCGATGCGCTGGTGCTGGAAGGGCGGCGCCAGCGCTGCAGCTTCGTCTTCACCGACCTGGCCGGTTTCACCCGCCTGATGGAGAGCATGGACCCGGCGGTCGCGGTGGGCCTGGTCAATCGCTACCTGGACCGCATGATCGCCATCGCCTTCGAGCACGACGGCACCCTGGACCGCATCGTCGGTGATGCCGTGGCGATCATGTTCTCGGCGCCCGTCGAGCAGAACGACCACGAGCAGCGCGCCCTGCGCTGTGCGCTGCAGATGCACGCCTTCTCGCGCCGCTATGTCGACGACCTGGCCCGCCAGGGCATCCCCTATTCCGAGACACGCATCGGCGTGCATACCGGCGAGGTGACGGTCGGCAACTTCGGTGGCGAGGCGATCTTCGACTACCGCGCCCTCGGCGATCCGGTCAACACGGCCGCCAGGCTGGAAGGCGCGAACAAGTACCTGGGCACGCTGATCTGCGTGTCGGAGGCGACGCTTTCAGGCTGCCCTGGCGCCCTGGCGCGCCCCATCGGCCAGTTGCGCCTCGCCGGTCGCAGCAGCCATCTGATGGCCTTCGAGCCGCTGGACGATCAAGGGCCCGACCTTGAGTACCAGCAGGCCTTCGAGCTGATGCGAGCCCATGACGAGGGCGCCCTCGCCGCGTTCGAGGCGCTGGCCGGCAGCCGGCCTGACGATCCCCTCGTCCAGCTGCATGTCGGGCGCTTGCGGGCAGGCAAGCGTGGCGACGCCATCGAACTGGCCGAGAAATAGCCTGGCGCCCTTGAGGCGCCCTGGTCCTCAGAGCTTGCCGGTGTAGCGCGTATGGAAGCGCCGGCCCTGCGCATCCATGGCCTGCAGCCACAGCTCGGACGTGACGGCGCCGGCCGGCGTGTGCGCCGTGCTCAGCGTGGCCGTGGTCTTGGGCGGCAAGGGCGCGGGCGTGTCCAGCACCGTGGGCGCGCCACCGGCGACCGGCGTGAAGACGCGCTTGATCTCGATGAGGCGCAGGTCGGGGTTGGCCGCGGCCCAGGTCGACCAGTTGATCACCAGCGTGCCGCTCTGCAGCGCGGCCGCGAGCACCGGGCTGTCGGCCGTCACGCCATTCAGTGCCGTGAAGCGTGCCGTGGCCGGCTCGCCGAGCACGTCGGCGCGCAGCCAGGTATTGCGCACTTCGGCCGCGCCGCCGATCGTGTAGCTGGCGATGAACCGGGCGCCCCGCACGCTGTCCACGCTGCCTATCCAGCCCACCGCGGCGCGCTGGATGGCGAGGTCGCCCACGCCGCCGGTCGGGATCAGGTTGGTGGCGCCAGGCGTCGACGACACGCAGAGATTGGGGCGGCTGCAATAGCCGAACGGGATGCTGAAACCGCCGGGCAGCTGCACCGTGGCCGAGCTGAGCAGCTGCGTGGGCGGGATGCCGGGAATGGGGTCGGCCGTCTGCGCCTGGATCTCGACCTGCAGGCCGATGCCCGGGTTGGGCACGACGGCGCTGCTGGCCGTGCCGTCCGCGTTCAAGGCCAGAAAGGCCAGCGGATGCACGGCGAAGGCGAGCTTCTTGCCGTTGCCGATCAGGTTCCACTTGTTGGTCGTCGTGGCGGCCTTGTTGTAGCTGACCGCGTCGAGGAAGACGTCGACGACGGCACCCGTCGAGTCGCTGACGATGGCGCCCACCAGCACCTTGGCGCAGTTGCCGGCGGTCGGTGCATCGTCGGCACAGCCCAGCAGCTGGAAGCGGCCGAACTGGCGGTTGCCGGTCGTGTAGGTGGACAGGATGCCGGCGATGTCGGTCTTGCTGCGGCCGTTGTGCTTGTCGTAGCCGGTGACGAGGGCGTGGGTCAGGATGGTGCTGACGTCCTTGCCCTGGGCGATGAGCTGGTTCAATGCGGCACCGAGGTCATCCAGGCCCGACAGCGTGCCGAGCAGCGTCGTCGCGCTCGTCGCGGCCTTCAAGGTGGACGTGATGGCATTGGCCGGCGTGCCGCTGGCCTTGAGCAGCTCGGTCTGGGCGGTGGGCAGCTCGACGACGACCTCGGCCGTCGGTGCGGCGAGGAATTTGTTGCCGATCTGCAGCACCGGCACATTGAGCCTGGAGCGGGCCAGGTCGACGCGCACGCTCTCGATGAGCAGGTCGTGCGTGCCCTTGTTGGCGGCAAAGGTCGGGTCGGCCAGCAGGTCCAGCGCCGTGGCGTCGGTGATCTTCAGGTCGCTGATCTGGGTCTTGACCAGCGTCTTCAGGAAGGTGGCGGCAGCGGCGCTGGCATTGCCCAGCTGGCCCAGCTGGCTGGCGCTGGTGGCGGCGGCAGCGAACACCGGCGCGGGTTCGGTGCCCAGGGACAGGGCGACGATCGCCTGGGTCATCGGCGTCACATGGCCGACCATGGCGGCGCTGATGGCCGGCACGGTGGAGTGCAGGACCTGCAGGGTGCCTCCCGCGTCCATGCCGCGGGCCTGGATGAACAGCGGCGCGGCCGGGCTGGTGGTGTTCAGCGTCAGGCTGTAGCTGCCGTCGGCGGCATGCGTCGTGGCCGTGCCGACGGCCTTGCCCTGGCCGTCGACGACGCTGACCTGGGCGTTGACCAGGGGCGCACCGGTGGCGGCGACGCCGCGCAGCGTGGGCGGCGTCTCCAGGGGCGGCGTGCCACCACCTCCGCCGCCACCGCCTCCACAGGCGGTGAGCAGCAAGGTCAGGGACAGGACGGCGAGGCGGTACAGCATGGCGCGGGCGGGAATCTGGGCTCGGGCCAGTGTGCCGCGCCGGGCCTGGCCACGGTGGCCGGTAAAGGGGCGGAAATCAGCGGTTGATCTGCACCCAGGCGAGTTCCAGCCAGTTGTCGGGCCGGTGCACGGCCGTGACATTGGCCCGCACGCCCCAAGGCACCACCTGGCGGTGCAGCGGGATGATGTTGACCTGCTCGCGCAGCTCGGCCAGCGCGCCGCGGATCTGCTGCTCGCGCTTCTTCGCATCGGGCTCGACGCTGGACTGGGCGGCCAGCGCGTCGGCCTTGTCGTTGCGGAAACCGCCGAAGTTGTAGTTGCCCACGCCCTTGTCGCCACGCGTGCGGTAGAGCGGCGTCAGGATGCTCTCGGCGTCCGTCACCGAGCCGCCCCAGCCGTACATATAGAGGCTGGTGTCGTACTTCTCCAGCTTGGGGAAGTACAGCACCCGCGGCATGGCATTGACCTTGACCCTGATCTTCAGCTGGGCCCACATCGACGCCAGCGCCGTGCAGATTTCCTCGTCGTTGACGTAGCGGTTGTTGGGGCAGTCCAGCGTGACGTCGAAACCGTCGGCAAAGCCGGCCTCGGCCATCAGCTTCTTCGCCGCGGCCAGGTCATGCGGCAGGCGGGTCTGCAGGGCCGGGTCGTCGAAGGAGGCGAGGCCCGAGGGCGTCAGCGCGCCGGTGGGCACCGACAGCCCCGCCATCAGCTTGGTCTTCAGCGCCTCGATGTCGATGGCCTGGTACAGCGCCTTGCGCACGCGCAGGTCCTTGAAGGGGTTCTTGTCACCCGGCACCTGGCCGTAGAGCAGCTTGTCGCGCGACTGGTCCATGCCGATGAAGACGAGGCGGTTCTCAGGCCCCTCGATGACCTTGACGCCGGCCGTGTTGCGCAGGCGCGCGATGTCGCGCGGTGCGGGGTCGAGGACGAAGTCGATCTCGCCCGAAACCAGCGCCGCCAGCCGCGTCGCGTCCGTGGCGATGGGTGTGTAGACCACTTCCTGCAGATTGCCCTCGAACTTGTTCCACCAGTTGGGGTTGCGCTTGAGCACCGTCTTGATGCCGGGCTGGCGGCTCGCCAGCATGAAGGGGCCGGTGCCATTGGCGTTCAGCGCCGTGAAGCTCTCTTCCTTGTTCTTGAAGTCCAGCGGCTTGGTGACCTTGTGCGCCTCGCACCACTTGCGGCTCATGATCCAGAGCTGGTCGATGTGCTGCAGGAAGATGGGGTTGAAGGTGGTCAGCTGGAAATCCACCGTCAGCTCGTCGACCTTCTTCGCTGTGCCGACGGCATTGGCCCAGACGGCGATCTGCGAGGTTGGCTCCTTGGCGCGCTGCACCGAGAAGACGACGTCATCCGCCGTCAGCGGCGTGCCGTCGTGGAACTTGACGCCGGGGCGCAGCTTGAAGCGCCAGGCCAGCGGCCCGGTCTGTTTCCATTCCGTGGCGAGGCCCGGCACCAGGCCCAGCTTGGCGTCGCGATTGGTCAGGCGCTCGTAGATCTGGCCGTTGACCATATTGGTCAAGCTCTCGTTCTGGGAGTCCGGGTCCATGGTCTGCGGATCGCCCTGGCTGGCCCAGCGCAGGGTCTGCGCCGACGCACCACAGGCCAGCGCCAGCAGCGCCACGCCAATCCATCGCTTCATTGCTGTTCTCCCAACTGCATGCATGCGCAACAGTTTAGGAGGGCGGGAAAGCCCCTTCAGGCGCGCTTGGGGTTCGGGTTCCAGAGCTCGTCGAGGTGGGTGAAATTCCAGTTCTCGGGCGGCTCGCGGCCGGCGATGCGGTCCGTGGAGGTGGACAGGTCGATGACCTGCAGCGGAATCGGCATGTTCGACTTGGTCGAGTAGAAGACCTTGACGCGCGGTGCGACGAGCGAAGTGGCGTTCTGCTCGACGACGACGGCCAGCTTGCCCGATTGAAGGCGCACCAGCGTGCCGGTCGGGTAGATGCCGATGCTCTTCACGAAGGCCTGGAAGACGGTCGGGTCGAACTGGCCCTTCCATTGCGACATGCGCTGCAGCGAGCCGGCCGGGTCCCAGGCCGCCTTGTAGGGCCGAGTCGAGGTGATGGCGTCGTAGACATCGCAGACGGCACCCATGCGCGCCAGCAGGCTGATCTGCTCGCCGGCCAGCTTGTGCGGATAGCCGCTGCCATCCATCTTCTCGTGGTGGTGCAGGCAGACGTCCAGGGCCGAGGCAGGTACCTTGGCGCCATCCTTGAGCAGGTCGAAACCACGTTCCGGATGACCACGCATGACATTGAACTCGGCATCGGTCAGCGCGCCGGGCTTGTTCAGCACCTCCAGCGGCATCTGCATCTTGCCGACGTCGTGCAGCAGGCCGGCGAGGCCCGCCTCGCGCTGCTGGGCTTCGTCCATGCCCAGCTGCCGGCCAAGTGACACCATCAGGCCGCAGACGGCGACCGAGTGCATATAGGTGTAGTTGTCCTTGTCCTTGAGCCGGGCCAGGCTCAGGAAGGCAGACGGGTTGCGCGCCAGCGAGGACGTGACCTCGTCAACGATGGGCAGGCAGTTTTCGGTGTCGATGGCCTTGCCCAGGCGCGCCTCGTTGAACAGGGCCGTGACGGCAACGCGGGCCTTGTGCAGCACCTGGGTGGCACGGTCCAGCTCGGACTCCATGCTGACGCGAGCTTCGGGCACCCTGGCGGCCACGGGCGCCGGGGCCGGCACGGGCGCCACGGTCACGACCACAGGCGCTGCCTCAGGTACAGCCACCACGACGTCATCGCCCTTGCTGTTGTCGATCCACACCGCCGGCACGCCGCTGGCTTTCAGCGCGGCGAGGTCGGCCGGGTCGGTCAAGACGAACTTGGTCTTCCAGAATGGATGGGACAGCCAGGCCCCCTCCATTGCTTGGAGATACATGCCCAGCCTCACCTCGGTGGTGGCGATCTTCTTCAGCATGACAGCGTCGTCTATGTAACGCCAAGTATCACTGCCGGCTTCGGATGCCACTGTGCAGCCCTGCACGCTTTTCAACCCCGGCAAACAAAAAGCCGCCCTCGCGGGGCGGCTTCCGGGTCGAGCGTGAGCCGGATCAGCGGAACTTGCTCTGCGGCACGGTGGCCAGCTCGGTGGGCAGGGTGCTGATGTAGCTGGCGATGGCCTTCAGTTCGGCGTTGCTGAACTGCTTGACCTGGCCGGCCATGACCCCGTTGCTGCGGCCGACGCCGGCGTTCTTCTCGGTCTTGTAGGCCTTGAGCGCGACGCTCAGGTAGTCGGCATGCTGGCCGGCCAGCTTGGGGTAGGTCGGGTCGATGGGCTTGCTGAAGTTGGCGCCATGGCAGGACACGCAGGCGCCCTTGGTCAGCAGCTCGGCGACATGGGCCGGTGCGGCCGGGATGCTGTCGGCCACGGCTGGCAGCTTGGCCTGCTGTTCGTAGAAGGCGGCCACGTCGTTCATGTCCTGCTCGCTCAGCGAGCCGGCGATGCCGCGCATCGTCGGATGCTTGCGGTCGCCCTTGGCATAGGCCTGCAGGGCCGACACGATGTACTTCGCGTTCTGGCCCGCGATCATCGGCACCTTGTGGATTTCGGGGAAGCTGGCCTGGTAGCCGACGATGCCGTGGCAGCCAATGCACATCGCGACCTTGGTCTCACCGGCCTTCACATCCTGGGCCTGGGCGGCAACGGCGCCAAACGCAGTGGCCAGGGCGAGCGAGATCTGCAGCAGTTTTTTCATGGTCCCAGAGTGTTCGGGTTGGTGTCGTGTTCCGGAGCGGCGGCGATTATAGGAGGCCTCCTATACTGGCCCGAACCTCCCCCTGCCCCGGTTTTCCCCATGAAATTCCAAGGTTCCGACCAGTACGTCGCCACGGCCGACCTGATGCTCGCGGTCAATGCCGCCGCCACGCTGCAGCGGCCCCTGCTGATCAAGGGCGAGCCCGGCACCGGCAAGACCATGCTGGCCGAGGAAGTCGCTGCAGCCTTGGGCATGCCGCTGCTGCAGTGGCATATCAAGAGCACGACCAAGGCCCAGCAGGGCCTTTACGAGTACGACGCCGTCAGCCGGCTGCGCGACAGCCAGCTCGCCGGCATCGAGGGCAGCGAGCGCGTCAAGAACATCGAGAACTACATCGTCAAGGGCGTGCTCTGGCAGGCCTTCGAGGCCGACCAGCCCGTCGTGCTGCTGATCGACGAGATCGACAAGGCCGACATCGAATTCCCGAACGACCTGCTGCGCGAGATCGACCGCATGGAGTTCTATGTCTACGAGACCCGCCAGCTGATCAAGGCACGACACCGCCCGCTGGTCTTCATCACCTCCAACAACGAGAAGGAGCTGCCGGACGCCTTCCTGCGCCGCTGCTTCTTCCACTACATCAAGTTCCCTGACGCCGAGACGATGAAGAAGATCGTCGACGTGCACTTCCCGACGCTGAAGAAAGACCTGCTGGCCGCGGCGCTGAAGAACTTCTACGACGTGCGCAACCTGCCCGGCCTGAAGAAGAAGCCCAGCACCTCGGAGCTGATCGACTGGCTCAAGCTGCTGCTGGCCGAGGACGTGCCGGTGGATGCGCTGCAGGCCAAGGACGAAAAGGTCAGCATCCCGCCGCTGGTAGGGGCCCTGCTGAAGAACGAGCAGGACCTGACCTTGTTCGAAAAGCTCGTCTTCATGCAGCGCAACAACCGCTGATGGCACAGCCAGACTTCGACCGCGCGATGCGCGAGGGCCTGGCGGACGCCGTCGGCTTCGTGGGCGGCGCCCTCGCCGGCTGGTGGCTGGGCCGGCAGTTCGGCATCGACTTCGTCGCCAGCACCGACTGGAACGCGCAGCAGATGCTGGGCCTCGTGCTCATCGTCGCCGGCTGCGGCGCTGGCCGCTTCCTGGCGCGGCGGCTGATGTTGAAGGACAAGCCTTGAAGCCCGTGCTGCCCACCACCCTCGCCGCAGGCCCCATCCGCCTCGTGCCGCTGACGCTGGACCATGTCGACGGGCTCAAGTCCGCCGCCGCCGACGGTGAGCTGTGGACCCTCAGGTTCACCAGCGTGCCCGCGCCCGACGAGACCGCCACCTATGTCGAGACCGCCCTGGCCGGCCAGACCGCCGGCCACCGCCTGCCCTTCGCCGTGCTGGACGCCGCGACCGGCGAGGTGCTGGGCTCGACCAGCTATCACGACATCGTGCCCGCCGTGGAGCGGGTCGAGATCGGCTACACCTGGTATGCCCAACGCGTGCAGCGCAGCGCCGTCAACACGACGGCCAAGCTGCTGCTGCTGACGCATGCCTTCGAGACCCTGGGCGCCCGGCTGGTCGGCTGGCGCACCGACAACTTCAACCATGCCTCGCAGCGCGCCATCGAGCGCCTGGGCGCCAAGCGCGACGGCGTGATCCGCCACCACGCGCTGCGCCGCGACGGCACGGTGCGCGACACCGTCATGTACAGCCTGGCCGCCGGCGAATGGCCCGAGGTCAAGGCCCACCTGAACTGGCAACTGACTCGACAGAGAACATGAAGAACAAATCCAGGGCCTTCGACGTTGATGCACTTTGGGCCCTGGATCGCATCGGCGAACCCAGCCTCAGCCCGGACGGCGCCCAGGCGGCTGCCAGCGTCACGCGCTACTCGATGGACAGCAATCGGGCGCAGAGCAGCATCTGGTTGTTCTCGACGCTGGGCGGCGAGCCGCGCCGGCTGACCGAGGCGGGCGAGAAGGACGGCAACCCGCAGTGGAGCCCGCGTGGCGACCTGATCGCCTTCACGGCCAAGCGCGAGCAGGCCGGGCAGCGCGATGAGGAAGCCCAGCTCTATGTGATCCCGCCGGATGGCGGCGAGGCGCGGCGGGTTGGCCATGTGCCCACCGGCATCGAGTCCTTCAAGTGGTTCCCCGATGGTCGGCGCATCGCCTTCGTCTCCTGGGTCTGGCCCGATCTCAAGGCCGCCGCTCAGGGCCAGAGGCTGCGTGATTTCAAGAGCCGCAAGGAAAGCGCCTACGTCACCGACGAGGCCTTCTACCGCTTCTGGGACCATCACCTGCCGATGGGCCGCGTACCGCATCTGCATGTGATGGACGTCGAGACCGGCCGCGCACGCGACCTGTTCGAGGGCACGGCCTGGGAGCTGAGCCGCGCCGAGCCGGATGTGAACTGCTTCGATGTCGCGCCGGATGGTCGGCGCATCGCCTTCGCCTTCGACCCCGCCGCCGAGAAGAAGCTGGATGGCCGCTTTGCGCTCGCCGAGATTGATGTGCGCACGCGCCAGGGCCTGACCCTGCTGCAGGACGGCGACTGGGATTTCGCCGCACCGCGCTACAGCCATGGCGGTGCCCACCTCGCCTTTCTCGCCAGCCACCAGGCCCTGGGACACAACCGCCCGAATCAGCTGGCCGTGCTGGACCAGCAGGGCCAGTGGGCCGTTTTCAGCGAGGACTGGGACCATGAGGTCAGCGCGCCGCTGCGTTGGGCCGAGGACGACCAGGCCGTGTTCTTCGCCGCCGAGGAGCGCGGCCGCCGCCATCTGTGGGAGTTCGCGCTGGGCGACCGGCAGGCCGAACCCGTCTTCGAAGGCGGCCATGTCGGCAGCTTTGCGCTCTCGGCCGACTTCCTCGTCATCAACCACGACGGCATGGCGTTCCCGCCCCGGTTGTCGGTGCTGGGCGACGACGGCCTGCGCCGCATCGAGGCGCTGAACGACGAGCGCCTCGCGGTCCACAGCTTCGGCCGCTTTGAAGAGGTCACGATCAAGGGCGCCCGTGGCGACGACGTGCAGATGTGGCTGACCTACCCGCCCGGCTTCGACCCGAAGAAGAAGTGGCCGGTCATGCACGTCATCCACGGCGGGCCGCACACCGCCTTCGGCGACAGCTGGCACTGGCGCTGGAACCACCAGGTGTTTGCCAACCAGGGCTATGTCGTTGCCTGCGTGAACTACCACGGCTCGTCCAGCTTCGGCTTCGAGTTCCTGGACAGCATCACCGGTCACTGGGGCGAGTACGAGCTGCAGGATGTGGAAGCCGGCACCGACTGGCTGCTGAAGAAGTCCTGGGTCGACAGGAAGCGCATCGTCGCCGCCGGTGGCAGCTATGGCGGCTATATGGTCGCGTGGATGAACGGCCATGTGAAGGCCGGCCGCTACCAGGCCTATGTCTGCCACGCCGGCTGCTACGACTGGCAGGCCATGTATGCCGACGACGCCTACAGCTGGCACCGCAAGGAGCTGGGCGCGGCCTACTGGGACGACCCAGCCCGCGTTGCGGCGCAGAGCCCGCACACGTTCGCGAAGCACTTCAAGACGCCCACCCTCGTCATGCATGGCGCCATGGACTACCGCGTGCCGGACGCCCAAGGCCTGGCCTACTACAACACGCTGAAGACGCTGGGCGTGCCTGCCCGCCTGGTCTGGTTCCCGGACGAGAACCACTGGGTGCTGAAGCCGCGCAACAGCCGGCTCTGGTACGGCGAGTTCTTCGCCTGGCTGGACAAGCACCTGGCCCGATGAGGCGGCGTCGCCTGCTGGATGCCACCTTCGCCGCGCTGGCCGCAGCCACCCTGCCTGCCGCGGCGCGCAGCCCGGCGCGGCAGGCCGAGTTGCGCCGCCTGCAGGCGCACCTGCGCTTCCTGGCCGACCCGCTGCTGGAAGGTCGCGAGGCCGGCACGCGTGGCTTCGACATCGCCGCCAACTACGTGGCGGCCCAGTTCGCTCAATTCGGCCTCCGGCCCTGTGGCGATGCCGGCGGTTATGCCCAGGCCGTGCCGCTCAAGACCGCGCGCCTGGACCTCGACAGGCCGCCGACGCTGGAGCTCTGCCGCGGCGAGGCTTGCGAGCGCCTCACCTGGCTCGACGACTTCCTGACCGGGCCCGACCTGGCCCAGGCCCATGCCGAACTCAGCGCGCCGCTGGTCTTCGTCGGCTATGGCATCACGGCGCCGCGCTTCGGCCTGGACGACTACGCCGGCCTGGACGTGAAAGGCAAGATCGTCGTGACGCTGGCCGGCCGCCCACCGCGGCTGCCGACCGAGGAAGGCGCCCACTTCAGCAGCGGCCGCACCAAGGCCGAAATGGCCGTGCGGCAAGGCGCCATCGGCGTGATCCGGCTGGCCACGCCGCGCAGCGAGATCGCCGCGCCCTTCCACGGCGGGCGCCGCTATGTCGACGGCCTCGACATGGACTGGCAGACGCCCGACGGCCGCGGCGGCAGCGAGGTCCCCGGCCTGCGGGGTCGCGCCAACCTCAGCCTGCAGGCGGCGCCACGCCTGCTGGCCGGCATGACGCGGGACTACGCCCAGCTCGTGGCCGACGCCGAGGCCGGCCGCCCCCTGCCGCGCGGCGACCTGGGCCTGAGCGCCCGCCTCGTGCGCGCGAGCCTGCACGGCCAGGCGCGCAGCCACAACGTCGTCGGCTGCATCGAAGGAAGCCATCCGCGGCTGAAGCACGAACACCTCCTGCTGACCGCCCACCTCGACCATCTGGGCTACAAGGGCGACGTCATCTACCCCGGCGCCATGGACAACGCCATGGGCGTGGCCACGCTGCTGGAGACGGCGCGCCTGCTGGCTCAGGCGCGTCCGCAGCGCTCCATCCTCGTCGCCGCGCTGACGGGCGAGGAAAAGGGCGAACTCGGCTCGGCCTATCTCGCCAGCCACCCACCCGTGCCGGTGGCATCACTGGTGGCGGCCGTCAACATCGACATGCCCATCCTGCTGCACGACTTCAAGGAGGTGGTCGCCCTGGGCGCCGAGCATTCGACGCTGGGCGCCGCGGTCGAGCGCGTGGCACGCCGCCTCGGGCTGCAGACGGTGCCCGACCCCATGCCCGAGCAGGCCCGCTTCACGCGCTCCGACCAGTACAGCTTCGTGCGCCAGGGCATCCCGGCCGTCATCCTCGGCCCCGGCGGTGCTTCCTTCGACGCCAGGGAGGACGGCGACGCCTTGATGCGCGACTTCCGCCGCCAGCGCTACCACCAGCCCGGCGACGACCTCAGCCAGCCCTTCCACTGGCGCGCCGTGCAGCGCTTCGCCCAGCTGCAATGGGAATTCGCGACGGAGATCTCGCAGCAAGCGCAGCGGCCACGCTGGCTGCCGGGCAGTTTCTTCGGCGAACTCTTCAGCCCGGGTCGCTGAGCCAGTCGATGTCGGTGCACAGCACCTGCAGGCCATTCGGCCCGCGGGACGCGACCGACAGCGTCACGCACATCTGCGCGCCATGCAGGCTCAAGTACGGCCGCGTCATCTGCACGACACCGGGCTCGTCCAGCGCACGGCGGAAGTAGGGCCGCCTGGCCCAGCGCGCCTCGCCGGCCCGACCCAGCGGCTCAAAGCGCGGGTCCAGCGACGTGTGGCGCACGCCCGGCGGCAGCAGCGGCTCGGCCAGGTGGCGGCCCTGCTCATCCAGCAGGAAGCAGACCTGCACGCCCGGCAGGCCCAGCAGTTCGGCGCAGGCCTCGGGCATGCTCAAGGCCTGCAAGCGCGCCTGGGCCCGCTTGAGGGCCTCGCGGTAGGGCGCGATATGGCCGGCATGGGCGCGACGCGTGGTCGCGTGGCGCTCGTCCAGCAAGGTCCAGATCTGCTCGATCTCCTCCGACACACCCTCGGGGCCCAGCATGCCCGGCACCGGCCGGCCGAAGACGAAGCCCTGCACCATGTCGACGTCCACATCGAGGGCCAGCATGGCCTCGTCGCGCGTCTCCACGCCCTCCAGCAGCACGAGCGAGCCGCACTCGTGCAGCAGCGACACCATCTGCGCCAGCACGCGCGCGATGCGCGGCGACCCGCTGGCGCGCCTCAGCAGGCTGCGGTCCAGCTTCACGATCTCGGGGTGGATATGCCAGATGCGGTCGAAATTGGAATGACCCGCTCCAAAGTCGTCCAGCGCCAGCAGGCAACCGGTCTCGCGCACATTCGCGACGGCGCGCTCGAAATCGGCCTCCTGGGCCATCACGTCTTCGGTCACCTCCAGCACGACGCGGTGCATGGGCAGGCCCAGGGCCTGCATGGTGCGCACCGACGACTCCAGCGCCTGCATCTGCTGCGCGCCATGCACGAAGACGGCCGGGTGGATGTTGAGGAACAGCCAGCCTTCGTCACCCGCCTGGTGCACGAAGTTGTGGACGTGCAGCAGCCGGCACAGGCGGTCGGCGGCCCATTGCTGCTCGAAGCTGCGCAACTGCTCGAAGAACTTCAGCGGCGACACCGGCTGGCCGTCCGCATCGGCCACGCGCAGCAAGGCCTCATAGCCCACCGCGCGGCGGTGCGGGAAGCTGAACACGGGCTGGAAATGGCTGTCCAGCAGCCAGTCGCCCTGGCGCGCCCGCCAGCGTCCGTTTTCCATCTCCAACGACTCGATGAGTCGCAGCAGCATGGCGTCGGCACCGGGCGGCGCGACGGCTTTCAAGGGCGGTCCTGCAAGAGCGACATGCGGGCCATACTAGCTTCGGCCCCCGCAAAGGCGCGGGAATATCGCACTGCATAATCGTTTTCGCCCCCCGCAGCCCCCCAGCCGAGCGCCCATGCTGATCCAGTTCCAATCCATGCTGTGCGCCGCCACGCGTTGCGCACCGAGCCCAGGTCGGACGCAGCAATGAGCGAAACGGCTGCGGATCCACCCAAGCGGAACGCCCCCGAAGACCCGGTAGAGCCCACCATCGCGCTGGCGGCTCCGTTGACGCCGGGGCACACCATCCCGCCCGGCACGCGCATCCATGACTACCGCATCGACAGGGTGCTGGGGGAAGGTGGTTTCGGCATCGTCTACCTCGCCACCGACGTGGCCCTGGAGCGGCAGGTCGCCATCAAGGAATACCTGCCCTCCTCCATGGCGGCGCGCGCCGGCCAGTCGCTGACGGTGCTGGTCAAGTCACCCGTTCACGAAGAGACCTTTGCGATCGGGCTGCGGAGCTTCGTCAACGAGGCCAAGTTGCTGGCCCGCTTCGACCACCCCGCGCTGCTCAAGGTGCATCAGTTCTGGGAGCAGAACGGCACCGCCTACATGGCCATGCCCTACTACCAGGGGCAGACGCTGAAGGAGGCGCTGGCCAAGCTTGGCCGGCCGTCGACCGAGGCCGAGGTGCGCGCCTGGCTGATGCCGCTGCTGGATGCGCTGGAGGTGCTGCACAACGAGCACTGCTACCACCGTGACATCGCGCCGGACAACATCCTGCTCACCGACCATGGGCCGCTGCTGCTGGACTTCGGCGCCGCGCGCCGCGTCATCGGCGACCTCACGCACGCGCTGACGGCCATGCTCAAGCCGGGCTTCGCCCCCATCGAGCAATACGGCGACATGCCCGGTGTCACCCAGGGCCCCTGGACCGACATCTTCGCGCTGGCCAGCGTGCTCTACGCGGCCATCAGTGGCCGCCGCACGGTGGCCTCCGTCGAGCGCCTGCTCAACGACCAGCTGAAACCACTGGCGACGGTGGCCGCCGGGCGCTGCGGCAACGCCTTCCTCGCGGCCATCGACGTCGCGCTGGCCATCCACCCCAAGGATCGCCCGCAATCCATTGCCGAGTTCCGGGCCCTGCTCACCGCCGACGACACGCAGACCATCGACCTGCTCGAATTCGGCCTGCCGTCGGGCACCCAGACGCTGCTGATGCCGGACTTCGATCCGTCCCAGCCGACGACGGGCAGCCCCCAGCTCGCGCCGCGCGAGCCGGCACCGCCCAAGACGCAGCCGCAGCCCAAGACCCAGCCCCAGCGGACCGCCCCGGCTCCCGTGGTCCCGACTGCGGTGCAGGTCACCGTCCCGGCGCAGCCCACCACGCCGCCTCGCACAGTGCCGGCCGCAGTGCCTGTGCAGGCGCCCGCGCCGATACCTGCCCAAGAGCCTGCACAACTGCCTGCGCAACCACCCGTGCAGGCGCCAGCGCCGCCACGCCGAACCCTGGTGCTGGGCCTGGGCGGACTGGCGGGCCTGGCCGCCGTGGCCTGGGGCGGCTATCGCCTGCTCTCTGCACCGGAGCCGGTCCCTCTGCCGCCATCCCCCTTGCCCGCTCCAGCCACGGCGCCAGCCGCGTCGGGCCCTCAGCCAGCCCCAGCCGCCTCCAGCGCGCCGGTGCAACCCGCTTCCGCGCCCGCATCCATGCCGGCTGCAGAACCGGCATCTGCACCCGCACCCAGGCCGGCACCGGCAGCCTCGGCGCCCACACCCAGCGCCCCGGCCCCGGCGCCCGCCATACCCAAGCCGCGCCCTGCCGTGCCAGCCCCTGCCCCCGCGCAGGCCAGCACAAAAGGCGCGAGGTGCAGTGATATTCTGCAAAAGGCCTCGCTGGAACCGCTGACTGCGAGCGAGGCCGCTTACCTGAAGAAGGAATGTCGATGAGTAGCGCTGGCCACACGAATCGCATCAATTTTTCAGTGCAGCTGGCGCGTGCCGCCATGCTGGGCTGCATGGCATTGCTCGCAGGCTGCCTGGAGACGGCGCCCAAGCAGCCCACCGTCTCGACCAACGAGCTGTCCTTCAGCGAGGCCATCGTCGTGGCGACCGACGGCCTGGTGGGCCAGACCCAGAAGCTGCCCGCCTTCCTGGCGAAGATGGAGTCCAAGATCGTCAGGAAGAACGTCGTCGTCGACCCGATGATCGACGCGACCAGCGGCCAGCAGACCCAGACCACGCAACTGCTCGAGCGCCGCATCGGCGACCGCCTCGCGGCGCGCAAGGAGGGCGGCTTCGATCTGCTGCCCTTCAAGACCGAGAACCTGTCCAGGGTCCAGTACCTGCTGACCGGCACGCTGACGCGGCTGTTGGGCGTCCCGGGCAAGAAGTCCTTGCAGATCAACCTGGCCCTGGTGGAAATCAAGACGGGCCAGGTGGTGGCCCAGGCCTCGGCGCTGGCGCGCGACGACGGTCTCAACCACACGCCGCTGGCGATCTACCAGGACAGCCCGGTGCTGGTGAAGGACAAGGTGGTGGACGGCTACATCAGCACGGCGTTGACGGCACCGGGCAGCTCGGCCAACAGCCTCTACCTTGAACGCGTCGCGGTGGCCAGCGTCATCAACGAGGCCGGCACCCTCTACAACTCCGAGCGCTACCAGGAATCGCTGGCCAAATACCAGGAGGCCCGCACCCAGGCCGGCGGCGAACAGCTGCGCACCCTCAACGGCATCTACCTCAACAACGTCAAGCTCGGGCGCACTGCCGAGGCCGAGTGGGCCTTTGGCCAGATCGTGGCCTATGGGCTGCGTGCCAACAAGCTGGACGTGAAATTCCTCTTCAACCCCGGCAGCACGGAGTTCTGGTCCGACCCCAAGGTCAGCGGCGCCTATCCGATGTGGATCAGGCAGATCGCCAAGGAGGGCTCCGGTGCCCGGGTCTGCATGGTCATCGTCGGCCACACCAGCCACACCGGCTCGGAGCAGACCAACGACGCGCTGTCGCTGCAACGCGCCACCTTCATCCAGCAGCGGCTGGCGGCGGAGGCTTCGACGCTGAGCCAGCGCGTCAAGGCCAGCGGCATGGGCTGGCGCGAGAACCTGGTGGGCAGTGGCAGCGACAACGCGGTGGACGCCCTGGACCGGCGCGTCGAGTTCCGCGTCGAGCCCTGTAACTAGGTGCCCCTCGTCCAGCCGCACTCCGCTGAACGCGGTGCGTCTGACCGGTCTTGCAGACCGCGCAGTGGGCCGGCCCACTGCTCTTCGGCAGGCACGGCGAGTCCACAGGAGTCACCGTGTCCGGCCTCAGCCCCCGAGGGGACGGCGATGCTCGCGGCATTGAGCCGCAAGCACATCGCCAGCGCGGGCCGGCTAGGGAGCGGCCCGGCGCTCGGCCCGAAAGACGGCATCCCTAACTCCGGCGAGACTCGCGCTGCATAATCGTTTTCGACCTGCAGTCCCCGAGTCCGCACCGATGCTGATCCAGTTCTTCTACACGCTGCGTGCCGCCAAGCTCAAGGTGACGGTGCCCGAGTACCTGACGCTGCTGGAAGCCCTGCAGGCCGGCGTCATCGGCGGCCCCGACAACGGCGGCACGGCCAGCATCGACGACTTCTACCACCTGGCCCGCACCAGCCTCGTCAAGGACGAGACCCAGTACGACAAGTTCGACCGCGCCTTCGCTGCCTACTTCAAGGGCGTGGAGATGCTGACCGACTTCACCGCCGAGGTGCCGCTCGAGTGGCTGCGCAAACAGCTGGAGATCGAGCTCTCGCCCGAGCAGAAGGCCGCCATCGAGAAGATGGGCTGGAACGAGCTGATGGAGACGCTGAAGAAGCGTTTCGAGGAGCAGAAGGAGCGCCACGAGGGCGGCAACCGCTGGATAGGCACCGGCGGCACCAGCCCCTTCGGCAACTCGGGCTACAACCCGCAAGGCATCCGCATCGGCGGCTCGGGCGGCAACAAGAGTGCGGTGAAGGTGTGGGAGCAGCGCGCCTACCGCGACTACGACGACACGCTGGAGCTCGGCACGCGCAACATCAAGGTGGCCCTGCGCCGCCTGCGCCGCTTTGCGCGCGAGGGCTCGGAGCTGGAGCTGGACCTGGACGGCACCATCCACGGCACGGCCGCCAACGCCGGCATGCTGGACATCCGCATGCAACCCGAGCGCCACAACAAGGTCAAGGTGCTGCTGCTGATGGACGTGGGCGGCACGATGGACGAGCACGTCAGCCGCGTCGAGGAGCTGTTCAGCGCCGCCAAGACCGAGTTCAAGCACCTCGAGTTCTATTACTTCCACAACTGCGTCTACGACTTCGTTTGGAAGAACAACCGGCGCCGCTTTGCCGAGAAGCTCAACACCTTCGACCTGATCCGCAAGTACAACCGCGACTACAAGCTCATCTTCGTCGGCGACGCGACCATGAGCCCCTACGAGATCCTGCAGGCCGGCGGCAGCGTCGAATACAACAACGACGAGCCCGGCGCGGAGTGGATACAGCGGCTCACCCACGCCTTCCCCAAGTACGCGTGGATCAACCCCGAGCCGCAAGGCGTCTGGCAGTACCGGCAGAGCATCGCGCTGATCCAGCAGCTGATGCAGCAGCGCATGTTCCCGCTGACCCTTTCCGGACTCGAAGGCGCGATGCGGCTGCTCAGTAAATGACGCGTCTCCTCGCGTTGCTGCTCGTGGTGGTACTGAGCGGCTGTGCGACACCCGCTCCACCGCAGCCCCCCGCACCCAAGGCCCCGGACATCCCGGCCGACGCGCCCGCCGTCTACAGCCTGGACATCCGCATCGACGGCGACAGCCGCGACGCCGCAGCGCTGCGCACGCTGCTGGCCCAGAACCTGGACATCGCCCGCTACCGCGCCAGCGAGGCGGCGCTGAGCAAGGTCGAGCTGGCCCGCCTGGCCGCGGCAGCGCCGGCCCAGGCCGAGGGCCTGCTGGAGACCGAAGGCTATTTCAACGCCAAGGCCGACGTGGACCGTGACCCCGCCGACGAGACGCGGCTGCTGCTCACCGTCAAACCGGGTCCGCTGACGCGGGTCGGCAAGCTGGACATCGAGTTCACTGAAGGCCTCGCCGATGAAGGCGCCCAGCCCCTGCGCGACGCGCTGCGCGGCGCGTGGCCACTGAAGAAGGGGGCCGCCTTCACGCTGGCCCAATGGGCCTCGGGCAAGAGCGACCTGCTGCTGCGCGCCCGCAATGGCGGCTACCCGCTGGCGCGCTGGGCCGAGACGGGGGCGCGCGTCGACCCCGAGGACCAGAGCGCCGAACTCCATCTCGTGCTGGCCAGCGGCAACCGCGCCCGGCTTGGCGCGCTGCGCATCGAAGGCCTCAAGCGCCAGGACCGCGATGCCATCGAGCGCCTCGCCGGCTTTGACAAGGGCGACGGCTATACGGAGCAGAAGCTGGCCGAGTTCCAGGAGCGCCTGGCCAAGACCCAGCTCTTCGACGCCGTGCGCGTGCAGCTGCTGCCCGAGGCGCCGGACGCCGATGGCACCCTGCCCGTGCAGGTCACCGTCACCGAGTCGGCCCTGCAGCAGGCCACGGTCGCCGTCGGCTATCACAGCAACACGGGACAGAGCATCAGTGTGGAGCACCTGCACCGCCGGCCCTTCGACCTGCCGGTGCGCGCCCGCACCAAGCTGCAGCTCAGCCGCGACCTGCGCGGCGCCGAGCTTGAGCTCAGCTCCCACCCCCAGCCCGACCTGAAGCGCAATCTCGCCTCGCTGCAGTTCGAACAGGACCGCACCGGCGACACCATCGCCACCAACCTCGGCGTGCGCCTGGGCCGGCTCTATGAATCGACGAAGGACGAGCGCCTCAGCTATGTCGAGCTGCTGCGGGCGCGCGAGACGGCCGGCAGCGAGGTCAACACCAACCTGGCCGTCTCCATCAACCAGCAGTGGATACGCCGCCGCCTGGACAGCACCCTGCTGCCCACCGACGGCCATCAGGCCCTGGCCCTGGTCGGCTTCGGCTATGCCAAGGGCGGCGGCAGCGATGACAGCGGGCCTTTCGGCCGCATGCAGTTCAAGCTGGGCGTCTACAAGCCCTTCGGCGGCTGGTTCGCATCGGCGCGTGCCGAGGTGGCCCAGGTGGTCTCGAAAGAGCAGGTCGGCGTGCCCGAGAAGCTGCTCTTCCTGGCCGGCGGCGACGAGTCGGTGCGCGGTTATGCCTATCGCAGCCTGGGCCCGGAGAAGAACGGCCTGACCGTCGGCGGCCGCGTGCTGGCCACCGGCAGTCTGGAACTGGCGCACCCCATCATGCCCAGCTTCCCCGCCCTGTGGGGCGCTGTGTTCGTCGACGCCGGCAACGCCGCCCGGCGCTGGCAGGACTACCGCGCCGTCGTCGGCTACGGCGCCGGCGTGCGCTGGCGCAGCCCGGTCGGCCCGCTGCGCGTGGACGTGGCGCGGGCGCAGGAGACCGGCAAGTGGCGCTTGCATTTCAGCGTCGGGATCACGCTGTGAGAAGGTCGCTTCGCATCCTGCGTGCCGGTCTGATCGCGCTAACGCTGGTGCTGGTGCTGATCGTCGGCTTCGTCGCCTGGCTGCTGCAGCGCCCATCTGGTGGTGCCTGGCTGATGGCCCATCTGCCCGGCGTGCAGATCGAGGCGCCCGAGGGTTCGCTGATGGGCGAGTTCAGCGCCCGCCGCCTCGTCATCAGCTGGGCCGGCGGCTCGGCCGAGTTGCGCGGCCTGCGCTGGAAGGGCCTGGGCGTCAGCCCCGGCGCCGGCCTGCTGCTGGCACGCGAGCTGGCCGTGGACGAGGTCGTCATTCGCAGCCAGGCCAGCGACAAGCCCATCGTCCTGCCGCCGGACCTCACACTGCCGCTCGGCGTGCAGATCGCCAGCCTGCGCATCGCCAAGCTAAGCTGGGCGCCCGATCAGGCGCCGTTGCTCGGCCTGGACGCCCAGCTGGACCTGCCCCGCCGCGGCACCCATCGCATCGAGCTCAAGGCTGCGCGCTGGCAACACCTGACGCTGGCCGGCAAGGCCCGCATCGAGAGTGCCGCGCCGCTGCAGACCGACGCGACGCTGCGCGTGCAGCAGACCGAGGCCACCGACCTGCCTTGGACGGCCATCGCCGCCGTGACCGGGCCGCTCGCCAAGCTCAAGGCCAAGGCCGAGCTGGAGGCGGCCCACCAGACGCTGAAGGCCGACGGCGAGGTGCAACCCTTCGCCCCCTGGCCCGTCAACGCGCTGCAACTGAAGGCCGACAAGCTCGACCTGGCCGCGCTGATGCCTGGCCTGCCGCGCACGGCCCTGAGCGGAGAGGCCCAGCTGAAGGCACCCGCCCGCGATGCCGAGGCCACGCTGCAGGCCGATTTGCGCAACGGCGCCGCCGGCCGCTGGGACCAGGGCGCCCTGCCCGTCAATCGCCTTGTCATTGCACTGGCCGGCCGCCCCGACCAGCCCGCCAGCCTGCGCCTGACCGCCCTGGACGCTGAGCTGCTCGGCGGTGGTCGCGTGCAGGGCAAGGGCCTGCGCGAGGCCGACGGCCGCTGGCAGCTCGACGCCCGCGTGCAAGGCCTGCGCCCCGAGGCGCTGGACGCCCGCGCCACGCCGGCGCGCCTGGACGGCCCGCTCACCCTCGCCGGCAGCAAGGCCGGCCCTTTGAACGCCAAGCTCGACCTCAGCGGCACGATCGAAAACCGCCCGCTGCGCCTGAAAGCCCAACTGCAAGGCCAGGGCACGAAGTGGCAGATCGAAGACGCCCGCCTGGCCAGCGGTGACGCCACGCTGCAGGCCAGCGGCCGCGTCGATACCGCCGGCGCCGCCCAACTGAAAGCCCAGCTGCGCCAGTTCGATCCGCACCTGCTGTGGCGCGGCGCGCCCGGTTCGGCCTGGGCCCGCCTCCCCGGCCCGACGCGGCTCAATGCCGAGGCCGACGTGGACGTGCGTGGCAAGACCCTGGCCACCCTCAGCGGCAACGCCTATGTGCGCCTGCTGCCCGGCCAGTTCGCCGGCCTGCCGCTCGAGGGCCGCATCAAGCTGCAGCGCGAGCGCGCGGCCGACGCGGCGGCCTTCGACATCGACGGGCGCCTGGGCAACAACCGCGTGCAGACCAGCGGCCAGGCCCGGCCCGAGGCCGTCACCGGCACGGCGACGCTCAGGGTCGGCGCGCTGGCCGAACTCAACCCGCTGCTGGCGCTGTTCGACCAGCAGCCCATCGCCGGCCAGGGCGAGGGCGAAGGCAGCTACCAGCTCGTGCGCGGCGCCAAGGGTTGGCAGGCCGGTGGCAGCGGCCGCCTGTCCCTGGCCTCGGCCAAGGCCCTGGGCACCAGCATCGCCAATGTGAAGGCACGCTGGGAACTGCCCCTGCCCGGCGCCGACGGCGACGGTCCTGTCGCGCTGAACCTCGACATCAGCCAGCTGCGCGACCCGCTGGCCCAGCTCGCCAGCGCCAAGGTCGACCTGAAGGGCCGGCGCAGCGCGCATGACGTCAAGGCCCAGGTCAGCGGCAAGATCACCCGTGAATCGCAAGACCTGGCCCTGAACGCCCAGCTCGAGGCCCGTGGCCGCTGGGACGGCCAGGCCTGGACCGGCCGCGTCGCGCGCCTGGACATCGGGCCACTGCGTCCCAACACGCCACCGCTGCTGGCGGCCAAGGACATTGGCCTGCGCTGGGCCAGCGATGGCCCGGTTCTCTCGGCCGACCCCGGCCGGGCCGAGGTCGGCGGCGCCTTCGTGCGCTGGCAGGCGCTGAGCTGGCGCGGCGGTGACCGCCCCGAAGCCCGCGCCGAGCTGCAGCTGGAAGACCTGGCCGCCGCTCCCTTGATGGCGCGCTGGCAGCCCGACTTCGGCTGGGGCGGCGACCTGCGCGTGACCGGCCATGCCTCGCTGCTGCTGAACGAGCGCCTCACGGCCGAGCTGCTCATCGAACGCCAGAGCGGCGACCTGCGCGTCACCGACGAATTCGGCCAGCGGGCCCTCGGCCTGACCGACCTGCGCCTGGCCCTCAATGTGCGCGACGGCGTCTGGCAGTTCGCCCAGGGCGTGGCGGGCAGCGAACTGGGCAGCTTCGGCGGCGCGCTGACGCTGCGGCCGGCCAAGCTGTGGCCCGATGCGCAGACGCCCGTGGAAGGCGTGCTGCAGGCCAATGTCGCGCAGCTGGGCACCTGGGGCAGCTGGGTGCCCGCGGGTTGGCGGCTGGGGGGCCGCGCGGCCGCCACCGTGCAGCTGAGCGGCCGCCTGGGCGCGCCCGATCTGACCGGCCGCGCCGAGGGCGAGAACCTCGCCTTGCGCCATCTGCTCTACGGCGTGGACGTGACCGAGGGCCGCTTCACACTGGACTTGAAGGGCCAGCATGCCGAGCTGTCCAGGCTGGAGGCACGCGGCGGCGATGGCTGGCTGCGCGCCAGCGGAACGGCCGAACTGGGCGCCGACCCCAAGGCCCACATCCAGATGACGGCCGACAAGCTGCGCGTGCTGTCGCGCGTGGACCGCCGCCTCGTCGCCAGCGGCCAGGCCTCGCTGGATCTGGACGCCAAGGGGCTCAAGCTCGAAGGCAAGCTGCGCGCCGACGAAGGCCTGTTCGACTTCAGCCGCGGCGATGCGCCCGCACTGGCCGACGACGTCACCGTGTTGCGCGGCCCGCGGCCCGAGAAGGACGGCGCGCCCAGCGCGCCACCGGCACCCAAGGCGGCGCGCGCCAGCAGCGTCAACGTGGCGCTGGACTTCGGCCGCGACTTCAAGGTGCGCGGCCGCGGCCTGGCGACGACGCTGCGCGGCCAGTTGCAGGTCAGCCAGAACAACGGCCCGCTGCGCGTGACGGGCAAGCTCGACGCCGACGGTGGCCAGTACGCCGCCTATGGCCAGAAGCTGGACATCGAGCGCGGCGACATCAGCTTCACCGGCGCCTACGACAACCCTTCGCTGGACCTGCTGGCCGTGCGCCCCAACCTCGATGTGCGCGTGGGCGTCTACGTCGGTGGCACGGCGCTGGCGCCACGCGTGAGCCTGTACTCCTCGCCCGAGATGAGCGACACCGACAAGCTCTCCTGGCTGCTGCTGGGTCGCGGCCCCGACGGGCTCGGCCGCACCGACACGGCCTTGCTGCAGCGCGCCGCACTGGCCCTGCTCAGCGGCGAGGGCGAAGGCCCGACGGGCAAGGTGCTGCGCAACCTCGGCCTGGACGAACTCTCGCTGTCGCAGAGCGACGACGACACCAAGGCCACCATCGTGCGCCTGGGCAAGCAGATCTCGCGGCGCTGGTATGTCGGCTATGAGCGCGGCCTGAACGCGACGACAGGATCGTGGCAGCTGATCTATCGCATCGCCCAACGCTTCACGCTGCGCGCACAGGGCGGAGATGACAACGCGCTGGACCTCATCTGGCAATGGAAGTGGGATTGACTGGGTGCCCCTCGCCCAGTCCACCCTGCTGAACGCAGGCGGCCCAGTCGGTCCCCCGAGGGGACGGCAATGCTTGCGGCGTTGAGCCACAAGCACATCGCCTGACGCGGGCCGGCTTGGGAGCGGCCCGGCGCTCGGCCCGCAATGATTCGACGGCCAGCGGCGTCCTACAAAGCGACGCGTTGCGTCTCCCATCCGCCATCCCGGCCTGCCTACACATTTCGAATCTCATCGAGACCAAAGTTGTCTCATCAACTCCGTGTTGATCTCGATGGAGGTTCACATGACCCAGATCCAGCTCCAACCCGAAACGGCGCCCACGGCGCTGCCGGTTCCGCAGTCCGCATCCAAGACGACGCTCGCCGACGCCCTGCCGACTGACACCGAGCCCACCCATCTGCTGCACTTCGAGCCGCTGGCCTACCAGGGTTCCGGCCTGGACATCCCCTGCGACCCGCAGGGCCGCGTCGGCCTGGATGCGCTCGGCGACAAGCTGCGCAACGACTATTTCTTTGCGCGCGCGCTGATCGGCCGACTGTTCGCCAAGCCCACCGTCAAGCAGGCCCTGCCGCTGATGCACGCCTGAGCGATCAGGCCCCGTCCTACAGCCTTGCCCTGGCCTGCCCGACAGCGGGCGCCGGGGCCCTCCCCGAGGATTCCGGCCATGTTCACAGAATCACTCTCCCCGCTGACGGTGCCGCATCTGCCGGTCGAAGCCGATCTGGTCGATGCCGATCTCGACGTCTCCCTCAGCACGCCCTCCACGCTGGTCGTCAACGCCAGCCTGGAATTGCAGACCAGCGAAGCCATGGACCTCTCCCTGGTCATCCCACGCTCGCGCTGCAACGGCGAGCGTCCACTCCTGGCGGCCCTGCTGGACGCCGCCCAGGCCGCAGTGGCCCGCGCGACGCGCGGCGGCACCCTGCACCAGCCCCGCCGCGTGCTGACGCGCGTCGGCGGCCAGCCCCATCTGGTCACGCAGTTCTAATCGCTTATTTCGAGCGCCCGTCGAACTCCGTGACGGGCACGGCCTTCAGGTCGATGCCTTCCAGGCAGCGGATATTGATCGCCGCCATCGCAGAACCGTCCGGCCCCTTGCCCTCGCCATAAGGGTGCATGCCGCAGGTCGGGCAGAAGCGGTGCTGGATGACGTGCTTGTTGAAGGTGTAGCTGCTGGCGTTCTCTTCTGGCGTCAACAGCTTCAGCGCGGCGCGCGGCACGAACCACAGCAGCGAACCCTTGCGCTGGCAGATCGAGCAGTTGCAGGACAGGGCCGAGCCGATCTCGCCCTCGACCTCGAACTTGATGCGGCCGCAGTGGCAGCTTCCGGAGTGAGTCATGTCGGGTGTCTCCTTCAGTAGGCGCATGCTGCCAGAAAGCCCGCACGACCCCATGAGAGAATGCGCGCCGCCTGTCCGGTGCCCCTGCCGCATCGACGGTGCTCTCCGTAGTTCAATGGATAGAACGGCCGCCTCCTAAGCGGCAAATGTGGGTTCGATTCCCGCCGGAGGGACCACGCAGTGGCTCTCAAGAACCGCGCGAGAGCGGGCCGAAGCGTTCCATGCGGCCCTGTTCCAGGCGTCGCAGCCGCCGTTCCAGATCGGCGAGATCCCAGGCTTCGCAGAGAAAGCGTTCGTCGTCGTCCTGCGCCAACGCGTCCCACAGGCTTTGCAAGCTGGCGCGCCAGCGTGACGCCACGTCGATGACAGCGGATCGCGGGAACAAGGCGGCAGTGCGTCGCATGGTGCTCATCGTGAGGCTCGAAAACGATGAGTCACGATAAGCACCGCCTTCGCCGCTGCAAAGGCACAGCAGGTGCGCAAGTTCACTCGGCTGTATCAACGCCGGCGCCAGCACACCTGGACATCCGGGCCGCCGGACCAGACGACCGGGTTCAATGCATCCAGAGCGGGCGGCTGGGATCCGTCACCGGCTGCGGCTGCAGGGCGCCCCTGACGCGCTCGACCGCGGCCGGGGAATCCTTGTCGTCGACGGCCACGATCAGCCGCAGCCAGCACGCTTTGGCGAGGTCACCCTCCCGCCGCGTCCAGCACCAGACCTGCGCACCGGGTTCGCCAGACCGATCGGTCAAACAGACCTCATCGAAGTCCGCCCCTTGATAGGTGAGCAGCTGAGCCTCGTCTACGTAAGTGTTGAAGTAGTCCGGCATGCTTCAAGTCTAGGCGTTAGGCCGGGGCTGTCGCCAGTGAAGCGCTACGTTGACTGGCCTGACGCTCAGGCGTAGGCGTTCAGGTCGCGTCCCAGCGAGCCTCCGGTCGCCTGCGTATGCTGCTGAGAGTCCTGGCGATGTCCATCCCGCATGTATCGAAAAACCCGATCAAAGCTTCTGGCCCAGGGTTATATCCACCCGCAAGTCGACCTGCCCGCGCACTTTTCCCTTGCCTCGGCCACCCACATCGCAAGAATCGCTTTTCCCCTTTACCGAGGAATCCTGATGCCCACCTCTGCCCTCCGCGCCTTGGGCGCTGTCCTCCTGCTCTGCACCACGGCTGCCACTTTTGCCGCTGACCAGGTCGTCACCCTGCCGCTGAAGGAGGCCTGGTTCGAGGGCGAGATCGTGCATTACGTCAGCACCGACATCTCCGACCCCGGCATCGCCAAGAAACAGGGCATCAACTACGTGCCGGCCCTGGCCGACACGGTCAAGCCCGGCATGCCCGTCGAAAAGGCCTACAAGTTCCCCGGCGACGAGCAAGCCACGGTACTGCCCTCCATCCCGCGGCCTGTGGGCGGCGCCAATGCAGACGCGAGCTACAGCCCACTGTGGGTGCTCGTCATGGTGCGCTGGAAGCCGGGCATCACGCCGCACACGCTGAAGTCCGAAGAGGCCGTGCTGGCCGCCGAAGAAAAGGGCGAGATCGAGCTGACCCGTACCAAGATCGTCGCGAACTGGCCCGTCGTCAGGGCCCGTGGCGCGGCGCTGCAGGGCGTGCGCTAACGCCCGTGCCGGAGCGCCAACAGCGCTCCGCGCATAAGCATCGCCGCTTTCCTTCGTTCCGCGAGGAAGGCGCTTTCCCTATCGTGCAAGGCATCCACCGAGTCCGGCCGCCATGCACATCACCAGCCTCTCAGCCAGCCCCAGCGAACGCTCGCGTTCGGCCTGGCTCACGCAGTTCGCGCTGACGCGCCTGGAAGGCCGCGGCACGCAGTACGACGACATCCTGGTGCGCCAGTTGCCCGCCGACGCGCTGCTGGCGGCCGATGTGCGGGACGTGGCGATCGCCGCCGCCGTGCAGTCCATCGAACAGGCCGACCTCGTCATCGTCGGCACGCCCATCTACAAGGCGGCTTACAGCGGCCTGCTCAAGGTCTTCCTCGACCTGCTGCCGCCCGATGCGCTGCGCGGCAAGATGGTGCTGCCGCTGGCCACCGGCGGCAGCCCGGCCCATTTCCTGGCGCTGGACTACGCCCTCAAGCCGGTGCTCTCGGCCCTGGGCGCCCGCCATGTGCTGGACGGCGTCTTTGCCACTGACGCTCAGTTGCGCCGTCATGAGGCTGGAGGCTTCGTGCCCGAGCCCGACCTCATCGCCCGCCTGGACCGCGCGCTCGCGCCGCTTGCACCGCGAATGCGGGAGCGGCTGGAGCCGGCGCTCAGCTGTTGAAGCCTGTCCCACCGCACACACCACCGCTTGTCTCCTCGCCTCCCGCACGGGATCGGCGACTTCATCCCGGCGCTCAACGGCGCTGATCGGGTGCGCCCGAGCGCCGGGATCTTTTTGCACAGGACATCACATGCTCTTCCGTTCCTTCCTCCGCTGGACCGCGCCGCTGCTCGTCGCCGCCGTCAGCGTCCATGCTTCCGCACAGTCGAACACGACCTTGCGCATTGGCTTCCAGAAATCCGCCAGCCTGCTGACGCTGCAGAAGTCTTCCGGCTCGCTCGAGAAGAAGCTCGCCCCGCTGGGCGTGAGCGTGAAGTGGGTTGAGTTCCCCGCCGGCCCGCAGCTGCTCGAAGGCCTGAACGTCGGCGCCGTCGACGTCGGCTTTGTCGGTGAGGCGCCGCCCATCTTTGCGCAGGCCGCAGGCGCCCAGTTCGTCTACATCGGTTACGACCCGGCCGCGCCCGAGGCCGAGGCCATCGTCGTGCCCAAGGATTCGCCCATCAGGTCGGTGGCCGATCTCAAGGGCAAGAGGGTCGCGCTGAACAAGGGCAGCAATGTCCACTACCTCATCGTCAAGGCGCTGGAGAAGCAGGGCCTGAAGTTCAACGACGTGCAGGCCGTCTACCTGCCGCCGGCGGATGCTCGCGCTGCTTTCGAGCGCGGCGCCGTCGAGGCCTGGGTGATCTGGGACCCCTTCCTCGCCGCCGTCGAGAAGCAGAGCGGCGCGCGGGTGCTGGCCGACGGCCGCGGCATCGTCAACAACTACGCCTACTACCTGGCCGAGCGCAGCTATGCCGAGAAGCAGCCGCAAGTCATCAAGGCGCTGTTCGAGGACACGCAGGCGCAGGCCGCCACGCTGAAGGCCAATGTCAAGGCCGCCGCGGCCGTCATCGCGCCGCTGCAGGGCCTGGAGCCCGAGGTCGTCGAGCGCAGCCTGACGCGCTACCAGTTCGGCGTGAAGCCGCTGACGCCCGCCGTCGCCGCCGAGCAGCAGAAGATCGCCGACACCTTCCACAGCCTGGGCCTGATTCCCAAGCCCATCCGCGTGGCCGATGCCCTGCCCGGCACGGCCAAGCTTGCCGAGGCTGCCAAATGAGCGCGCAGACGACGCGACGCGCCGCCGTCGCCATCCTCGCGACGACGGCCTCCATCTGGACGCGGGCGCAGGCATCGCCCCAGCTTCGTATCGGCTTCCAGAAAGGCTCCTTCAACCTCGCGCTGCTGAAGAGCTATGGCCTGCTGGAGCAGCGCCTGCCCGGCACCCGCATCCAGTGGACCGAGTTCCCCGCCGGCCCACAACTGCTCGAAGCGCTGGCTCTGGGCAGCGTGGAGTTCGGCGCCACCGGTGATGCGCCGCCCGTGTTCGCGCAGGCCGCCGGCAAGGACGTCGTCTATGTCGGCGCCGAACCGCCCAAGCCCGACAGCTCGGCCGTGCTCGTCAAGCCGGATTCACCGCTGAAGACACTGGCCGACCTCAAGGGCCGCCGCATCGCCTTGCAGAAAGGCAGCAGCGCTCATTTCCTGACCGTGCGGGCGGTGAAGAAGGCCGGGCTCGCCTGGAGCGACATCCAGGCCGTCTACCTGCCGCCGGCCGACGCGCGCGCCGCTTTCGAGCGCGGCTCGGTGGACGCCTGGTCCGTGTGGGACCCCTACTACGCCGCCGCCGAAGTCAGCGGCGAACTGCGCGCCCTGGCCACCAGCCGCGGGCTGACGAGCAACAACACCTTCTACCTGGCCTCGCGCGTGCTGAGCCGCGATGCGGCCCTGCTGAACACGCTGTTCCAGGCCCTGACCGACACCGACACGCGCGCCCGCGCCGACCGCCGCGACGCCGTGCAGCGCTATGCCGACTTCGCCGGCCTGCCGCTGGCCACGGTCTACAAGATGGTCGAGCGCCGTGGTGCGGCGCCGGTCGGGCCATTGACGACCGACATCGCCCGGGAGCAGCAACAGGTGGCCGACTCCTTCACCGAGCTGGGCCTGATCCCGCGCGCCATCCGCGTCGCCGACGCCATCGCCACTCCGATCCGCAAGGCCTAGGGAAGCCATGAGCAAGCCCCTCACGCCCGCTCATCCCGCCGCAGCGTCGCCACTCGGCGTTGCAAATACTCGCCGTAGTCCGAGCTACGGCTCCGTTTTGCGCCTTGATTGGCAACGCCGCGACGGTCTGCTCGGCCGCGCGCGGCTCACTCACAGCTTCCGCCCATGAAAATCTTCTGGTTCATCCCCACCCACGGCGACAGCCGCTACCTCGGCAGCTCGCGCGGCGCGCGCGTGGCCGACCACGCCTACTTCAAGCAGATCGCCATCGCCGCTGACAGCCTGGGCTACGAGGGCGTGCTGCTGCCCACCGGCCGCAGCTGCGAGGACTCCTGGATCGTCGCGGCCAGCCTCATCGACGCGACGAAGAACCTCAAGTTCCTCGTCGCGCTGCGCCCCGGCCTCGTCGCGCCCTCGCAGAGCGCGCGCATGGCCGCCACGCTGGACCGCCTGTCGGGCGGCCGCCTGCTGGTGAACCTCGTCACCGGTGGCGACCCCGACGAGCTCGCCGGCGACGGGCAGTTCCTTGGCCACGCCGAGCGCTACGAACAGTCGGCCGAGTTCATCCGCATCTGGCGCGAGCTGCTGACCCGCTCACACACCGGCGAGGCTCTGGACCTGGACGGCGAACACCTCAGCGTCAAGGGCGGCAAGGTGCTCTACCCGCCCATCAACAAGCCCTACCCGCCGGTGTTCTTCGGTGGCTCGTCGGGCCCCGCGCACGAACTCGCCGCGGAGCAGGTCGACACCTATCTGACCTGGGGCGAGCCGCCGGCTGAGGTCGAGAAAAAGCTGGCCGACGTGCGCGAACGTGCGTCGGCACGCGGCCGCCAGCTGCGCTACGGCATCCGCCTGCATGTCATCGTGCGCGAGACCGAGGACGAGGCCTGGCGGGCCGCCGGCGAGTTGCTGTCCGAACTGGACGAAGCCACCGTCGCGGCGGCACAGGCGCGCTTCAAGTCCATGGACTCGGTCGGCCAGCGTCGCATGGCCGAGCTGCATGGCGGCCAGTTCGACAAGAACAATGTGCGCGCCGGCCTGGAGATCGCGCCCAATCTGTGGGCCGGCGTGGGCCTGGTGCGCGGCGGCGCGGGCACCGCCCTGGTGGGCAGCCCGCAGCAGGTGGCGGACCGCATCAAGGAGTATGCCGACATCGGCCTGGAGTACTTCATCCTCAGCGGCTATCCGCATCTGGACGAAGCGCATCGTTTCGCCGAGCTGGTGTTCCCGCTGCTGCCGCTGAACGTGCGCGAGAAGCTCACGGCGCCGGCCCTGACCGGGCCTTTCGGCGAGGTCGTGGCCAACAGCTACGTGCCCAAGGCCGTGTCGGCCAGCTGAAGCCATGCTGAAGCGCCTCACGCCCTGGCTGCTGCCCGCCGCCATCCTCGTCGCCTGGGAGATCGCCTCGCGCAGCGGCGTGCTGTCGGCGCGCATCCTGCCGGAGCCCGCCGCCGTGCTGGCGGCCTTCTGGAAACTGCTGCGGTCGGGCGAGCTGGCCCACCACGTCGCCGTCAGCACCGTGCGCGCCTTCTCCGCGCTGGCCCTCGGCGGCGGCCTCGGTCTGCTGCTGGGCCTGCTGACCGGCACCTGGCAACGCGCCGAAGCGCTGCTGGACACCACGCTGCAGATGCTGCGCAACATCCCGGCGCTGGCGCTGATCCCGCTCGTCATCCTGTGGTTTGGCATCGACGAGGCGGCCAAGCTCGTGCTCGTCGCGGTGGGCGTGTTCTTCCCGGTCTACCTGAACACCTTCCACGGCATCCGCAACGTCGACCGCGACCTCATCGAGATGGCGCGCAGCTATGGCCTGTCGGGCTTCCAGCTCTACCGCCAGGTCATCCTGCCCGGCGCCCTGCCCTCCATCCTCGTCGGCCTGCGCTTCTCGCTGGGCCTGATGTGGGTGCTGCTCATCGTGGCCGAGACGCTGTCGGCCGAGGCCGGCATCGGCTATCTGACGATGAACGCCCGCGAGTTCCTGCAGACCGACATCGTCCTCGTCGGCATCCTGCTCTACGCCGTCCTCGGCAAGCTGGCCGATGTCGTTGCGCGCGGCCTGGAGAGGGCCTGGCTGCCCTGGCATCGCGGCTATGCCGCAGAGGTGAAATGACATGTGGGTCACCGAATTCGACACGCCCGTGCTGCCCCGCGAACGCGCCCTGCCGGACGCTCCCCCGCAAGCCGCCTCGCCCGGCCTCGCGCTGACCTTGCGCGGCGTCGCCAAGTCCTTCGGCGCCCGCCATGTGCTCGCGGACCTGGACCTGTCCATCGCGCCCGGTGAATTCGTCGCCCTGGTCGGCCGCAGCGGCTGCGGCAAGAGCACGCTGCTGCGTCTCATCGCCGGCCTGGACTCGCCGACCACCGGCCGCGTCGAAGCGGGCGCGCCGGACGAGCGCCGCCTGATGTTCCAGGACGCCCGCCTGCTGCCCTGGCGGCGCGTGGTCGACAACGTCGCGCTCGGTCTCGAAGGACGCGATGCCAGGGACCGCGCGATGGAAGCCCTGTCCCAGGTCGGCCTCGCCGGCCGCGGCGACGACTGGCCGGCGACGCTGTCGGGTGGCCAGCGTCAGCGCGTCGCCCTGGCCCGCGCCCTCGTGCACCACCCCCGCCTGCTGCTGCTGGACGAGCCCCTCGGTGCGCTGGACGCGTTGACGAGGCTGGAGATGCACCGCCTCATCGAGCAACTCTGGCGCCGGCACGGCTTCACCGCACTGCTCGTCACCCACGACGTCGCCGAAGCCGTGGCCCTCGCCGACCGCGTGCTGCTCATCGACCGCGGCGGCATCGCGCTGGATGCGACGGTGGCCCTGCCGCGGCCCCGCTCACGCACGGCGGCGGGCTTTGCGGAGCTGGAGGAGCGGGTGCTGCGGCATATCGTCGGCCACCCGGCCTTGGCGTAGACGAGACAACTCGAGGACTGCCTCAGGACGGCAGCGATCCTGCACGAGCCTCGGACCTTGCGCCGATGGCCTCTGGAGCTCCCGTCGACCGCAGCCCCAGGCGCTGCTTGTCCCGCCCCGGCGGAGCGCCAAACAAGCGGCTGTATTCGCGGCTGAACTGCGAAGGGCTGTCGTAGCCGACGCTGTAGCCGATGGCCGCCACGTCGCCGGCGTCCGCCAGGATGCGCGCCCTTGCCTCCTGGAGCCGGATCAGCTTCTGGTACTGCAGCGGGCTCATGGTCGTCGCGCCGCGGAAGTGGCGGTGGAAAGAGGACTCGCTCATGGCCACCATGTCGGCCAGCATGGGGATGGAGATGGCTTCGGCGTGGTGGCTGCGGATGAAGCGGATGGCCCGCCCGATCTGCGACAGCCGGCTGTCGGCCAGGCCGATCTGCCTCACCATGGCGCCCTGCGCGCCGTGCAGCAGCCGCCACACCAGCTCACGCTCCACCAGCGGCCCCAGCACGGCCGCGTCGCGCGGCGAGTCCTTCAGCCTCAGCATGCGCACCACGGTGTCGATGAGGTCTTCCGAGGCGTCGCTGACGGCGTAGCCGGAGGGTTCCGGGGCCGCTGCCGCGGGCCCCATCTCCAGCAGCAGCGAAGAGATGGTCGACGCGCGCAGCGTCATGCCGGCGCCCAGATAGGGCCTGTCGGGGCTGGCTTCGATGACGCAGCCAGCGATGGGCAGTTCCACGCCCACGACGAGGAACTGCCCCTGGCCGTACTCGAACACTTCATCGCCCAGCATGGCGCGCTTGGCGCCCTGGGCGACGATGACGAAGGTCGGCTCCATCACGTGGTGCACCAGCTCGGTGGGAGCCTCCACCCGGCCGGCAAAAACATCGCCCGCCTGGCGCTCGCCCATGGGGGCGGCATGGCGCTGGATGAGGCGCTGCAATTCTTCCAATGAACCCATGCCGCCACCGTAACCGCTGCGCCCGGCCCGCTCAAGGGGCGGCTGGACGATCCAGCTCGGATTGAGCGAATCGTGCAAGAGCTTGATGGTTTTGGGCTATCGACCCCGGGGCAGCGGGCGCGCTCGTCTGGAGGCGACCGCACGATGGGCGAATCGTGCAATCACATGACCGGATTTGGCTGCTCGACATGGCTGCCAGCCGATTCAATGCGGGCCTTCGCGAAGGAGGTCGCAATGATGATGAAAGGCCACACCCTACTCGTCGCCGGCGGCACGGTCGGCATCGGCCGCGGCCTGGCCGAGTTGCTGTGCCGGCTGGGCAACGAGGTGCTCATCTTTGACGCCCGGCCCGGTGTCGCGCAGGCCGTCGCCCACGACAACCCCGGCATGCGGGCAGTCGACCTGGACCTGGGCAATCCCTGGAGCGTGGCCGGCTTCGCCGAGCAGGTCACGGCAACCTGCCCGGGCCTGAACATGCTCGTCAACATCGCCATCGCCTTCCCGGTGAAGTACCTGCCGGGTATGCAGGTGCTGCTGGACGAGGACGACAGCCACGAGAAGCTGGAAGCCCATCGGCTGGGCGTGCAGCAACTGACTGGCACGCTGCTGCCCCACTTTCACAAGCGCAACCGCAGCGCGGTCATCAACGTGGCCGCCGGACCGATGGCCCCGCAGGGGCGAGCCTCGGAAAGGCCCGTCATCGAGGGCGGCTTGCAGGGCTGCACTCTGTCGGTCAGGAAGCGTTGGGCCAGCGCCTGCATCGACGTCATCGACGTCGCCCTGCCGTCACGCGCTGAGCGAATGAGCCCGGACCATGCGCCCCCGCCGCAAGGCATCCCACGGGCCGAGTTCATCTCGGGCGTGGCTCATCTGCTTGCCGAAGGCCTGCACGAGGCGGCGGCTCTGTCACGGCTGCGGGCACTCTGGCCCGCGGCCCAGCCAGCGATGCGAAAGACCCGGGACGACGATCTGGTTCCGCAGGCCTGACGACTCCGGGACAAGTGAGGAACCCAATGCTTCGTGAGCCAATGGGCCTAGCGGTAGCCGTCCGCTCAAGAAAGGCGGCTAAGGTTCACTTTTGATCATCTGGCAAGTTACCGACCTTTAGCTTGGTTATCTGCGCTGCTTGGGCCGAAGCGATTGCGGCCCCGACGGCTTCGTAGTTGGCAGATCGATCGGCGAGGACATGCAACTCGACTCTCGGTTGGGCGCTCTTGAGAGACTGCAACTGCTTGGTGAGATCGGCTGATGCAACTGGCTTTCCGGCTAGCGAGTAGGAGCCGTAAGCCGACACCTCGAGTCTGACAACGGGAAATGGCGGTTCCTCGCCGCACCCAAGCAGGAAGCCGAGCAACGGAGCAAACGCCGTAGCCTTGGCGCGAGTCCACACATCTTGGGCCTTCGGGAGTGGACTGACTCGCTCGCATGGCAACTGCACGGGCGCGGGAATCACGTGTTTGCTTGTCTGAGCGCGTTGCATTTGAACGTTGGCCGTTGAAGAGGTTTGGCGCGGATAGCCACGCCGTCGCGATGCTGCCGCATCAAGTCGGATTGCAGGATAGCCGTCGCAGACGGATGTCCGCCCCGCAGAGCGGCCCGTCCGGCAGGGCTGCGCATATTGCCGAACCCAGTACGCAACGTCACCCGATTGCGCACGTTCCCGATCAGGCTTTCTCAAGGGTTTGCGCCCGACATCTCCATGATCAATCGCGTCACCAGATAGAGCCGGGGCGGGATGGAGCGGATGTCGACATACTCGGCATCGTTGGAATGCGCACCAAAGCCCGTCAGGCCCAGGCCCTCGATCACGGGGCCGCGTGCCTGCAGTGCCGCGAAGGCGGCGTCCGTGCCGCCGCCCGTGGCCACCTCGGCCACCTGCATGGGCAGGCCCAGCTCCGCGTAGATGGCCTGGGCGCGCCGGGCCAGCGCACGTGAGGCCTCGGTGGCCTCCAGCGGCGGGCGACGCACCTCGAACTTGAGTTGCACCTTGGCGTCGGCCAGGCGACGCTGCTGCACGCGGCGCTGCAGCTCCTTCTCCAGGCGCTCGAAGTCCGCCACGCGCAAGGCACGCGCATCGGCCTGGGCCGTGGCCTGGGCGGGAATCACGTTGCGGTTGGTGCCGGCCTGGGCCACCGTCCAGTTCAGCTTCAGGCCCGTGGCCGGCTCCGACAGGTCCTGCATCTGCAGCAGTTGATGAGCCAGCTCCGTCAGCGCGTTGATGCCGCCCTCCGGCCTTGCCCCCGCGTGCGATGAGCGGCCTTCCACGCTCAGATAGGCCGAGCCGATGCCGCTCGTCGCCAGGCGCACGCCGCCCTGAGCACCGGCGCCCTCGAAGGACAGCGTCATGTCCTGGCCGGCCGCGGTGCGTGTGATGGTCGCGCGCGAGCCGGGCGAGCTGATCTCCTCGTCGCCATTGATCAGCACCGTCAGCGTCCCGTAGTCGTCAATGCCCGCCTTCTGCAGCAGCGCGATCGCATGCAGGATGGTGGCCACGCCCTGCTTGTCGTCCGCGATGGCCAGGCCGTAGGCCCGGTCGCCGTCGATGCGGAAGGGCTGGTCCTTCAGCATGCCCTTCAGGTAGACGGTGTCCATGTGGGCGATCAGCAGCAGCTTCTTGCTGCCCCGGCCCTTGAACTGCGCCTTCACCATCTGACCCTGGCGCTCCGGCGTGTCCTCCATGCGGTACACGTCGCCGGGCTCGATCATCGACACCTCGCCGCCCAGGGCCTTGAGCTTGCCGGCAATCAGCCCGGCCACCGCGGCCAGGCCGTCCAGGTCCTTGCTGCCGGACTCGATCTCGACCAGGGACCGCAAGGTTTCCAGCAGCGCGGGCTGCTCCTGCTTCGCCAGGTCCTGCAGTTGCTGGGACGAGGGCGCCGCCTGGGCCAGCGAAGCCGCCAGCAACGTGGCGGCGGCGATCAATGTACGAAGTCGCATGTCGAGGAGAGGTGAAGCTGGGACCGAGCGGACTGTGCCAGCGGCGTGCCACAACGCCCATCGACAAGTTTTCCCTACCCTATGCAGTGATGTAATAGGGCCTGTTCGCACTGCGGCAACGGGTCGCGTTGTGACCAGAAAGGCTGCAGGCAAGTCGCAAACCGCAAGCCGGGTCTTTACCCGGCGAGGATTTGCGACACAGCATCCGGCCTTTCTGGTCACAACCCTTCGGGAAGGCCCGTCGCCAGGGGCCACTCAGCGTTGCATCGCTGGCCCGCACGCGAGTGCGGGCGGCGCGCTGCGCCTTGATTGGCCCCTGGCGGCGGGCCTTCGCGACCCATTGCCGTAGTGTTAACAGGCCCCGGCCGGGACAGGGGACTCCGCATTGACAGCTTCCGGTCAGCCCCCTATGGTCGCGCCGTTTGTTGAAAGCGCTTTCAGAAAGCGCTTTCACTTTCGGCGACCGGCAGCAGTTCGTCGTCGCCACGTTCCGGGATTTTCTATTTCCCCGTCAAAACCATGGAGACGACAACATGCTGAACCTGAAGACCTGCGTGGCGATGGCCACGCTCATGCTCGCCGGCGCCGCCAGCGCGGCCACGACCAATGCCTTCGCCAATGGCGGTTTCGAGGCCGCCGGCGGCCCGGGCCAACTGGCAGCCGGCTGGCTCACGGCCGCCACCGGCAGCCCGGCCAAGCTGTCCAGCGACGCCCACTCCGGCAGCTTTGCGCTGCTGCTGAGCGCCCCGGGCGGCTTCGATGCCTCCATCGCGCTGCAGGACTCGGTCGGCCATGGCGGCATGCCGGCGCTCGGCGCCGCCAATGTGGGTGACACGCCCTGGCTGAGCTTCTGGGCCAAGGGCGACGCCAGCGTCACCGGCAACGCCTTCGTCACGCTGCGCTATATGGGCGCCGGCGGCATCCTCGGCACGGCCCTGGACAAGCAGTTCCAGAGCCAGCTCAACACCGGCAGCTGGACGCAGATCAGCTTCCAGGCCGGCGCCATCCCGGTCGGCACGACGGCGGTCTTCATCGAGATCGGCACGGCCGTCGGCCCGATCCTGGATGGCCGCCCGAATGCCGTCCTCGTTGACGACCTGCAGTTCTCGCTGCAGACCGCCGCCGTGCCCGAGCCCGGCAGCTACGCGCTGCTGCTGGCGGGGCTGGCCACCGTCGGCGCCATCGCCCGCCGCCGTCGCGCCTGAACCTGAGGAGACAAGCCATGCAATCCAAGATTCACACCCTCTCCAAAATCGCCGCGTCCCTGCTGCTCTGCGGCCTGGCCGCCCATGCCAGCGCCGCCGGCACCGTCGTCATCGACACCTATGGCCCCGGCGATGACGTCAGCGGCTGGGCCTCGCTGCTGGGCCAGGGCCAGAACCTCGCCGTCGCCTTTGACATCGGCAGCGCCACCACCATCCAGTCCATCCTCACGTCCATCGACGGCGTGGGTGGCGTCACCGTGGGCATCATGGCCCGTTCGGGTGCCGTGCCCAGCGGCAACAGCTGGCTCTACAGCACCCATCTGACCGACCCCTGGGCCAACACGCCACTGACGCCCACCGGCTGGAACCTGGCCGCCGGCAGCTACTGGCTGCTGACCCAGGCCGATGCCGGCTTCGCCGGTCAATGGCAGAGCGGCACCGACACGCCCAGCGCCGCCTGGGCCTTCTCGTCGTCCGGCAACTGGCAGGCGGTCAACACGGGCTTCACCGGCGCACCGGCCACCCGCATCACCGTCACCAGCGCCGTACCCGAGCCTTCGACCTACGGCCTGATGTTCGCGGGCGGGCTATTGCTCGCTGCCGTTGCTCGTCGCAAGTCCAACGCCCAAGGATGAACGCCATGAATCGTCAAACTCTCATCGGCGGCCTGTTGCTGGCCGCCAGCGCCTTTGCCTCCGCCAGCGTCACCAGCCCCGTCATCGGCAAGCTGCTCTGGTCCGAGGAATTCAACGGTGCCAGCCTCGACAGCACGCTCTGGTCGACCTATGACGGCAACGGCTGCCAGATCGGCCTGTGCGGCTACGGCAACCAGGAGCTGGAGTACTACCGCCCCAACAACCTCAGCATCGTCAGCGTGCCTTTCGAGCCCGCCACGCGGGCCCTGGCCATCACCGCCAAGCGCGAGGTGATGGGCAGCAACCAGTTCACCTCCGGCAAGCTCGATTCGGCCGGCAAGGTGCAGGTCAAGTACGGGATGATCGAAATCCGCGCGGCCACGCCCTCGGTCGGCGTGGGCCTGTGGCCGGCGCTGTGGCTGCTGGGCACCAGCCCGCAGGCCTGGCCGCGCAAGGGCGAGATCGACATCATGGAGCAGGGCGGCCGCCAGCCCGTGGGCCTGCCCGCCGTGTCGCCGGACCAGTTCGTTGGCGCCAACGTCATCACCTTCAACGAGGCCGCCTGCGTGCCCGGCAACGAGAGCTGCGCCGCCTCCACCGCCTGGCAGACCAAGAACTGGGTCACGCCCACGCGCTCGCTGGCCAACCGCTTCGTGCTGTATCGCCTCTACTGGACCGACACGCAGATCCGCTTCACGCTGGTGGACAACGGTCGTGAGCTGGACATGTACAAGGCGCCCATCTCCACGGTGGGGTCGCCCGCGCTGCAGGAGCCGTTCTACCTGCTGATGAACATGGCCGTGGGCGGCAACTTCACGCCCGCTGCCACGCCGGCGCAGATCACCGCGCCGCTGCCCGCCACGATGTACGTCGACTACGTGCGCGTCTACGAACTGGATGGCAAGGGTGAGGTGAAGCTGGGCGTCGGCATCACGCCGGAAGCCGGCAAGTTCGGTGTGTTCACCGACAACACGCCGGTCAACAACGGCCAGGCGCTCGGCACGTCGGCGGACTTCTTCATCTGGAACAACGGCTCCATGAGCGGCGGCAACATCCCGCCGTTCGAAGGGTCCAATGTGCTGGCCTTGAACTACTTCGCGCCGGGGCAGTGGTTCGGCGGCGCGGTCCAGTCGCGCCAGGCGCACGACATGAGCGGTTTCCGCAACGGCAACATCAAGCTGAAGATCAAGGCGCCCGCCAATGTCGCGTTCAAGATCGGCATCCTGGACACCTACACCAACCACAGCTGGGTGACCTTCCCCGCCAACACCACCGCCTATGGCCTGGTGCGCAACGGCGAGTGGGGCACGGCCACCATCCCGGTGGCCGAGATCGCCGGCCCGCTGGTCGCGCTGCAGTCCATGAACTCGCTGTTCGAGTTCCTCAGCGTGGACGGCTCCAACCCGGGCGCACCTTTCCAGATGGCCTTCGACGACATCATCTGGGACTCGGGTGTGGCCGGCGTGGCCCCGCTGGCGGTCAGCGCACCGGCGATGGCCAAGACGACGGCGGTGCCGACGGCCTCGGCGCAAACCGGTGCCAGCACCCTCGAACTCGCCGCGACGGCGACGGGTTGGGTGGACGTGCACTACACGGTCAACGGCGGCGAAACCCAGACCGTGCGGATGCGCCAGGACGGCTCGGCCAGCCGCTACACGGTCGGTGGCCTGAAGAAGGGTGACGTGGTCGAGTACCGCTTCACGTCCCTGGATGGCAAGAGCCAGCTGGCCACCGACTCGGCGGCCAAGCGCGTCACGATGAAGTAAGCCGGACCGGGATGGTCGCGGTCCGCCGCGGCTATCCCGGACAATGCTGGCCCATGAATCAAGACCAGCTCAAGCAACTCGTCGGCCGCGCGGCCCTGGACTATGTCCCCGCCGGCCAGATCCTCGGCGTCGGCACCGGCTCCACGGTGGATTGCTTCATCGATGCTCTTGCGGCCAGCGGCATCGCCATTCCCGGGGCCGTCTCCAGTTCGGAGCGTTCGACGCAGCGCCTCCTCAAGCATGGCATCCCGGTGCTGGACGCGACCGAGGTCGAGCGCCTGGCCGTCTACATCGACGGCGCCGACGAGATCGACGGCCGCGGCTTCATGGTCAAGGGCGGCGGCGCCGCGCTGACGCGCGAGAAGATCGTCGCCGACCTGGCCGACCAGTTCGTCTGCATCGCCGACGAATCCAAGCTCGTGCAGACCCTGGGCAAGTTCCCGCTGCCCGTCGAGATCATCCCCATGGCCGCGGCCCAGCTGACGCGGCGCTTTGCCCGCCTCGGCGGCGCGGCGCGGCTGCGTGCCGGTGTCGTCACCGACAACGGCGGCCACATCCTCGACGTGACGGGCCTGGCCATCGCCGACCCGCTGGCCTTCGAGGCCGAGGTCAGCCAATGGCCCGGCGTCGTCACCGTCGGCGTGTTCGCGCGCCACAAGGCCCAGGTCTGCCTGCTCGGCGGCGCCGAGGGCGTGAAGACGCTGAAGTTCTGACCATGCCGCGCGGCGGCGGCGCCGGTTTCGACGCCGAGGACCACGAGAAGCACCACTGGTGGCGCAGCCTGCTGCTGCGCTTCGTCGTCTGCACGGCGGTGTCCGTGCCGCTGTGGTGGTTCTCGGGCTGGACCGGCCTGCTGCTCGCGCTGATGCTGTGGGCGCGCGCCTTCTCCGGCGACCTCATCGCACTCGGCGAAACACTGGGCCGTGCGCTGCGCCACCTGGCCTTCCGGCCGGTGCAGGGCCGCTTCTACCAGTTCAAGGGCCACCGCGTCCGCGTGCTGGACGACGACATCGAGCGGCAGCGCTGGATCGCGCTGGCCGACCTCGCCACGGCCTTGGGCGGGGCGATGCCGGTGGCCTCGATCCGTCGCCGCCAGCCCGATGCATTGCGCGAGGAGGGCGATGGCGTCTATGTGCTCGACGAGGCCGCGCTGGCCTGGCTGCGCGAGCAACGCGGCGACCGTGCCGGCCGGCTGGCCCATTGGGTGGAGCGTGAGGTCTGGTACCCCGCGCGCGGCCGCAAGGCCAGTTACACGCAACGAAAAAGGGCACCCGCAGGTGCCCCGTCTGAAGACCGAGAAGCGCCTTAGTTGCGGCCGACGGCGCTCCAGGTGGCAGCCACTGCGGTCGCCTCGGCACTGCCGCTGCCATAGAGCTCGTTGGCGGCCGCGATGGTGCCGCTGCGTGCGCCGGCATAGGTGGTGGACGACGTGAACTTCGTCGTCAGCGCCCGGTACCAGATCTTGGCGGCCTTGTCCCGGCCGATGCCGGCCAGCGTGCCCGTGCCGGTGGCGACGCGCGTGTTGCCGGCCACGCAGGTCGGGCTCTTGCCGTAGCTGCTGTTGGTGCCCTCGGCCAGCAGGAAGAAGAAGTGGTTGGCCACGCCCGAGCTGTAGTGCACATTGAGGTTGCCCACGCCGGAGTACCAGCAGTCGGCCGAAGCGCCATCGACGCTGGGCTTGACCATGCTGCGCAGCGAGCCGCCGCCAATCATGATCTTCTCGCCGATCAGGTAGTCGCCCGCATCGGTGGCGTTGCCGGCGTAGAACTCGACCATGGTGCCGAAGATGTCGGAGGTCGCCTCGTTGAGGCCACCGGACTCACCGGAGTAGGTCAGGTTGGCCGTGCGGCTGGTGACGCCATGGCTCATCTCGTGGCCGGCCACGTCCAGGGACACCAGCGGCTTGATGCTCGTGCCGTCGCCATCGCCATAGGTCATGCAGAAGCACGAGTCCGACCAATAGGCATTGGCATAGCTGCGGCCGTAGTGGACACGGTTGTAGGCGCCCTTGCCGTCATTGGCGATGCCGTTGCGGCCATGCACGTTCTTGTAGTAATCCCAGGTCATGGCCGTGCCGTACTGGGCGTCGGCCCCGGCACTGGCGGCGTCGCTGGTCGCGTTGTTGCCCCAGGTGTTGTCGGCGTCGGTCATGACGCTGCCGCCGCTCTTGCGGTTGCTCAGATTGATCGTGTAGGTGCCGCCGCGACTGGGGTCGCGCAGCTCGTAGCCGCCGCTGATGCTGTTGGTCGTCAGCGCCACGTTGCCGCTGTACAGCGTCTTGCCCGTGCCGTTGGCGGCCGCGGTGTGGATGTCGTCCCAGGCGTCGAGTTGGCGGCCATCAGCAGCGTCGACGATCACATGCTTCTCGAACGGCGTGCCATCGGCGCTCTCGCCAGACACAGGCACGTCCCAAGCCAGGGTGGGCGCCTGGTCGCGGGCATAGATGACGAGTTCAGGCTTGCCGGCATCGCCCTCCATCGTGCGCAGCGCGGCCATCGCGGCGCGCGGGCCATTCAGCGCGGGTTTGGTGTCGATGTCCAGGCGCCAGCGCAGGTTGTGGTGCATGGCGCGCAAGGTGCCGAAACGGTCGGTCTGCACGATCAGGTCGCCGCCGATGACGCGCAGGCCCGCCACGCTGCGGTCCAGGCGCACATGGCTGCCGCCATCGCTGTCGACGACGATGTCGCGCACGCTGTAGCTGTGCTCATTGCCGTGCAGGCTGAGGCCAGGGAATTGGCGCACATGGCCTTCGGCGCGGCTTTTCAGGGAGTTGGCGTCGGTACGTTCGGACTGGGCCTGGGCCAAGGTGGCCGTGAGTGCCGCGCTCAGCAGCGCAAGGCGAAAGATCGGGCGAAACATCGGAGGCTCCTGGTTTGTTGGAGTGCGCGGCGGGTCAGCCGCTGGGGCGCGCCGGTGCGGCGCTGCCATCACTTTGCTCACACCAGGCCATCGGGAGGACGGGGACATCCCCGGTTGGCGTACCGACGCAACAGGAAAAAGCCGGCTCCGCAGGGGCGGGCCGCAACGCCACGCCAGGGCGCGGGGGCCCTGCCCACAAACCAGGGACGGGTGGACCCTGATTCCAAAAAACAAAGAGCCGGGCAGGGCCCGGCTCCGGTTCAGTGGCGCGACTGGGCGCGCGTCAGAACGTTTCCCAGTCGCCGTCGTCCTTTGCCGGCGCGGGGGCCGGGGCCGAACGCGGTGCGGCGGCGGGTGCCGATTTGGCCGCCGGCGTGGCGGCCGGCCTGGGGCTGGCGGTCGGCTTGGGCGCCGCAGCCTTGGCCGCCGGCTTGGCCGGCGCGGGCCGGTGCGCGGCCGGCGCCCTGGGCGCTGCCGGGCGATGGGCGCTGCCGCCGCTGAGCTTGAACACGCTGATGGCCTCGGCCATGCGGGCCGACTGCTCGCGCAGGCTTTCGGCGGCGGCGGCGGATTCCTCCACCAGGGCCGCGTTCTGCTGCGTCATCTGGTCAAGCTGCACGACGGAGCCGTTGACGACGGCGATGCCCTCGCTCTGCTCGCGCGCCGCGGCGCTGATCTCGCCAATGATGTCGGTCACGCGCTGCACGCTGGCGACGATCTCGGTCATCGTCGCGCCGGCGTCCTGCACCTGCTGGGTGCCGGAGTCCACGCGCTCGACGCTGGCGCTGATGAGGCTCTTGATCTCCTTGGCCGCCTCGGCGCTGCGCTGGGCCAGCAGGCGCACCTCGCCGGCCACGACGGCGAAGCCGCGGCCCTGCTCGCCGGCACGGGCGGCTTCCACCGCGGCGTTCAGCGCCAGGATGTTGGTCTGGAAGGCGATGCCGTCGATGGTGCCGATGATCTCGTTGATCTTGCGCGAGCTGTGGCTGATCTGGTCCATGGTCGCGACGACCTGGGAGACGGCGTCGCCACCGCGCTGGGCCACCGAAGCGGCCGAGCTGGCGAGCTGGTTGGCCGTCATGGCCGCGTCGGCCGTCTGCTTGACCGTGCCGGTCAGCTCGGACATGGACGAAGCGGCGTTCTGCAGATTGCTCGCCGTCTGTTCGGTGCGCTGGCTCAGGTCGAGGTTGCCGGTGGCGATCTCTGCGCTGGCCGTGCCGATGCTGTCGGCGGCCTCACGCACCTTGCCGATGAGCTTTTGCAGCGCCTGCTGGGTGTCGTCCAGCGCGCCGAGCAGGCGGCCGACGTCGCCACTGCCGCCGCGCGGAATGGGGTGGGTCAGGTCGAAACGAGCCAGCGCTTCGGCCGCCTCGGTGGCCGCATGCAGGCTGCCGCCCGCGCCGCCACCGGTCAGCAGCCCGAACAGGCCCGCCACCCAGCTGAGCGCCAGCACCGCATACAGCCAGCCCTTGGCCGAAGCGGCGTTGTCGCCCAGACCGGACAGCGCCACGCCGACACCGAGGGTCACCACGCCGAGCACCACGCCCAGAGCCAACTTCAACCGCTGCGAACCGCTCATGCCGTCGTCTCCATCAGAGAAAGGAAGGAACACCGGCCAGGCCGGGTCAACGGCGCAGTGTGCCGCCCGCCCCGCTGGGGTGGAAGAGCGATATGGGGGAGGAAGCGGCAATAGTTGCTTGAACCCGGCGATCAACGGCCGGGCCTGCGTCGCTGGCGCAACGCGAAGCGCAGCGGGTCGACGGCATCCAGCAGGTCGGCCTCCAGCGGTCGCGGCGAACCCAGGGCCAGGGCGGCAACGAGGCGCCCGGCCAGGGCCGCCCAGCTGATGCCGCGCGACGCAAAGGCCGTGCAGACGATGAGGCCGGGCTGGCGCGCCTGTAGCCGCAGTTGCTCGGCCGCCGGTGCGCTGGGCAGGGCCAGGCCGCCGATCAGCGGCAGGCGGTCCGGCGCGATGAGGCGCCAGGCCACACGGCCGGCAAGCGCTGCTTCGGGCGGCGTGGCCAAGCCGGCGAGGCGGGCGTAGCGGGCGAGGTTGTCGGCCTGGTCGGCCTCCCGCAGCGCGGGGTCGAGGTCGCCATCCTGCGCGGTCGCGCCACACCACAGGCCGCCGCGGCCATCGGCCAGGGCGTAGCCGTCGCCGGCGATCGGAACGGCGGGGCACCAGGGCGCATCGGGCAGGTGGGTCAGCTGGCCGCGCTGCACGGTCAGCTCGGTGGCCAGCTCGCCGAGCAGCGGCAACTGGCCATGCCCGCCGGCCAGCACGACGAGAGGCGTCGTATCGATGAGATGGCCGTCGGCATCCAGCAGGCGCCAGCCATCGGCCGCGGCTTCAAGCGCGGCCACGCTGCGGCCCGGCCGCAGGTCGGCGGCGCTGGCGGCCAGCATGGCGCGTGTGTAGGCCGCCGGATCCTGGGCGCCGCCGCCGGGGTAGAACCAGGCCGGGTGGGCGAGGCCGGTACCTGCCAGCGCCGAGGCGCTTTCAGCGGACAGGGCCTCGACATAGCCGGGGGCGCCCTGCATGGCGGCCAACGGCAGCCGTGTTTCCAGCCTCAGCAGGCCGCTCTGATGGGGCAGGGCGAGCTCGGCCAGCAGGGCCTGCGTGGCCAGGGCGGCGGCGCGGTTGAAGCGGGCATGGGGGCCGTCGTCCGGGTTGAGGGTGCCGTGGAAGAGGCCGGCCGGGTTGCCCGAGCTGGCCTGGGCGGGGCCGGGCAAGGCCTCGATGACGGTGCAGGCCACGCCCTGGCGGGCCAGGGCCAGCGCGCAGGCTGCGCCCGCGAGGCCGGCACCGACGATGACGGCGCGGCGCGCGCCGGGCGCGAGCGGTTCGCGACCCGCTGGTCGCTGCGGCTGGTGCCGAGGCGCGAAACGGGCGACGGTCATCTCCGGCTTGTTGGCAAAGCCCGGTGCCAGCTCGACCTCGAAGCCCAGCGAGACCAGCGCCCGGCGCATCGGACGGTTGATGCTCCATGTCGCGGCCGTCGTGCCGGGCACGGCGTGGCGGGACAGGCTTTTCAGCAGCCACTCGTCCCAGAGCTCCGGGTTGCGCAGGGGCGCGAAGCCGTCGAGGTAGAGGGCATCGGCCTGCAGGACGAGTTCACGCAGCAGTTCGCGCGCTTCGCCCAGGCCCAGCAGCAGCTCGACGCGGCCGCCTTCGAAGCTCAGCGCGTGCAGGCCGGCCGTGAGCGGCGGCCACCGGGCGATGAGCTGGCTGGCCAGGTCCACCAGCGGGCTGGCCGCGTGGGCGCGAGCCAGATCCTCACGGCGCAGCGGGTGTTTCTCGACGCTGACAAAGACCAGGCGTTCGCAGCGTGCCGGGTCTTGCCGCCAGGCGTCCCAGGTCGCCAGGAAGTTGTTGCCCAGGCCGAAGCCCGTCTCCAGCACGACAAAGCGTTCGCGGCCCTGCCAGCGGCCGGGCAGGCCGCTGCCGGCGACGAAGACATGGCGGGCTTGCGCCAGCGCGCCGGCGCGGGAGTGATAGACGTCGCCGAAGGCGGGCGAGGCCGGCGCATCGGGGTCGGAGAAGTCGACATCGGCGGGCGCGATGGCCATGTTGGCGGTCATGCGCCGGTTCCGTACAGCAGGGCCACGAGGCCGCCGCCGAGCAGCAGCGGCAGGACCAGGGCCGGGATGACGAAGCGCGCGAAGCGCCAGCCGCCCGCCGCGACGGCCGTGATGCCGCGCGTGCCGCTGTTGCAGGCAAAGGCCAGCAGCAGGCCCCGCAGCGCCTGGTCGGTGCTGATGCTGGCGGCGGCCTGCAGGCCGGCCAGCGAGGCGATGGGTGCGTGCACGTCCGCGAAGGCGGCGAGCGCGACGGCACCGTACAGCCCCGTGCTGCCGAAGTGCTCGCGCGCCCAGCTCACTGCCACGGCCACGGCGCTGAGGATGAGAGACAGGATCAGCGCTTCACGCAGGCGCAGCGGCCCGCGATGGTCACTCGGGCCGGCCGCCTGGCCAGCGGGCTCGGCCCGCCGCGAGCGCCGCGCCAACAGCCAGCCCAACCCGCCGCACAAGGCCATGCCCAGCAGCGAAACCGGCAGCGCCGCCAGCGCAGCCTCGGGCGCCATCGCGAACAACATGGCCTGGGCCTGCAGCCAGGTTGCACAGGTGGACAGCACCGCCCCCGCCGCGCAGGCCAGCGCCAGGCCCGGCGTGTTGCGCGCGCGGGCACCCATGGCAGCGATGGTGGCCGTGCTGGACACAAGGCCCGACATCAGGCCCGACAGCGCCAAGCCCGTCTGCGGCCCGGCCAGGCGCAGCGCGACATGGCCGGCCGCCTGCAGCACGAGCATCAGCAGCATCAGTCCGAGCAGGGAATTCATCTTCATGCCGGCCAGCCAGGGCAGGGGTTGCTGCGGCATCAGCGGCAGCACCACGAGGGCCAACGCGCCGAGCAGCAGGCCATCGTGCAGTTCCTCCTCGCGCAGCACCTGGGTGGCGAAGCGGTGCAGCCGGGTGCGCGCGGCCAGCAGGGCTGTCAGCACCACCGCGGCGGGCGAGCCCAGCAGCGGCGCCGTCACGCACAGCGCACCGATCAGATAGGTCACCAGCAGCGCGATCTCCGTCGTCAGCCCGGGTTCGCGATCGCGGCTGCGCAACAAGGCCATGGCAGCGAGCGCCGTGATGGCGAGGGCGCCCACCGCCACCAGGCCGGGCAGTTGCAGGGCCTGGGCGAGCGCGCCGCTCATCGAGGCCAGCGTGAAGGTGCGCAGACCGGCGGGTTCGCGGTGGGCTCCGCGGCGCTTGTGGCGCTCGCGCTCCAGCCCGATCAGCAGGCCGCTGCCCAGCGCGGCAGCCAACCCGAAGATCAGCGCGTCAGAGACGCCAAATGCCTCGCCCAGGCCGCTCATCACCAGTCGACGGTCTCGCCGTGTTGGGGCACGCGCACCGCCCAGCCGAGTTCGTCCTGGATGCGGCCGCGCAGCGCGTCGGCGGCCGCCGGCTCGCCGTGGACGACATAGACCTGCTCGGGGCGGCGGGGCAGGGCACGCAGCCACTGCAACAGCCCGTCGGCATCGGCATGGCCGGACAGGCCATCCAGGTGGCTGATCTCGGCATTCACCGGCACCCAGTGGCCGCGGATCTTGACCTCGCGTTCGCCCCCCACCATGCGCGCGCCGCGCGTGCCCCCGGCCTGGAAGCCGGGGAAGGCGATGTGGTGGCGGGCTTGCGGCGCGAGCGTCTCGATGTAGTTCAGCACCCGGCCGCCGGTGGCCATGCCGCTGGCCGAGATGACCACGGCCG